>NZ_JBSXNL010000041.1:0-171112 GCF_056857615.1 Galbibacter sp. L-19
GTTGTAATTGCTGGAGGATTAGGAAGTTTTGAGCCTAGAAAGCCACAGTTAGAAAATATAGATAAGTATGAAGATAATGGGGTTTCTTACATTATAAAAGACCCAGAAGTTTACAGAGATAAAAAAGTATTGATAGCTGGAGGTGGAGATTCTGCCTTGGATTGGTCTATTTATTTAGCCGATGTTGCTTCGGAAGTTTATTTAGTACACCGAAGAAATGAATTTAGAGGTGCCTTAGATTCTGTTGAAAAAGTAGCAGAACTTTCTAAAAAAGGAAAAGTAGAGTTAATTACCGAAGCAGAGATAACGCAGCTACATGGAGAAGATGCATTGGAAGCGGTAACCGTAAAACATCTTAAAAATGGCGAATCTCATGTGGAGGTAGATAATTTTATTCCACTTTTTGGATTGTCACCAAAGTTAGGGCCAATTGCAAATTGGGGCTTGGAGATAGAAAAGAATGCTATAAAGGTGAATAATGCGTATGATTATTCTACCAATATTCCGGGGGTTTATGCTATTGGCGATGTAAATACATACCCTGGAAAATTAAAGTTAATTCTTTCTGGTTTCCATGAAGCAGCAGTAATGTGTCAGAGTGCTTACCAACGTATTTTTCCAGACAAAAAATATGTAATGAAATATACAACTGTTGGTGGAGTTCAAGGGTTTGATGGAACTAAAAAAGAAGCTAAAAAAGAAGTGATTAAAAGTATAAACTAACCTCCAACTCATGCTTACAGTATCTATTTTTTTAATCTTTATCGGATTTTACTTTTTATATATCACCTCCAAAAGAGCAGATTATAGGAGTGAATTAGGTATCTATAAATGGGGACACGCTAACGCCTCTCAATCAAAATATATAGGAATATTATTAATTGTTTTAGGGCTTCTATTAGATATTTATCTGTTAGGGTGGGGAAGTGGAATCTTTTCATTTTTTGTTGTTTTGATGACATTAGCTAGTCTGATAATTTTAATTAGTCCTATAAGGTTTTTCTCACTTAAGAGTATTGTAGTTATTGGAATTTTAGCCCTTTTGTTAGAAATAAACATTTTATAGTATGCCTGCAAATAAAAAATATTTAACTCAGTCTCCTCTTCAACGATTTTTAAAAATAACTGCTGGTTTTGTGGGTGGTTTTATTATAACAGAGGCATTCCATATGGTTTTAGCGCTTTGGTTTGACTTTGGAGCTATTATGTTTACAATTCGTTATGCAGGTTTTATGCTTTGGGCTGCATTAATGATTGTTGCTTTTTTAGCAAAAAGCGGATGGAAAATATGGGGGATTTATCTGTCAATTACCCTTATTCTTTCCGTAATAATATACTTCAGCTCAAATATTAATTCATTATAATTTTTTACATGTCGAATAGAATTTACAATGTTCTTTTTCATACGCATACCATCAGTGGTATTTTTATAAGCGCCTTATTATACCTTATTTTTTTTACGGGTTCTATTTCTTTTTTAAGAGATGAAATAAATGCGTGGGAGCGGAATGAACCAATAGCAGAAGGCTATTTTGAGCATATAGATTTTGATTCGGCTTTAAATTCATTAAAGCAGCATGATACGCTTTATAGTAGAGATATAACTTTTTCTCAGCGTTTTTTTGAAAGAAGAATAGGTGTTTTTATGACGCCACCAAAAGATACAACCATAGTAACCGAAAAAGGAGGTGGAAGAAGAAGAGGTTTCTTTTATTTGGATATGGATAATTATTCCAAAACCGATTATGCATCTGGATATTCTCTGGGAGAGTTTTTTTATAGGCTTCACTTTTTTGCACAATTAAACTTCTTTGGGAGGTCTGGATATTTTTTAGCAGGAATAGTTGCCTTCTTTTTCCTGTTTGCAGTGGTTACGGGGGTACTTGTTCATTGGAAAAAAATAGTATCTAGTTTTTATGTGTTCCGTCCAAAGGCTAAGTTAAAAACTATTTGGACAGATGCTCATGTTGCTTTAGGGTTAATAGGATTACCGTATCAATTTATTTTTGCCGTTACCGGAGCTTTTTTAATTATAGGTTATACAGTAATGTTGCCTCCTGTACAAAAAGTACTTTTTGATGATAATCCTCGGGAAATGCAAAAAGCAATGGAGAGTCAGAAAGTAGAGGAATATGCATTTAATGGAAGTCCTTTACAAAAAGATTTTTCTCTTAACGAATTTGTAAAACGAACAAAGCAAGAATGGCCAAATCTTGAAATTAATGGCTTTAAAGTTTTTAATTACGGAAATGAAAATATGCATGTTCAAGTAATGGGGTCTCCTAAGTTTACCGATGGCTTTGTAGGAACGGGATATCAAACTTTTAACGTGAACGACGGAAAACTGGTAAGTACAAAAGATCCCTACAATGATATTTCCTACGTAGAAGGTGCAAATGATGTTATAAAAAGGCTTCATTTTGGAGATTATGGAGGGTATGGAATGAAATTGATTTATTTAATTCTTGGTTTTATAACCTGTTTTGTAATTATTTCTGGGGTTCTTATCTGGCTTGTTGCTAGAGATAAAAAGAATGTAGCCGAACATAAAAAGCGTTTCAATACTTGGCTGGTTAAAATATATATGGTAGGCTGTTTAAGTTTATTTCCAGTTACTGCACTCACTTTTGTAATTGTTAAGCTATTTGCAGACGACTTTGATGGGGCTCGAAATAGCTTTATCAATAAAACGTTCTTTTGGACATGGCTTATTTTTAGTGTTTTACTACTTCTTAAAAAGAGTAATTATTTTACCAATAAGGTATGCCTAATTACTGGTGCAGCTTTTAGTTTACTTATTCCAATCTCTAATGGTATTAAGACAGGAAATTGGCCTTGGGTGTCTTATGCTAATGGGTATTCTCAAATATTAATAATAGACCTTTTCTGGCTTATTGTGGCATTAATTTCTATAACTGTTGTGTTTAAAATGAAAAGGAAATAACACTTTCTTCAACCAAATTTAATTATTCCCTTTTGCGTAGATATTAATCCGTTTTGCGTATTAATTTCAGTAGCTCATATAGGTACTTTTGCGCAAATTATATTTTTAATAAGTCTAAATAAGAATAATATGCGAATTGTTTGCATGAACAAAATACTGCTTTTGTCTTTATTAATTTGCTCCTTAACGGCATTTTCACAAAGTAATAATATAAATGTTACAGGAACAATAAACGATAGTGAGGGAGCTCCAATAGCTGGTGCTACTGTTGTGATTGAAGAACTGTTAAAAGGGGTGACTACTAATGTTGATGGGGTTTACAACTTAAGTACAAATGCAAAGAGTGGAAGCTATACTTTGAAAGTTTCTTATTTAGGATTTGAAGCAAAGGAAATTTCAGTCAATTTAAAACAAGGAGAAACGGTAAATGTAGCTCTACAGTTAGAGGAATCTTCTTACGATTTAGATGAGGTTGTTGTCTCTGGACAAAGTATAGTAAATCAAGTTAGAGAGAAGGCTTTTAATGTAAGTGTGGTAGATGCAAAAGAACTGCATAATACAACTTTAGATTTGGGGCACGCTTTGGATAGGGTGTCGGGAATTAGAGTTAGAGAAAGTGGAGGAGTAGGGTCTCAGATGAATTTTTCGATTAATGGTTTTAGAGGAAAGCAAGTTCGTTTTTTTATAGATGGAGTCCCAATGGATAACTTCGGAAGCTCATTTCAATTAAATAATATCCCTATAAATCTTGCGGAAAGAATAGAAGTTTATAAAGGAGTTGTTCCAGTAGGTTTAGGGTCTGATGCTTTAGGAGGTGCCGTAAATATTATTACAAATGCGTACAGCAAAAATCATTTAGATGCTTCGTATTCGTATGGGTCTTTTAATACTCATAGGTCAATGGTCAATGCTATTTATGTTGCTAAAAACGGATTTACAGCACAATTAAATGCATATCAAAACTTTTCGGACAATTCATATAAAGTAAATGTGGATGTAGCCGATATAAATACAGGGCAGTATTACCCAAATCAAACAGTAAAACGTTTTCACGATCAATATCATAACGAAACAGTGATAGCAAATTTTGGGGTTGTAAATAAATCGTATGCAGACCAATTGCTATTCGGAATAACACTAGGGAATAATTATAGAGAAATTCAAACAGGAGCTCGAATTGTTAGTGTATTTGGGGGCTGGCATAGAAGAGGGAATGTAATTATGCCAAGCGTAAAGTATAAAAAGAAGAATTTTTTAGTAGAAGGATTAAATGTTAGAATCAATGCTAATTACAATTTAGGACAAGAAAAAAATATAGATACGCTCCATAGAAGGTATAATTGGTTTGGAGAGTATAAAGAGTATGAAGGGCCAGGAGGAGAAAGATCATATTCTTTATATAAATATAGAAATAATAATGGGGTTGGAGCCGCTGCTTTTGATTATACAATTGCAGAAAAACACCGAATATCTTTAGGGAATACTTTAAATACTTTTAATAGAGAAGGAGAAGATGAGTTAAATCCGAATAACGATACTTACCAACAGCCTAGAAAAACATTAAAAAATATTCTAGGATTGAGTTATGCATATGAAACGGAAAATTGGAATGCATCTGCCTTTACGAAACAGTATTTTCAGCAAAATAAATTTTCACAATCCTATAACCCTACTGGAGATTATGGTGATGTAGCTTATAGAGACCAAATTAATATTTATAATTTCTTCGGATATGGCTTGGCAGTTTCTCACTTTTTTAATGAAAACTTTCAAATGAAAGCTTCTTTTGAAAAGAGTTATCGTCTTCCAGATTCAGAAGAATTATACGGAGATGTTATCAACCTTCAAGGAAATATCGACCTAAAACCTGAGCACAGTTATAACTATAATTTAGGAGCTAGCTATTGGTTGGCTTTACATAACGAGTATCAAATAAATTTCAATCTAAATGGATTTTATAGAGATGCGAGCGATTTTATCCGTCCACGACTTAATAATAACCAAACCATGCAAGTTATGGATAATTTAGGGAGTGTAACCAATTTAGGTGTAGAGGCTGAAGTTAGATACCAAAGCGCTAGACATTTTAATGCAGGGGTTAATTTAACATATCAAGATTTAAGAAATAATACCAAATACGAAGAAGGACAAACTACCGAAAGCATAGTGTATCGAGACAGAATTCCAAACATGCCCTATCTCTATGGAAATGCAGATGCAAGCTACACTTTCGAGAATGTAGGAGGAAAGGGGAATTTATTGAGTATAGGTTATAATATGCTTTATGTGCATGCTTTTTACTTGTATTGGCCAAGCTTAGGCTCGGATAAACTTGATATTCCTGAACAACTTTCACACGATTTAAATGCAACCTATACATACAACGAAAAACTGCAATTTACGCTAGAGTGTAGAAATATTTTTGATGCCGAATTGTATGATAATTTTAGTTTACAAAAGCCAGGAAGAAGCATTACAGGAAAAATAAAATACACTTTTTTATAAGAAAACAGTGGCGTTATAACCGCTATTAGCATTATAAATACAGATAAACTATTTAAGTGCATTATAACAATTAAACAATAGAGTTAAGTATAAATTTTAGTTTAAAATTATTTAAAATGATCAAAAAATCAACTTATTTTTTCAGTCTATTATTTGCTGGAGCTTCACTATTAATAGGATGTAGTGATGACGATTCTGGAAATCCAGATGGAGGAACAGAGAATCCAGATGCAACATCAAAGTACATTATAACCGCAACTCCAACAGCTTCGGAAGGGGTGGCAGATTATATTTTAACTACAGACGATTTATCTCAAGGGAGCATTACTACAGAAGGAAATGGAATAGAACAAGATGGAACGTACCGTTACTATTTAACTACAAATAATAAGTTTTTTAGTTTGTTATATGGGCAAGGAAATCCAGGAGCAGTTACCACGTATGAATTAAGTGGGGAAAGTACTTTGGAAAAAATATCCGATTTTCAGTCGGAAACAGTACAAGCTTTTGGAGCTGTTAATGATGATGTGTTAATGATTAAAATATCAAGAAGTGCCGAGTCTCCAATTGCTTATTGGTATCAATTAGATACAGAAACTTCTCAATTTACTGCAGAAGGGCAAATCAACACTCAAGAGCTAGCCAATAAAGAAAATGGTGAAATAGCATTTTTCTCTTGGATTACACAAGTGGGAGATAAGGTGTATCTTCCTTATTTTACAGTTAAAGGATGTTGTAATGATACTTTTGGAACTGAGTATCCTAACGAAGCTAATATTGCTGTGTATTCATATCCAGAAATGGAATTAGAAACGGTTATTCACGACGATCGTACAAGTTATATAGGAAGGTATTTTGATAACGGACTTTCTGTTGATGAAAATGGAGATGCTTATGCTTTCTCAGCAGCAGTTGCCACTACTAATGGAGAGTTAACTTCTACAAAACCATCTGCAATTACTAGAATTAAAAGTGGTACCACAGCTTTTGACGATTATTATTTTGATATAGAAGCAGCGGCTGGTGGTGCTTATATTGCAGATCATAAATATGTTGGAAATGGTAAAGCAATAGGGATTTTAAGAGATGAAAAAACATCTGCTTATGAAACAGGTAATTTATTTTATGTGATAGATTTATACAACAAAACGCTAACATTTGTAAGTGGAATGCCAGCAGCTGAAGCCATATTAAATGTAACAAAAGGAATGGATATTTTAGTTTCTGAAGATAAAAGTACAGTGCATGTTGGAGTTACCACAGAAACTGGAAGTGCTATTTATAATATAGATGTAGCAAGTGCTACTGCAACAAAAGGATTAGAAGTAAATGGGGGAGTAATTACTGCAATAAGTAAACTTGACCCTGCGGAATAATTAATTAGTTTGAAATTTGATTTTAAAAGTCGTCTGAAGAATATTCTTCCAGACGACTTTTTTTATAGTTAATTATATTTTGGAATTAATAATTCTATTCCATTTTTCAGCAAAAAGAACCTCAGGAATAAGTTGAGTAGATTCTTGAAGGTCAAAAATTACTAGCTTTTTTATTGCTGAAGTTTTAAAATGTAATTCAAGAAAAACCTTTACAATAGCAGCGTTACTTTTTCTATTTTCACTTTTTCTTATAATCTCTATTTTACAATTTTCAACCTCGTTCAAATTGAAGCTTTTTAATTCTTCAATTTCTTTTGTAGATCTATAATAGTAGAGTGTATTTTGCTTTTCATCTAACGCAAAACATACATCAGAAATCATTTCATGAACAGAGATTACGCCATTATTATTTTTAGCTTCTTCCAAAATTGGAATTAATAATTTTCTAGAGGCTTTTTTTATTTGTTTTCCTAAAAGCAATAAAGGAACAAGGCAAACAGTTAATGTAACTGTTCCCCATAGGATGGAAGATGTATCCATTGCTATTAATTTAAAATTTATATAAAAGATTATAGCCAATATTAATGCGTTAACTAATAGTGACAAGATCAATTGTTTTAGTGTTTTTTAGATAAAAACAATTGAATCCCTCATTGAGGGTTTTATTTCCCAGAGCCTGTCCTGAGTTTACCGAAGGGCTCTAAGTCGAAATGGATTAAAACTTTATATAAAACTTCACCAATGGTAATGGAAAGGGTAAATAATAACTTTTATTAAGAAGTGTGATAGGTTAAATTTAGCTCCAATGTATAAAGGATTAAATTTTGCAACACTTATTCCGAGAGTTATATAGTTTAAAAATTTAAACTTGAGTTTGTGTAATTTAATATTAAGGTTTTCAAAAAACTCAATATTGTTTCTTGTTTGGAGCGTAGCAACGCCTTGGTATTTAATGCCTACCGCTATATTTTCTGTAGAATTTTGAGATAATGGAAGTTGAATTTTCTCAAAATGATCAATATCAGTTTTAGAAGAATTTAAATAAATAATTCCTCCTAAAATAAAAAGCGATATAATTTTCCAAATTTTCACAATGGCAAAGGTACTTTATTCATCAGTTTTGCAAACATTTTTCTTATTATTTTTAGCGGCTTGTTTCTGTTTATGGATATAGAAATACTATTTTAGTTGAAATGTGTGAATGAAATATTCACTTTCAAATGATTGTGGAATTTCTTAACTTGTAGAGAAAATTAATAAGATGAAAAATACTACTATTTTTTTGAGCTCTTGTATTTTGTTGCTTTTAATTGCTTGTGGTGGAGCGCAAGACTCGGCAACTACTGCTAAGGAATTTACAGAAGTAGAAACTTTAATTAAGGATAAAAAATTTAAAGTAGAGAATCAATGGGCTATGCCGCAAGTGAGTTCTAGTATGGTTCAGTTGGGGAATAGCGGAATTTTAGGCCCAGGAAACAATATGCAACGCATCAGTTTAATTGGAAACACAAATTATTTGGAGATAAAAGGAGATTCTGCAAAAGCATTTTTGCCGTATTATGGAGAACGTCAAATGGGAGGCGGATATAATTCTGACGGGGAAGGAATCCAGTTTGAGCAAGAAATTACAGATATGCAAGTAGATTTTATTGAAAATAAACAACGTTATAAAATTCAATTCACAGCCAATAACGGCGCAGAATCTTTTAATGTTACACTTTTAGTTTTTCCAAATAAGAAAACCTCACTCTCTGTAAATAGTTCTCAAAGAGATTTTATTACCTATGATGGAACAATTTCTGAGCTTTCTAAAGAATAAATTAATTCTAATTACTAATTTTATAAATCTATTCCCCTTTACAAACCTCATTAGATTTTCTTTTTTAAGAGTACAATTAAAAGGTATTGGCAATGTGTAGAAATACACATTTATAATTTTAGAAAAACGAATGATAAAAAGTTTCAGATTACTTCTTCTAACTAGTTTTTTTCTCTTTTTTTTCAGCAAAATAAATGCTCAAGAAGTAGAAAGAGATTCCATTCGGAAATGGAAAATAGATTATGGATTTAAGGGTTTTGAATTTAAATCTACAGACAATAGGTATTTATTACAAATCCAGAGTAGGCTACAATTCCGTTTTGCTACTCCAGACGATCAGGACCCTGTTACTTTTGATGATTATGATGATGAGAATACAAATTTGTTTAAAATAAATAGAGCACGTTTAAAAGTAGGAGGAAACGCCTATCAAACGTGGCTTAAATACTATTGGGAATACGAACTAAGTAGGTCTAATTTACTCGATTTTAGAATTATGATTGAAAAATGGGAGTGGCTTAATCTTAAAGTAGGACAATGGAAAATAGAATATTCTAGGGAACGTAGAATAAGTAGTGGAGAACAGCAAACCATGGATCGTTCTATTCTAAATAGACCATTTACGGTAGATAGGCAGCAAGGTGTAGAATTGTATGGAAGACTTAGAGGAGGGAAGGAATTATTAGATTTTAGTTATTGGGCGGCAGTACTAACAGGTTCTGGAAGAGGCGTAACTGTTAATGACGATGAGCATTTAATGTATTTTGGAAGGTTTCAATGGAACTTATTAGGGGAAGATTTGGGTTTTGAAGGAAGTGATATAGAACTGCATGAAAAGCCTGCAGCCATTATAGCTATTGCTGGAGTAACAAATAGGAGTCCGTATACTAGGTTTTCGCAATCTGGAGGAGGTTCTTTAGTTGGTTTTGAGGAGGAAGAGGTTGGAGAATATCGTGTTAATCAATATAATATAGAAACTGCATTTGTTTACAAAGGTTTTAGTTGGCAATCAGAATGGCATCATAAAAATATAATTAATAAACTTGACAATGATGCCGAGACTAAGTTAGAAGGCTTTTATTTACAAGCGGGATATTTAGCACATACAAGTATTAATTGGTGGCCAAAACCTTTAGAGGTAGCTGCTAGATATGCTAGATATCAACCTGATACTAGTTTAGATACTAATTTTCAGCATGAAAAAACGTTGGCTTTTAATTGGTTTTTTACCAAGCATAAAAACAAACTAACATTAGAGGTAAGTCATTTTGATTATGAAACTGCAGATGGGAATGTAGATGATAAAATCCGATTTAGATTGCAGTGGGATATATCATTATAACTTTAGTTACATTTCAAAATTGAAGCCTTTTTCTGTCAGTTTATTATATATTTCAGGGTCAAACTTATATAGTTTTGCGGCTCTATGAGACACATCTTGTTGTTTTTCTTTAAGGTCAACAAGAAGTTTCATCTTTAAAATCTTTCTTCTAAAATTAGGTTTATCAAGTTCTACTCCTAGAATCTCTTGATACAATTGCATTAAATGCAGTAATGTAAATTTTTCTGGTAGTAGGTTAAAACCAATAGGCGCATTTCGTACTCTATTTCTTAGATGGTGGAGGCTGTAAGTTAGAATTTCATTGTGGTCATAAATCAAGTTTGGAATCTCATCAATTTTATACCACTTAGCGTCAGAAGCTGTAAAACCAGCTCTTACATCATAATCTTCCTTTTTTATTAGTGCGTAATATCCAATAGTAATTACTCTTCCAAGAGGAAAACGCTTGGGGTCGCCAAAGGCTTTTAACTGTTCCAAATAAAGGTCGGAAATTCCAGTTAACTCTCTCAACAATCTATGTGCGGCATTGTCTATGCTTTCATCTTCTTTTATCCAACCTCCAGGGAGTCCCCATTTTCCTTTGCTAATTCCTTCTGCGTGTTGAATAAGTAATACTTCTAACTTTCCTTGTTCAAATCCAAAAATAGCACAGTCAATAGTAATAGCATTCATTACTTTTTCTTCTACTATTTTCCCCGATTCTTCATCAATAAATTTCTTAACCATCTTTAAATAGGTCGATTAGTTTTAAGTGCATATATACAAAATAATTTCTATATGGCATCTTATCATAAAAATTATTACCAATTATTCACTTTTAATAACATTTTTTTGATAAAATAAAAATATTTAATTAGTATTGTAGTCAAATTAACTATAAGATATAGTTTAAATGACCATTAATGAACAATCAAACTAACCTAAAACCTAGCAATGTATACTTAATTACCGCGGTAGCTAGTCTTGGTGGATTACTTTTTGGGTATGATACTGCAGTAATTTCTGGAGCGGTAGGAGGGCTAAGAAGCTATTTTGTAAGTCCGCTATCAGAAAATATAAATATAGCCACAGAGACTATTGTGGAATTTAAAGGATTAATAACTATATGTACTTTAGTTATTTTTGCATTATTTAGTTCTTTCATCTTCAAATTCTTTAAAAAAGTAACCGCTATCGGTATAATGGTAGTCTCTATTTTATTAATAGGGAGTTTACTTTATTCTAATTTTTTATCAGATTCTAATGAGCTATCAGAAAATCTAGGAAATTCTATCTTAGGTTTTATGGTTAGTAGTGCATTAGTAGGATGTATTATAGGGGCTGCTGTAGGAGACCGAATTGCAAATTCAATAGGAAGAAGAAATGGTTTAATTGTAGCGGCACTTTTGTTTATTATCTCTGCTCTTGGTTCTGCATATCCAGAAAAGCTACCATTTTTAATGGCTGGAAACCTTACTACATTTATTATTTACAGAATTATTGGTGGAATTGGAGTAGGGTTGGCAAGTATGCTAGCGCCACTTTATATTGCAGAAATGGCACCAGCCAACATGAGAGGAAAACTTGTTTCTTGTAATCAGCTCGCAATCGTTAGCGGGATGTTGGTAGTATATTTTGTAAACTATTTTATTATTAAAGGACAAGCAGATGATTGGATTAATAATATTGGTTGGAGGTATATGTTTCTATCTGAATGTATTCCTGCAATTCTCTTTTTCTTCTTTTTACTGATAGTTCCAAAAACGCCACGTTTTCAAGTTTTAAAAGGAAATGAAGATGCAGCTATTGCTGTATTAACAAAGTATAACGGTTCTTCAAGAGCTTCAGAAATTTTAGAGGATATAAAAAAATCATTTAAAACAAAGAAGGCTCCATGGCTTAGTTATGGTTGGGCTATTATAATAATAGGATTGTTACTGTCTATTTTTCAGCAATTTGTAGGGATTAATGTAGTGCTATATTATGCTCCTGAAATTTTTAAAGGAATGGGGATGGAAACAGATGCTTCAATGATGCAAACTATTATAGTTGGAGCTATAAACCTACTATTTACGGTGGTTGCAATGTTTACAGTTGACAAATTTGGGAGAAAAATATTAATGATTATTGGGAGTATTTTTATGGCAATTAGTATGCTCGGATTAGGAACGGTATTGTATGCAGATAGTAGTGGGATTGCCGCATTACTCCTAATGTTACTTTACATTGCTGCTTTTGCAATTTCTTGGGGTCCTGTTACATGGGTCTTACTTTCGGAGATTTTCCCTAACAAAATAAAAGGAGTAATGGCTGTAGCTGTTGCAGTGCAATGGTTGGCAAATCTTGTAGTTTCTTGGACCTTCCCAATGATGAATAATAATTCCCATTTAAACGAACTCTTTAATCATGGGTTTGCCTATTGGATTTATGGTATTATGGCGGTCTTATCGGCTTTCTTTATTTGGAAATTTGTTCCAGAAACAAAAGGAAAAACATTAGAAGAAATGGAAAGTATATGGGAGGCAGAGGGTACTTTAGAATCAAAAATAAATTAAAGCTATGTATTTTTTAGGGATAGATTTAGGAAGTTCTTCAATTAAGCTATCGGTTTTAAATGCTGAAACCGAAAAATGTATGGCATCAATATCGGTACCCGATTTTGAATTAGAGATGAAAGCTCCAAAGCATGGTTGGGCTGAACAAGAACCCGAAATGTGGTGGCAGTATGTAAAAGAAGGGATTGCTAAGTTAAAAGAAGTACATCAAATTGAAATTGAAAAAATAAAAGGAATTGGAATAGCATACCAAATGCATGGATTGGTTTTAACTGATGAAAATTTAAATCCTGTTCGGTCTTCTATTATTTGGTGTGATAGCAGAGCTGCATCAATTGGCGAGTCTATTTATAATAAAATAGGAGCAGAAGCTTGTCAGGAACAAATTCTAGGAAGTCCTGGTAATTTTACAGCCTCTAAGCTAAAATGGGTGAAAGATAATCAGCCAGAAGTGTATGCTAAAGCAAAGTATATGATGCTTCCAGGCGATTTTATTGCTGCAAAATTTTCGGGAGTTGCGCAAACAAGTACTTCAGGATTATCGGAAGCAGCTTTATGGAATTTTAAAGAAAATAGACTAGCAACCGAAATATTAGAAGCGATGGATATTTCAGAAGAAATTATTCCAGAGATAGTTTCAAATTTCGGAAAGCAAGCAATTATAGATAAAGAAATAGCAGCAGGATTAGGACTGTCTAAAGATGTTCAGATAAATTATAGAGCAGGAGATCAACCAAACAATGCTTTGTCTTTAAATGTTTTAAATCCGGGAGAGATTGCTGCAACGGCTGGGACTTCTGCAGTAGTGTATGGGGTTAGTAATACGGATGATTACGATGCAAATAACCGAATTAACACATTTTTACATGTAAATAATACTCCTGAAGAAAAACGAAATGGAGTAATGGTTTGTATAAATGGTTCAGGGATTTTATACCAATGGTTACGAAAAACATTGTCTGAAGATTCGAAGAACCTAATGGATTATGACAAATTAAATGAGCTAGCATCGCAAAGCGAAATAGGAAGTAAAGGACTTCGATTTTATCCATTTGGAAATGGTGTGGAGCGTATTTTTAATAATAAGCCAGCTTTTTCTGGAATTGAAGGGTTGAATTTTAATATTCATCAGAAAACAGATATGGTAAGAGCTGCTTGTGAAGGAATTGTTTTTGCGCTGAATTATGGTTTCGAAATCATGCGTAATGTAGGGGTGGAAGGAAAAGTGGTAAAGGCAGGAAAAGCAAATTTATTTCTGAATCCAGTTTTTAGAGAAATTTTTGCAAATACAACAAATACAACAGTAGAATTATACAATACTTCTGGTGCTGAGGGCGCTGCAAGAGGAGCAGCCTATGGATATGGTTATTTCTCAACCATAGAAGCTGCTTTTAAAGGATTAGAATGTTTAGAAAAAATAGAACCTAATGCAACTTTAGTAGCTCAATATCAGGAAATATATCAAGATTGGAAAAAAAATATAAAATAGATTATAAACATTAAAAGTAAGCACATATGAAATCAACATTTTTTAAGAACATAGACAAAATTAAGTTTGAAGGAAGAGAAAGTGACAACCCTTTAGCGTTTAAATGGTATGACCAAAACAGAGTTGTAGGAGGAAAAACCCTAAAAGAACACTTAAGATTTGCAACTGCATATTGGCATACTTTTAATAATAAAGGAGGCGATCCTTTTGGAGCTCCAACCGAAACTTTTGCTTGGGATAAAAAGGAAGATGCTATTGGAAGAGCTAAAGATAAAATGGATGCTGCTTTTGAGTTTATGAGTAAACTAGGTACTCCTTACTACTGTTTTCATGATGTAGATGTTGTAGATGAAGCGCCAACACTTGCAGCGTTTGAAGATAGAATTCAAGAAATGGTAGCCTATGCAAAACAAAAACAACAGGATACTGGAATAAAATTATTGTGGGGAACTTCTAATCTATTTAGTAATCCTCGCTATATGAATGGAGCTGCTACCAATCCAAATTTTGATGTACTAGCTTATGCAGGAGCGCAAGCTAAAATTGCTATAGATGCTACAATAGCGCTTGGAGGAGAGAATTATGTTTTCTGGGGAGGCCGAGAAGGATATATGAGTCTTCTAAACACCGATATGGGTCGTGAGTTAGATCATTTAGGAAACTTCCTTAACATTTGTAAAGATTATGCTAGAAAACAAGGCTTTACAGGAACTTTCTTAATTGAACCAAAACCTATGGAACCAACAAAACATCAGTATGATTTTGATTCGGCTACTTCCATTGGTTTTATTAATAAATATGGTCTTCAAGACGATTTCAAACTAAATATAGAAGTAAACCATGCTACTTTAGCGGGACACACTTTTGAGCACGAACTTCAAGTGGCAGTAGATAATGGAATGTTAGGGAGTATAGATGCTAACAGAGGAGATTATCAAAACGGTTGGGATACCGACCAATTCCCATTAAATCTTTACGAAATAACAGAAGCCATGTTAGTGATTCTTCAAGGAGGAGGAATTCAAGGAGGAGGAATCAACTTTGATGCAAAAGTTAGAAGAAATTCAACAGATTTAGAAGATAAGTTTATAGCCCATATTTCTGGAATGGATGCTTTTGCACGTGGTTTAATTTGTGCGGATCATGTTTTAGAAAATACAGATTTTAAAAAATTACGCAAACAGCGTTACGAAAGTTTTGACACTGGTAACGGTGCAAAATTTGAAAATAAAGAGCTTTCATTAGAGCAGCTAAGTGAAATAGCAAGAGCTAATGGAGAGCCAAAACAAATAAGTGGGAAGCAAGAATTATTTGAACAAATTCTAGCCAACGCTTTTTAAGTAGCTAACTGTTTTATTTGGCTAACTGATTATTTTATTCTAACAACAAATTAATTATTATGGAAAAACAAACAGATCGTTTTTTTAACAAAAATTTTCTGAGAGGAGCAGTATTGCTTTTTGTTTTCCTTTTACAAGTAAGTTATGCACAATCGCAAACCACTGTAAAGGGTACAATTACATCTGCGGAAGATGGAATGCCTATTCCTGGAGCTAGTATCATGGTAGAAGGTACTACAAAAGGAACAACATCAGACTTTGATGGGAATTACCAAATTGAGGTACCAGAAGGAGGCGTACTTCAGTTTACATATATTGGTTTTATAAATCAAAAAATACCTGTTAACGGGCAGTCTACCATAGATGTTGCTTTAAAAACCGATACGCAACAACTTGATGAGGTTGTAGTAATTGGTTATGGAGTTCAGAAAAAAGAACTCGTAACAGGAGCAAATCTTCAAGTTTCTGGAGAAGATTTAGAAAGGCAAAGTACAACTAATGCTTTGCAGGCATTGCAAGGACAAACTCCTGGGGTGCAAATAACATCAACTTCTGGTCAGCCAGGAGAGGGATTAAATGTTGTAATTAGAGGTTTAGGTTCTACAGGAAATAATTCTCCTTTGTATGTAGTAGATGGAGTTTTAACAAATGATATTTCGTATTTAAACAATGCAGATATTGAAACTATTTCCATATTAAAAGACGCAGCATCTGCAGCTATTTATGGTTCACAGGCAGCAAATGGGGTTGTATTGGTTACCACTAAAAAAGGTAAAAAAGGGCATGCTCAAATTACTTTTGATCATTACTATGGTTTGCAAGAAGTACAACAGAAAATGGACATGGCCAATGGTACCGAATATGCAACTTTGTTAAACGAAGCTGCATTGAATTCTGGTAGTAATCCTATTTTTTCTAATGATGAAATTAGTCAACTAGGAGAAGGAACAGATTGGATGGACGAAATGTTCTCTACAGCAAAAACCGAAAACTATACTTTGGGAGTAACGGGAGGAAGTGAAACCTCAAACTATTCTTCTTCTTTGTCTTATACAAATCAAGAAGGGGTCGTTGGCGGTCCTGATCTTTCAAATTACGAGCGTTATAATTTTAGATTTAATTCTGAACATAAATTATATGATGGGAGAATTACTTTTGGTGAGAATTTAAGTTTTGCATATATCAAAAATAATGGAATAGGTGTTGGAGGACAATACAACAACGCTTTGCGTGGAGCTTTTCAAGCAAGTCCGCTAATTCCTATGTATGATGAAAATGGAAATTTTTATAATACAGCTGGAGATTCAGAAGTTTGGTTAAATGGAATGGCTAATCCATATGCATCTATGGTTTATGGAAACCAAAATGGAAGTGAAACACAGAAACTTTTGGGGAATGTTTATATGGAATTTAAATTGACAGACAATTTGAAGTTTAGAACAAGTCTTGGACTGGATTACTTCTCTTCTCAAGGACATTCTTTTAGTCCTCTTTATCAATTGTCGTCATACGATTTTAGCAATTTTACTACAGCATCGCAAAGTATGAATGAAGGTAAATCTCTTATTTGGGATAATTTATTGACCTATACTTTCAATCTTCAAGACAATCATAATTTTGAGGCTATGCTAGGAACTTCATCTTATAAATATGAGGGAGTTTCAATGTATGGAAGTAATGTAAATTTAGTTTTTGACGATTTAGAGCATGCTTGGTTAAGTAATGCCACAAATACCAATGGGGCACAGATATCTTTATCTGGAGGACCAGATAATATTATCAAAAGAATGTCTTATTTTGGTCGTTTAAATTACAACTTCAAAGAAAAGTACTTACTTAATTTTACATATAGAGCCGATGGTTCTTCTAATTTTGCTGATGGATATCGTTGGGGATTCTTCCCATCTGTTTCGGCAGGTTGGATTATGACTCGTGAAGATTTCTTAAGCGACTCTAACGTACTAAATTACTTTAAATTAAGAGCTAGTTGGGGACAAGTAGGGAATCAAAATGTTGGAAACTTTCAATATTTAGCTCCTATTACCTATAGTGGAAGTAATTATATATTTGGGGGCGAAGAAGGGGTTTTAACACCAGGAGCTTATCCTAACAGATTAGCAAATCCAGAACTTCAATGGGAAACTTCAGAACAATTAGACTTTGGTTTTGATGCTCGATTTATAGAGTCTAAACTTTCTGTAAACTTCGATTGGTATCAAAAAACTACAAAAGATTGGTTAATTAGTGTGCCTACATACGCTACTTCTGGGGTAGAGAGTAAATGGATAAATGGAGGAGATGTTACCAATACAGGTGTGGAATTGGCTATTTCTTATCGAGATAAAATAGGAGAAGACTTTAGCTATAATATTGGAGTTAACGGAGCGTATAATCAAAATGAAGTTGGAAACATTCCTACCGAAGATGGTATTATTCACGGAGAAATAAATCAACTTTGGGATAACTCTCCTGAATTTTATAGAGCTGAAAATGGTCATGCTCTTGGCTATTTCTGGGGATATAAAACAGATGGTGTTTTTCAAACAGAAGAAGAGATTGAAAATTACAGAAGTGCAGATGGTACAAAAATCCAACCAACTGCTTTGCCTGGAGATTTAAGATATGTGGATACTAATGGAGATGGAGAAATAAATAACAGTGATAAAACTGAAATAGGAGACCCTAATCCAGACCTTACTTACGGAATATCGTTATCTGCAAATTATAAAGCATTAGATTTTTCAGTACAAACTAATGGAGTTGCAGGAAATCAGCTAGTACAAGCGTACAGAAACCCTTCTAATGCATACGGAAATCTCCCAGGGGAATATGTAAACCGTTGGCATGGACCAGGATCTTCTAATGAGATTCCTCGATTAACATTGGATAATAAAAACTTTACAAAATTTTCTGACCTCTATGTAAAAGATGGCGATTTCTTTAGAATAAGTAACATTACTTTAGGATATGATATTGCCAAGGGTGTTAACAAAGAAAACTTCTTTGCAAGTCAGTTAAGAGTTTATTTCTCGGTATTAAATGCCTATACTTTTACCAATTATAATGGTATGGATCCAGAGGTTGGATATGGAGTTTCTACTAACGATTATAACTTTTCTTCAGGAGTAGATGTTGGGTATTACCCGCGTCCAAGAACTTACATGATGGGACTAAACATTAAATTCTAGAGCAATGAAAAAACTAAGCATATATACAATAACCCTAGCAATGTTAACATTAGGATCTTGTACTAAAGACTATTTAGACACAGAGCCTTTAACAGAGTTAACGGGACAAAATTTTTATAAAACAACAGACGATGCATATGATGCACTTGTAGGTTGTTATGACGGAATGCAAATAGCAGAAGGAGCTGCTGGTTTAGCTTTTCCTTTAGCATCAGAAGTATTGTCGGACGATTGTTTTGGTGGTACTGGAAATTCAGATAGTTATACTTATCAGGCCTTAGATGAGTTTGATCCAGCGAGATCTCCATCTGATGTAGATTTTTATAACGATACATGGAAAAAGTATTACTCTGCTATTTTTAGATGTAATTCTCTTCTTGAAAAAATGGATCAAATAGATTGGGAAGGAGATAATCAATTGAAAGCTCAATACGAGTCTGAGGCTAGATTTATTAGAGCTTATATGTATTTTGATTTGATGCGCTTATTTGGTCATGTTCCTTTATTGACTGAACCTTCTACAGAGAACATACCGCAAGCTGCTCCAGAAGAAGTGTACAAAGTTATAGCTGAAGATTTGTCTTTCGCATCAGAAAACTTAGAAGCAGCACCATATACCTCTGTAGAAAGCGGTAGGGTTACAAAATGGGCAGCAAAATCTATGTTGGCAAGAGTATACCTTTATTATACAGGTTATTATGGAGCTTCAGATTTAGCGGGAGTAGTGTCTCAAGCACAAGCCTTAGCTGGTTTAGAAGATGTTATAAGTATGAGTGGACATGGATTGGTTGAAGATTTTAACAATTTATGGCCTGCAGCATCTTTAGAAAACTATGCAGGAGAGGATAATGAAGAGATTGTTTTTTCAGTGAAGTTTACATACACTAGTGATTACGAAGGTAATACCGATGGAAATCATTGGATGGTAATGTTTGGAATGAGAGAGTTTGATTATTACCCTTTCGGAAGAGGTTGGGGAATTACAGTTACTCCAGAGCTTTATAATTCTTATTCAGATGGAGATGCCAGAAGAGAGGCTACAATTATTGCAATTTCCGAAGAAGATATTCCTTTTGAAAATCAAGATAAACAAAGAGAGTATACAGGTTATTATAATAAAAAGTATACCCCTATGATTGATGAAGATGGTAATAGTACAGCAGAACAAAATGGAGCTGTAAACTTTCAAATCGGTCAATTCCAAGATTATTTTGTTATTAGATATTCTGATGTACTTCTTATGGCTGCTGAGTTAGGTAGTGCAAACGCACAACAATACTTAAACGAAGTTAGACAACGCTCTCTTGGAGATGCTTTTACGCCATTAACAGCAAATCAAACAAATATTTTAAAAGAAAGAAGGCTAGAGTTTGCTATGGAAGGGGTTAGATATTGGGATTTGCTTCGACAGGGTGTTGGCACAGCAGCAGCAGAATTGGCAGTTAATACAACTGTTTTAAATGGAGGTGTTGAAACAACAAAGGTTATTTCAGCAGGAAACGTGCAAGCAAGTCAAGGTTTACAACAAATTCCTAATACTCAGATTACCTTGTCTAACGGAGTTTTGGAACAAAATGAAGGTTGGTAAATCAATTAACTATAAAATTTAACAGATGAAAACTATATATAAAATTAGTCTCTTCTTATGTTTCTTAGGGATGCTATTTACATCTTGTGAGGATCATGAGTATGAAATGGGATCTAAATTGGATATTTCCAACATAGATTTTAAAATAGAGCAGGACTACAATACGGATGCAGGGGGAAACACTGTAATTCTAACTAGCAATACTCCAGGAATAATTCCTGTGTGGGATTATGGTACTGGAAAATCGAATAGAGCAGTAGATACAATTAATTTTGCATTTGCTGGAGATTATGAAATTAAATTTTCTGCAATGACAGATGGTGGTGTTGTAGAAGCAGAGCCTGTAACAATTTCTGTCACCGAAGACAACTTTAATTATGTACAAGATCCTCTTTGGATTATGCTATCTGGTGGTGTAGGAAATAGTAAGACATGGGTGTTGGATTTAGATGAAAATGGAGTGTCTAAATACTTTGTAGGTCCTCAATTTTTCTACGGAACCGATAATGGATGGCTTGAAGATGGCGAAGCTTGGGATGGTGGAGACTCTGGATGTTATGGTGAAGACTGTTGGAATTGGAGTCCAGACTGGCCAGGAAATCAATGGTTAATGGCAGCAGGAGATTATGGTTCTATGACTTTTAGTTTAGACGGTGGACCTTATGTGGATGTGAATCATTTAATGATGCCTTCTTTAGGAGAAGAAAATGGGACTTATTATTTAGATGCCAATGCACATACACTTACATTAACCAATGCTGAAATGCTTCATAATACAGAAAATGATGCTTGTGTTGATAACTGGGCTTCTATCAGAATTTTTTCTTTAACTGAAGATACCATGCAGTTAGGAGTGTTAAGAAAAGACAATTGTGACGGTGCAGCCATGTTAGTTTTCAATTTCATTTCAAAAGAATATAGCGATAATTGGGTGCCTGAAGAAACAGAACCAGAAATTGATGAAGGTTACAATCCAAGTTTTGAATCAGGGGAGTTATTAAATATGCTTACTGGAGGAACAGGTTCTGGTAGAGTTTGGACTATAGATGCCGCTGGGAATCCTATAGATTGGATTGCTGGAGGGATAGGATGGACAGAAGATGCTTCTAGCTCTTATAATTGGGGTTGGAATGATGATTGGACTGCTATAGCAGGTAATTCTTGGATTCGTTTTGACCAATGGAATGGAGCACAAACATATACCAGAAATCAAAGTGGTGTTGAAACTTCTGGAACTTTTACTATAGATGAAACTACCAACGAGATTACTCTAGATGGTGAAACTTTAATACAAAATACAAGTAGTTCTCTAAATCCTACTACAAATATTATTAAAGTGGTAAAAGCTTATGATGATTATGAAACTAAAGGGATTTGGTTTGGTACTAGTTATGATGAAAGCAAAGATGAATGGTTGTCATTTCACTACATCATTCCTTAAATAATATAAATTAATATACATACAGATGGGAAATTTTCCGTCTGTATGTTTAATGTAAAATAGATGAATTTTACTTCATATTTTAAGTTAGTTTTATTTGTTGCATGCATTGGATTTTTCAGTGCATGCAATTCTTCATTGAAAAATGAAAGCATACTACAAAGCAGAAAAATCAATTTTAATGAAGGATGGTCTTTTCATTTAAATGATAGTCTTCAAGACAATGACACCATCTCCAATATAACCAAATGGCAGGATGTTAAAGTTCCGCACGATTGGAGTATCGGAATGGAATTCGATGAGAAAAGTCATACAGGTCACGGAGGCGCTTATCTTGTAGGTGGCTTAGGATGGTACAAAAAATCTTTTAAAGTTGCAGAAGAAAAAAAAGATAAACGCATTGCTATTGTTTTTGATGGGGTGTATTGCAATAGTGAAGTTTGGGTGAATAACCATTATTTGGGAAAACGTCCAAATGGATATATTGGTTTTGAATATAATATTACTCCTTATTTAAATTATGGGGATGTTCGAAACGAAATTTTGGTTAAAGTAAATAACAAAAATCAACCTAATTCTAGATGGTATTCTGGTTCTGGAATTTATAGAAACGTATGGTTAAAAACTACTCATAAGCTTCATGTAGGGCAATGGGGAACTTATATAACTACTCCAAAGGTCTCAAAAGAAACAGCAGAAGTACGTATAGAAACAACTATTAATAATGAAACCCTTCAGCAGCAATCGGCAACTCTTGTTAATACAATTTATTATAAAGGGGAAACGATTACAACTTCAGAAAATGAAATAAATGTTGAAAAAGGGTCGCTTAAAAATGTAGTTCAAAATCTTAAAATAACAAATCCAAAATTATGGTCGGATGTAAATCCTGCGCTTTATAAAGCAGTAACAGAAATTAAAGTTGAAGGAGAAACTATAGATACTTACAAAACTACTTTTGGAGTTCGAGCGTTTGAATTCGATTTAAATAAAGGTTTTATTTTAAATGGTAAGCCAGTAAAAATAAAAGGAGTTTGCCTACATCATGATTTAGGACCTCTTGGAGCAGCAGTAAATACACGTGCTATAGAGCGTCAATTAGAGATTATGAAAGAAATGGGAGTGAACGGTATTCGTACGGCTCATAACCCACCAGCACCAGAACTTCTAGCTTTATGCGATGAAATGGGCTTTATAGTAATGGATGAAGCTTTTGATATTTGGGAAAAAAGTAAAACTAAATTTGATTACGGAAACGATTGGGAACTTTGGCATAAAAAGGACCTAGAAGATCAGATTTTAAGAGACCGAAATCATGCTAGTATTTTTATGTGGAGTATCGGAAATGAAATTCCTGAACAATGGAGTGAGCGTGGTGCAGAAATTGGACGGGAACTTTCTAAAATAGTAAAGGATTTAGATACTACCCGTTTGGTAACTGCCGCTATGAATCCTCCAATTCATATTCAAAATAAAGAGGTAACTCTTCAGTTTGAAGATGTAGCAGCCCAACCAAATGCTTTGGCCGGATCTGGGGCATTAGATATTATTGGGTATAACTATGCGCATCAAACGTATGAAGATCATCAGAAAAATTTTCCAAAAACTCCGTTTATAGCTACCGAAACTACCTCTGGATTACAAACTCGTGGATATTACGATTTCCCTTCAGATACTACCAAAATATGGCCAGTTCGATGGGATAAAGTTTTTACAGAAGGAAATGCTGACAATACAGTTTCTGCCTTTGATCAAGTAAGGACTCCATGGGGGTCTTTGCACGAAACGACTTGGAAGATTATTAAGAAAAACGATTATTTATCTGGTTTTTATATCTGGACAGGCTTCGATTATTTAGGAGAGCCTACTCCATATGTTTGGCCTTCTAGAAGTTCTTATTTCGGAATTGTAGACTTGGCAGGTTTTCCAAAAGATGTTTATTATATGTATAAAAGTGAGTGGACCGAGGAGCCTGTGCTTCATTTGTTACCACATTGGAATTGGAAAAAAGGACAGTTAGTAGATGTTTGGGCATATTATAATAATGCAGATGAGGTAGAACTGTTCTTAAATGATAAGTCTTTAGGAGTTAAACAAAAAGAAGGAGAAGACTTACATGTTATGTGGCGACTTCCGTTTGAAGCTGGAACTTTAAAAGCTGTTTCTAGAAAAGATGGAAATGTAGTTTTAGAAAGAGAAATTAAAACAGCTGGAGCAGCAGCACAATTACAATTAACTGCCGATAGAACTACAATAAATGCTGATGGAAATGATCTTTCGTTTATAACAGTTGATATTCTTGATAAAAACGGAAATTTTGTACCTACAGCCAATAATTTAGTAAAGTTTTCTCTTGATGGAGGGAATGGGGAAATTGTGGCAGTAGCTAATGGAGATCCTACAAATCATGAATCATTTAAAGGCAAACAGCATAAAGCTCTAAATGGTAAATGCTTGGTAGTTGTACAAGCTGGGAAAACAAAAGGAAGTATAAAACTTTCGGCAGCTTCAGAAGGGATGGAAACAGAGACTATAACGCTTCAATTAAAATAAATGGGAGTAGACTTAATTTTTTCATATAAAAAATTAATGTTGTCCGATAAAAGTTAACGGGATTTATTGTATTCCACATATATTAAGGGGTAATAGAGATTTTTAAAATAGCCTCCTTGCTATTAAGAAAAACGAATAAAAAGAGGAGTTTAGTAATGTTGTTTCTTTAAGCTACTCTTTTTGTAATAGTTAAGATTAAGTCTTTGTTCTTTTCTCTTACAGCGAAGTGGTCTTGTATTTTTACTCGGACATTAATGATAAAAAATAGAAAAATTAGTTTGAAAACGATAAAAAAATGAAAAAACGAAACTTAATTAAATATTCAATAGGAGCTTTATTTCTGTTATTGATAATAAAACAAGGGAAAGCTCAGATACAAAATGCAGATGTTTTAAATGCACCTGTGGATGTAAGTGAATATTTTTACGACTACCAAAACACTTTTTATTTTGCTGATAAATTAGCAGATTTTGATCCAAAAACGGGAAAAGG
Source organism: Galbibacter sp. L-19 (assembly GCF_056857615.1). NCBI lineage: Bacteria > Pseudomonadati > Bacteroidota > Flavobacteriia > Flavobacteriales > Flavobacteriaceae > Galbibacter > Galbibacter sp. L-19. Next base: position 24,612 of record NZ_JBSXNL010000041.1, read on the forward strand.
AAAAGTGGAATATAAAAGATATCAATATCAAAGCAGACAGGCTTTTAATAATATGCTGATGAAACCAGATACGGTTCCAGCAAATGAGTTTCCTGCAACAGAGTATGAGGTGTCGCCAAATTTACCTTTTGAAATTCAGTTTATTTCTGATAGAACTGTTAGAATTAAAATGACATCAGGGCCACAATTTAATCCAGAAAAGGAATCTTTGATGTTGGTAGATGGGGTAGCTCCACAAAATCCAGATCAATGGAAGTATAGTAAAATAAAAGAAGGACATAGGTATACAAGTGCGCACGGAACTGTAGAAATTCATACCAATCCGTGGCATGTAAAAATATTTGATAAAAACGGGAAACTACTTACAAGTACATTACATACTAATGATGTAGCTAATACGTACACTCCTGTTTTACCTTTTTCTTATGTTCGAAAAAATAGTGATTATTCCAGAAGTTTTTCAGCGGCATTTACACTGCAACCAGATGAAAAAATATTTGGTTGTGGGGAGTCTTTTACGCAATTTAATAAACGAGGACAAAAGGTAGTTTTATATACAGATGATGCCAATGGAGTTCAGAATGAGACCATGTATAAACCAATTCCTTTCTATATGAGTAGTAGAGGGTATGGTGTGTTTATGCATCATTCTACACCAATTACTGTGGATTTTGGGAAGTATTTTAGTGGCGCTAATGAAATGATGATAGGAGATGATGAAGCTGATATTTTTATCTTTTTAGGAGAGCCAAAAGATATTTTAGATGAATACACTAATCTTACAGGGAAGTCGGAAATGCCTCCACTTTGGTCTTTCGGATTTTGGATGAGTAGGATTACATATTTTTCAGAAAAAGAAGGAAGAGATGTGGCTAAAGAATTACGAAAAAATAAAATACCTAGTGATGTAATTCATTTTGACACAGGATGGTTTGATGTTGATTGGCGTAATAATTATGAATTTGCAGGAGATAGATTTGACGATCCAAAAAAAATGCTTTCAGATTTAAAGGATGAAGGTTTTGAAGTTTGCTTATGGCAATTGCCTTATTTTACTCCTAAAAACACTTTATTTAATGAAATTGTTGAAAACGACCTAGCTGTAAAAGACAGAAAAGGCAACATTCCTTATGAAGATGCTGTGTTAGATTTTTCCAATCCAGCAACCGTAACTTGGTACCAAAACAAACTAAAACATTTGTTTGATTTAGGGGTAAGTGTTTTTAAAGTAGATTTTGGAGAGGCAGCTCCTGCCAACGGAATATATCATTCTGGAAGAACAGGTTTTTACGAACATAACTTATACCCACTTCGATATAATAAAGCAGTAGCAGAAATTACTAAAAAAGAAAAAGGATATACCCTTATTTGGGCTAGAAGTACATGGGCTGGAAGTCAGCGCTACCCATTACATTGGGGAGGAGATGCAGCTACTACCAATACGGCAATGTCGGCAACCTTACGTGGCGGACTTTCTTTAGGGTTGAGTGGTTTTAGCTTTTGGAGTCATGATGTGGGAGGATTTGTAACAAAATCTCCAGAAGATTTATACCGTAGATGGACACCATTTGGAATGTTATCATCTCATGTTAGAAGTCACGGAGAACCACCAACAGAACCTTGGTTATACAACAAAAGTTTTTTAGAAGCTTTTAGAAAAGCTGATAATATGCGTTATGAATTAATGCCGTATATCTATGCACAAGCAAAGGAGAGTTCAGAAAAAGGACTGCCAATGATGCGTGCTTTATTTGTAGAATTCCCAGAAGATGCTGGTTCTTGGTTGGTAGATAACGAATACTTATTTGGTTCGAGTATGTTGGTAGCTCCTCTTTTTGAAAATGGAACGTCTAGAGATGTATACTTGCCAAAAGGAACTTGGGTAGATTACCAAACAGGAAAAGCATATGAGGGGGGATGGCACCATATAGAAGCAGGAGATATTCCAATAATAGCATTAGTTAAAAACGGAACTGTAATTCCACATATCGATTTAGCACAGTCTACAAAAGATATGGATTGGAGTAATTTAAAATTAAAAGTATTTGCTTCTTCTGAAACTACAACAGCAAAAGGCCTTGTTTATCTTCCGAAGGGAGAAAAAATAGAAACTATAGAAGTAACTAAAGAAGGGAATAATTTTAAACTGAAAAATAATCCACTTCAAGGGAAAACATCTTTCAGTATTATAAAATAAAAGAAATATATGAAAACTAAATTTTTTATAGCATCGGCGGTAGCTCTTGTTACTATAGCTTGCCAAAAAGAGCAGCCTACACAATTTGAAGTAGCTTCTCCAGAAGGGGTAAACAAGATTTCTTTTTCTCTAGAAAGTGGAGCGCCAAGTTATAGCGTTACACATGGAGAAAAAACAGTTTTAAATCCTTCGAAATTGGGATTTGTTTTTAAAAATGCAGATTCGTTGAATACTAATTTTGAAATAGCTGGTATTAAAGAACGCACCTTTGATGATACTTGGGAACAGGTTTGGGGAGAGAAAAAAGAAATTCGTAATAATTATAACGAATTGGTTGTTGAATTGCAGGAAAAAGATGAAGCTAAGCGTAAGTTAAATATTGAATTTAGAGCTTTTGATGATGGAGTTGCTTTTCGATATGTTTTTCCTGAGCAAGGAATTAAAGACAGCATTTTCATTATGGACGAGTTAACAACTTTTAACTTGAAAGACGACGGGAAAGCATGGTGGATTCCAGCTTATGGGGAACAGCGTTATGAATATTTATTCAATAACGACCCTGTAAGTACGTTGGATACAGTGCATACACCGTTAACTATTGAGAGTAAAAGTGGATTGTCATTGAGTTTTCATGAGGCAAATTTGGTAGATTTTGCAAGTACAACATTAGCGCATACCGAGGGAACAACTTTAAAAACCGATTTAGTGCCTTGGGCAGATGGAGTAAAAGTTCGAACTACAGAATCGTTTAAAACACCTTGGAGAACTATTCAAATAGGAGAAAAACCAACCGATTTAATTACTTCATATTTAATTTTAAACTTGAATGAACCTAATAAAATAGAGGATACAAGTTGGATTAAGCCTTTTAAATATTTAGGAATTTGGTGGGCAATGCACATTGGAAAATATACCTTTTGGGAAGGTGAAAAACAAGGAGCTACCACTAAACATGCAAAAGAGTATATAGATTTTGCTGAAAAGGTTGATATAGATCATCTTTTAATTGAAGGTTGGAATAAAGGATGGACTCCAGATTGGTATAAAAATGCAATGCATCAGTTTAGTTTTACCAAAGAAGCCGATAATTTCGATTTAGAAGAAGTTACCGATTATGCCAAAAGGCACAATGTTAGAATTATTGGATACCATGAAACGGGTTCCAATATAGATAACTATTTAAAGCAAATAGATAGCGCATTTGCGTTGTACAATAAAGTTGGAATACACGATGTTAAGATTGGTCATGTAGGTTCACTACTTAAAATGAAAGAATGGCATCATGGTCAGTTTGGGGTGAATTACTTTAGATATGTACTTAAAAAAGCTGCAGAATACCATTTAACAGTATTGTTTCATGAGCCAATAAAAGACACTGGAGAGCGTAGAACTTACCCAAACATGATGGCTAGAGAGGGTGCAAGAGGACAAGAATATAACGCTTGGAGTGATGGGAATCCTCCTAATTATACTACAATTTTACCTTTTACAAGATTTCTTTCAGGGCCTATGGATTTCACTGCTGGAATTTTAGATGTTGAGGTTAAACAAGGATATCCAGGCAGACGTGTGCACAGCACAGCAGCCAAACAATTAGCTTTATTAGTAACCGTATTTTCTCCAATCCAAATGTTGGCAGATCTACCAGAAAATTATGAAGGGCAACCAGCATTTGAGTTTTTACATGATGTTCCTACCAATTGGGAAGATACTAAAGTATTGAATGGAGAAGTAGGAGAATATATTACAACCGTTCGTAAGGATATTGCTAGTGATGATTGGTACCTAGGGAGTATGACCAATGAAAAGGCTAGAGATTTTGAAATTTCATTATCCTTTTTAGAGGAAGGAGCTACTTATGAAGCAAAAATATATGCTGATGCAGAAGGAACAGATGAAACTCACAATCCTTCTTCAGTAGCTATATCTACTAAAGAAGTAAAAGCTTCAGATTCGTTAAACTTACATCTTGGAGCTAGCGGTGGTGTTGCTATTAGATTTAAAAAAATAGATTAGCCATTTGATATGGAAAAGAAACCTTTCAAAAATATTTTTTTATATATAACTTTTGGGCTTGTAGTATCTTTATTACAAGCTCAAAAGTCTTATGACTACCCGTTTCAAAACCCTAAAATAGCTACAGAGAAACGGGTTGATAACTTATTGTCTTTAATGACAATAGATGAAAAAGTAAATGCTTTAAGCACCAATCCAGAAGTTCCTAGGTTAGGGGTAAAAGGGACAGGGCATGTTGAAGGATTACATGGCTTAGCTCTAGGAGGCCCAGCAGGATGGGGTGGAAAAGGAAAAGAACCTTTGCCTACAACTACCTTTCCACAAGCATATGGTTTAGGAGAAACTTGGGATACAGAATTACTAAAAGAAATTGCAAAGATAGAAGGTTATGAAGCCCGATATGCCTTACAAAAATATGGGAGAGGTGGACTCGTGATTAGAGCTCCTAATGCAGATTTGGCTCGCGATCCACGTTGGGGGCGTACCGAAGAAAGCTATGGAGAAGATGCCTTTTTTAATGGAAAAATGACAGTAGCTTTTGTAAAAGGATTACAAGGTTCTGATAAAACATATTGGCAAACAGCTTCTTTGATGAAGCACTTTTTGGCGAATAGTAATGAGGATGGACGGACGTATACTTCCTCAGATTTTGACGAAAGGTTATGGAGAGAATATTATGCCTTGCCTTTTAAAATGGGAGTAGTAGAAGGTGGATCTCGCGCATATATGGCAGCGTATAATAAAGTAAATGGGATTCCTGCAATGGTGCATCCAATGCTAAAAGATATTACTGTAGATGAGTGGGGACAAAATGGAATTATTTGCACAGATGGAGGTGCATATAAACTATTATTGTCCGATCATAAGTATTATAAAGATAAATATTTAGGGGCTGCAGCTACTATAAAAGCAGGAATTAATCAGTTTTTAGACGATTTTACAGAAGGGGTTTACGGAGCTTTAGCTAACGGATATTTAACGGAAGCCGATTTAGATGAAGTTTTAAGAGGGAATTATCGGGTCATGATAAAACTAGGAATGCTTGATTCTTCTGCTAACAATCCGTATGCTAAAATTGGTGCAGAAGCAGATAGTATGGATCCATGGGAATTGGAGGCTCATAAAAAACTAGCTTTAGAAGCAACCGAGAAATCGATTGTATTACTTAAAAATGATCCAGCTAAGAAATTGCTGCCTCTTCAAAAAAAGAAAGTAAAAAAGATTGCTATTATTGGAGAATATGCAGATGCTGTTTTGTTAGACTGGTATAGTGGAACTCCGCCATATACAATTTCTCCTTTACAAGGAATAAAAAATAAAGTAGGGGAAAATGTTGAAGTACTGTTTGCAAAAAATAATGCTGATGGCAAAGCTGTAGAAATAGCTAAAAATGCAGATGTAGCCATTGTTTTTATAGGAAACCATCCTACTTGTAATGCTGGTTGGGCGCAATGTCCCGTGCCAAGTAATGGAAAAGAAGCTGTAGATAGACAGGCATTAAATTCGGAATATGAAGATTTAGTAAAATTAGTTTACAAGGCTAATCCTAATACGGTTGTAGGATTGATTAGCAGTTTTCCTTATACAATCAATTGGACTCAAGAAAATATTCCTGCTATTTTCCATGTAACCCAAAATAGTCAAGAATTAGGAACAGCTATTGCAAATGTGCTTTTTGGAGCATACAACCCTGCGGGGAGACTTACACAAACTTGGGTTAAAGATATTAGTGATTTACCGCCTTTAATGGATTATAACATCCGTAATGGTCGTACTTATATGTATTTTAAAGGAAAACCTTTATATGCTTTCGGACACGGATTAAGCTATACTACTTTTAAATATAAGGATATGGAAATTCCGAAGCAAATTAAAGAAAATGAGGAAGTATCAGTAAAGGTAAATATTACAAATGCAGGAGAAGTGGATGGAGATGAGGTTGTTCAGCTTTATGTTAAACACATAAACTCGACTGTAGAGAGACCCATTAAAGAACTAAAAAGCTTTAAACGAATTCACATTAAAGCAGGAGAAACTAAAACTGTGAGCTTGCTATTAAATCCGAAAGATATGAAGTATTGGAATAAAGAAAAGCAAGATTTTATTTTAGAAAAAGATACTATTGAAGTTCAGATAGGGAGTGCTTCAAATAAAATATTTCTTTCAGAAAAAGTAGCTGTTAAGTAAGAGCATACAAGTTGTGAGATACAATAATTTAAAATATATAAATGAAGAAAATAGGATTTACATTATTTATAGTGTCAGTACTTTTAATGTCTTGTAATTCGGAAAAGAAGTCGGCCACATTAAAAGAAGAACCAGTTTATGAAGCTAATTGGGATTCTTTAGCCAAATATGAGGAAACTGCAGAGTGGTTTAAAGATGCAAAATTCGGAATTTATGCCCATTGGGGAGTTCTTTCGGTTCCTTCTTATGCAAATGATTGGTATCCTAGGAATATGCATATTGTGGGTTCAAATGAATATAAGTACCATGTAAAAACGTATGGAGAGCCTAAGGAATTTGGATACCACGATTTTGTACCTATGTTTAAAGCTGAAAAATTTAATGCAGAACAATGGGCTTCTCTCTTTAAAAAAGCTGGTGCTAAATTTGGAGGAATTGTAGCAGAGCATCACGATGGTTGGTCAAATTGGAAGAGTAGGATTAATCCATGGAATTCCTTTGAAAAGGGGCCTCACAAAGATATTGTCGGTCAGCTAGCAAAGGCTATAAAAGCTCAAAATATGAAATTTGTAACTTCTTTTCATAAAGCTAGAAATCTTCAGCTTTTTCAGAAAGATTCTACAAAATGGTTAGACGACACCTCATATTTCCCCTACAATCCAGAAATGCCAACTTCTTCTGAAGATTCAGAAATAAGCATTATGTATGGAAATATTTCTCCTGAAAAATTCTATCAAAACTGGTTTGGAGAACTTAAAGAAGTGATAGATAGTTACAGTCCAGATTTAATTTATTTTGATAGTAAACTGACTAAAATTCCTGATACTTATAAAAAAGAATTTACAGCCTATTATTTTAATAATTCAGTAAAAGAAAACAAACAAGTTGTAATTACACATAAAGAAGGAGAGCTTCCAAAATCTGTTAGTATTGAAGATTTTGAAAAGGGAAGAATGAATAAAAAGACCGAAGAATTCTGGTTAACAGATGAAACTGTTTCTGTAGGAAGTTGGAGCTATACAAATACTTTAGGATTAAAATCGGCTAACGAAATAATAGATTTATTAGCAGATATTGTTAGTAAAAATGGTGCTTTGATGCTAAATGTTTCTCCAAAACCAGATGGCGAGATTCCAGTAGATCAACAAGAAGTTTTATTACAAATAGGAGCGTGGTTGGCAGTAAATGGAGAGGCTATTTATGGTACTAGAACTTGGGAGATTTTTGGAGAAGGTCCTACGAAGCAAGAGAAGTCGGGGATGTTTTTAGATAAACTTACCTATACAGCTAAGGATATTCGTTATACTAAAAAAGGGAATACGGTGTATGCTATTGTTTTAGGATGGCCTGGAGAGAGTGCAAAAGTGGATTTAACTAGTTTTACTAAAGAGGAATTAGGGAGTCTAAAAATTCAAAGCCTAAGTATTTTAGGAACGGATAGCAAAATTGATTATAATTGGGACGATAGCGGTTTACACATTATAACTCCTAATAAAAAAGTTGATGATAGAGCATTTGTAATTAAAATTGAAATGAAGTAATTCTATCAGAAATAAAAATAAAACGTGGTTGTATAAAAAGTAATTAAACTCTAAATGTCATTCTGAGCTTGTCGAAGGATTATTTTTGAGTGTTCATTGTTTGAAACTTCGACAAGCTCAGTTAGATTTGTCATAGAAATCAGATAGAAAACTATGCGAAAAGCCTAGTTTGATAACTACATATTGCTTTTTTAAACAACCACGTTTTTTATAATAGTGTAATTTTTTATAAGCTTAGCTTACTCGCAGCTGCTTTATCTACCATCCAAGTTACGTTGCCGTCGTCTTCATTTATAAGCTGAGAAGGGTATAAGTTGCTATTTCGTTCTCCTTGAAGAACTTCATAAAGAGCATTAGATTTTTTCTCTCCAAAAACAATAAAAACAATTTGTTTTGCTTTATTAATTAATGGTGCTGTAAGTGTAATTCGGTACATGTCTTGAGGAGCTAAGAAATAAGCAGCAACCTTCTTTTCTTTTTCTTTTAAAATAATTTCTTGATTAGGGAATAAAGAGGCTGTATGTCCGTCGTCTCCCATTCCAAGTATAATAAGGTCAAAAATATCTCCTAATTCTAAATGATCTTCTAAAATAGCTTCGTATTCCTTAGCATAGACTTGAGGTTCAATGCCTTCTTTCCACATAGGAAAGATGTTTTCTTTAGGAATAGGAATATGGTTTAAAAAATCTTTTATAGCCGCTCCAGCATTACTTTTTTCATCATTTAAAGGAACCCAGCGCTCATCGCCCCAAAAAACAAATACTTTATTCCAATTTATTTTGTTTTTATAAGCATCAGAGGCAAGTAAACGATGAAGTTCAGCAGGAGAAGAACCTCCAGTTAATGCAACTGTAAATTTACCTTTTGTTTTAATAGCGTTTGTAGCTTTTTCAACAAATAAATCGGCTAATTGGGTATTTAAATTATCTGTATTTTCAAAAACTTGAATCATTATTTTTTGTCGTTTGAATGTTTATTTACTGCCCAAACATGTCCATTTCGAGCAATTAATGCTTCGGCTGTTTCTGGTCCCCAGCTTCCTGCAGGATAATCAGGGAAATCTAGAGAATCTCTATTTTTCCAAGCTTCTTGAATAGTAGAGATAACATCCCAAGCTTCTTCAATTTGATCAGATCTCATAAAAAGAGTGGTATCTCCAACCATAGCATCTAGGAGTAAAGTTTCGTAGGCTTCTGGAGTTTGATTTGACCCTGTGTCGTAGTCAAAAATCATTTCCGAAGGATTCAAATTCATTTCTAAACCAGTTCTTTTAGTCATAAAACGTAATCTAATATCCATTTGTGGTTGGATATTAATGGTAAGTCTATTAGGTTTAATGCTATCTACTTGCGTTGCCGGAAAGGACGCATGAGGAACAGGTTTAAACTGAATGGTAATAGAAGATGTTTTTTCTTGCATGCGTTTTCCTGTTCTTAGGTAGAAAGGAACATTTTGCCATCTCCAGTTATCTAGGTAAAACTTTATAGCAGCATACGTCTCGGTATTGGAGTTTTTGTCTACCCCATTTTCGTTTCTATATCCTGGAGCTTTCTCGCCTTTTATCCAACCCTCTCCATATTGTCCACGAACTGCGTAATGATGTACTTCTTCGGGTTTTATTCTTCGGATGGCTTTTAAGGCATCGTACTTTCTACTACGGATTTCCTCTGCATCAAAAGAAGCAGGCGGCTCCATAGCCACCATACAAAGTATTTGCAATAAATGATTTTGAATCATATCTCGCAAGGCTCCAGCACCTTCATAATATCCGCCTCGATCTTCCACACCAACTTCTTCGGCTACTGTAATTTGTACAGAATCGATATAGTTTCTGTTCCAAAGCGGTTCGAATAAGGTATTAGCAAAACGGAAAGCAAGAATATTTTGTACAGTTTCTTTACCAAGGTAATGGTCAATTCTAAAAATCTGTTCTTCATCAAATGTTTTAGTAAGCATTTGATTAAGTTCTACAGCCGATGCTTTATCGTATCCAAAAGGTTTTTCAACAATAATTCTATCTTTTGTTTTATCGCAGGCTAGACCAGAACCACTAATATTTTGAGTTGCAGTTTCTATAAATCTAGGCGAAACAGACAAGTAAAATAATCGGTTAGCTCTTACTCCCCAAGTATCATCATATGCTTCGATTTCTTTAAGTAAATCTGTATAAGATTGAGCATCGTTAATATTGGAAGTGAAATAATGAAGCGATTCTTTAAATGTATTCCATTGTTTATCTTCTGGAGCACCGCTTCTCGAAAATTCAGCGAGTCCTTCATGTAGATTATCTCTATACTCATCGTTGCTTAATTCTGTTCTTCCTAACCCGTAAATCGCAAAATTTTCAGGCATCCAATTTTCTATAAAAAGATTGTAAAATGCGGGAATAAGTTTTCTTTTAGCAAGATCGCCAGTACCACCAAATATTACAATAACTGTAGGGGTTACCTTTTTATTCGTTTTCATATTTTTATTAATTTACAGAATGCTATTTTTCATCCCATTCTGTGTGGAAAATACCTTCTTGATCTATTCGTTCGTAGGTGTGTGCACCAAAATAATCTCTTTGCGCCTGTATAAGGTTGGTAGGTAATACTTCACTTCTATACGCATCAAAATAAGCAAGGGTTGTATTGTAAACAGACATAGGGATTCCTTTGTCGATTCCAATTTTTACTACTTCTCTTATTGCTTTTTGCTGTGTATTTAAAGTAGAAGCAAGACTACTGTCGAGCAATAAGTTTGGTAAGTTTTTATCTGCTTTATATGCTTTTCTAAAATCTTCTAAAACGGCAGCACGTATAATACATCCACCACGCCAAATTTTAGCAACTTCTTCTAAATTTAAGCCATAATTAAACTCTTTGGAAGCAATAGTTAATTGTGCCATTCCTTGTGCATAAATGGTTACCATAGCAAAATGGAAAGCATCTTTAAATAGCGCTACTAGATTTTGATTGCTAACATCTTTTGCGTCTCCATTCCATGGATACATAGTAGCTGCTTTAACACGCTCTTCTTTATATTTAGATATATCTCGCATAGTTACAGCCAAATCTATAGATGGCACTGGAGCTTGAATATCCATTGCATTTTGTGAGGTCCATTTTCCAGTTCCTTTAGATTTTGCAGTATCAGAAATAAGACTAACTAAACGTTTTCCAGTAATAGTGTCTTCTTTTTTAAGAATTGCAGCTGTAATTTCTATGAGGTACGATTGTAGCGCTCCTTGATTCCAAGTTTCAAACACCTGTTGAAGCTCGTTATCTTCAAAATTATATCCACGTTTTAAAACATCATAAGTTTCAGCGATAAGCTGCATAATAGCGTACTCAATACCGTTATGAACCATTTTAACATAGTTTCCTGCCGAGCCACTTCCGAGGTAAGTAACACAAGGCTCTCCATCTACTTTTGCAGCTACTGCCTCAAAAATAGGGCGTAATCTTTCGTATGCATTTTCATTTCCACCAGGCATCATACTAGGGCCAAAACGAGCTCCTTTTTCACCTCCAGAAATCCCCATTCCGAAGTAATTAATACCTTTTGCATTTAATTCTTTAACACGTCTATTGGTATCTTCAAAGTAAGAATTCCCTCCGTCAACAACAATATCACCTTCTTCTAAATGTGGTAAAATTGAATTAATAACGCTGTCTACAGGTTTTCCTGCTGGAACCAAAAGCATAATAGCTCTTGGTTTTTTTATAAGTTGAATAAACTCTTTAGTATCTGTAGTTCCTTTAATTGTATGTTTTTCGTCGGCTTCATTTTCAAGGGAAGCTGCTTTTTCGGCATCTAGGTCTAAACCTGCAACAGAGAAACCATGATCTGCCATATTTAGCAAAAGATTTCTTCCCATAACACCAAGACCAACCATACCAAAATCAAAATTTTCCATAACCTACTATTGTTAATTTATTTCTTTAAAGTTATTTTTTTCAATTTCTAAAACCTTATTTAATCTTCTTTTAAAGCGTTCTTCTTCATGGAAGGTGGCATTTAAAAAAGTTTCTGTGAGCTCCCAAATTAAAGCAGAACCAATTACACGCCCTCCAAGGCACATAAGATTCATGTTGTCATGCTCAACACCTTGATGAGCAGAATAATTTTCGGTAATTAACGTAGCACGAACCCCCGAAAATTTATTAGCAGCAATAGAAACCCCAACCCCACTTCCACAGATGGCAATTCCTCTTTCTATTTTTCCTTCTGAAATAGCTTTGGCTAAAGGAATAATAATATCAGAATAATCATCAGTAGCATCGTAAGAAAAAGCGCCGAAATCTTCAAAAGAATACTTATTGTCCTTTAAAAGTTGTTTTAATTCTTCTTTTTTCTCAAATCCTGCATGGTCGGCTGTTATTCCTATTTTCACTTAAAAATATTTATGAATTTCAAAAAGACGTTAGAAAGTATAAAATTAAGTATTTCTAGATGATTAGCGTAATTTTATTTAGTTATATAACGATAGTTTAATCAAATAGTGATTTATTTAAATCCTTCACAGAGGGTTTAATTCTCCGAAGTTTGTTTTGAGCTTGTCCAAGAGCTCTGCGTTAAAATGAGTTAAAAGTTTTTCGAGAGAATACCTAGTGGCTTCTCTGAGATAGTTTACTTCTTGGTTGTGTTATATAAAAAGGTTAGCTAATTTTATGGCTTTAATTTTTTATAATGAATAAGAAGCACGAATACAAAGCATCAATATTGTGGCCTGTAGCGCAGGGAGGGAGTACAAAAGATTATAAATCTTATTCCCGAAATCATATAGTATCCATTGAAGGGAAACCTACTATTTTAGCCTCTTCGGATGTTGCTTTTAGGGGAGATATGGAACGGCATAATCCTGAAGATTTGTTTCTATCGTCTATAGCTAGTTGCCATATGCTTTGGTATTTACATTTTTGTGCCACTTCTGGGATTGAAGTGTTGAATTATACTGATACTGCTTATGGAGTTATGGAAGAAGAAAAAAATGGTAGTGGAAAATTTACCACGGTAATTCTGAATCCTATTGTTACAGTTTCCGACATTTCTATAAAAGAAAAAGCTATAAAACTACATCATAAAGCAAATGAATATTGTTTTATAGCTAATTCTTGTAATTTCATTATTGAGCATAAGCCCATTATTAAAATTAAAGAAATAGAATAATTTCTTATTTTGTTTTTAACATTTCTGGAGTAGCAACAGTTCTAAAACCAAGGTGCTCCTGTCCAGAATCTAGGGCTGTAGCCATTCTTGCAGAAATGCGGTAACTAGAACAGTACGTATCGCTACATAAAAAAGATCCTCCTTTAATTACTTTTTCCTGAACATAACGATTGTTTGGGTTGTAGGCTTTAGTTGCTCCTTGAGGATTTACAACAAGACCTTGTTCTAACATTTCTCCGTAATAGTTTACATTAAACCAATCTTGTGTCCATTCCCAAACATTTCCAGACATTTCATAAAGTCCATATGCGTTTGGAGGAAAAGATTTTACGGGTGCTTTGTTTTCATAACCGTCAGCTTTGCTGTTAGTTGTAGGAAATTCTCCATTCCATGTATTTGCTTGAGCGGTTAATTTTGATTTATCTTCTCCCCAAGCATACATTGAGTTATTAACCCCTCCATGAGCGGCTAATTCCCATTCCGATTCTGTAGGAAGTCTTCTTCCTGCCCATTCACAATAGGCTATTGCATCTTCATAAGCTATATGTACTACAGGGTAATCTCCTTTTCCTTCAATAGAACTATCAGGGCCTTTAGGATGCTTCCAATCGGCACCAATTTTCCATTCCCACCATTGAGAAAAATCGTATAAATTAGGCACACTTGTTTTTGTTTTTTTGAAGATAAGTGAACCCGGTTGGAGAATAGAATCGTGAGGCTTAGGAGTTCCAGGAGGAACTTGTTTTTTTATCTCTTCCCATTCAATTGCCCTTTCCGCTACAGTTTTGTATCCGGTAGCGGCTACAAACTTTGCATATTCATCATTTGTAACTTCGGTAACATCCATAAAAAAGCCATCTACTTCCACAGGATGCGCAGGTTTTTCATGATTTAAAGCAAACTTATCATCACTTCTTGCACCTTGGGTATAACTACCTCCAGGAATCCAAACCATGCCTTCTGGAGTTTTAATATCCTTAGGTTTTTCAATAGCAATAGTAGCGGTTTCTTTAGATTCAAGAACTTCAGAAGTTGCTGTTTTATTTTCTTTACATTGTGTAGTTAAAATTCCAATATAAAGAATGGAAAGGAAACGAAATACCTTCATTTTTTACTTTTTAAGTTGAATTATACCAAACTTACGAAAGTCTTTTTTAAAAATACTTATGTTTTTAGTAGTGTTGTAAGATTTATTTTACGCCCAAGTTATTAACGATACTATGTTTGTAATAACTATAAAGGTAAACTTCCAGATAGGGCTTTTAAAGCTATTTCTGATAGTTTAGCTTGAAAATTAGCATTGCTAAATCGTAATTGTGCATTTATATAATTAAGCTGAGCTGTTCTAAATTCTATAGTAGGAATAGCTCCAATACGATATTTCTGCATTGTTATTTCCAAGTTTTCTTTTGCAATGGCTTCATTATTTTGCTCTAATTCTATAAGGTCTAAATTAGTTTGATAGGTTTGGTAAGCTATGCTTAGTTGAGATAATAAAGCTTTTTCTTGTTGTTCAATAAGAAGTTTGCTGTTATCTATTTTCAGTTTAGCTATTTTTTCACTTCTGTTTTGATTGAAACCATCAAATACATTTACATTCACTCTAAAACCATAATTTAATCCATGAGCAGAAGAACTCGTTGTAAATCCTAAACTAGATTCAGAATCGCTAAAATTATATCCAGTAGTTGCAACTAGGGTAGGGTACCTTAACGCACGAGTCTGCTTTAAATCGAGTTCTGCAATTCGTTTATTTATAACCTGAGCCATCAACTCTGGATTGTTTTCTTTTGCTGTGGTTTCAAGATTAGGGAGAAACAAACTATTATCAACAAAAATTTCATCAACTACTTTAAATGCGGCTTTTTCATCACGAGCTAGAAGTTGATTTAGTTCTACTTTTGTATTTGCATAAAGCTCTTTTTGACGGAGCATTAATGTTTGGTCTGTATTTAAATCTACTTTTGCATTTAAAACTTCTAGTTTAGAAGCTTTTCCAATGGTAAATCTATTTTGAGCAAGATCCACACGTTGCTGAGAGATCACTAGCGTGCTATCCAAAGCAGAAAGCTGTTGCTGTTGCTGGACAAGATCGTAATACGTTATTAAAACATTACTAACATTGGTGAGGATTGATTTTTGTAATTCAACATCTCCAAGCTTTTTATTCTCTTTGAGTTGGTCATACTTTGCAAACATTTTAAAACCATCAAAAAGAGTCCAATCCATAGCAACTCCATAGCTTAAGCTATTATTTTTTGCATCTTCTAATGAGTTTTCAGTTCCGTCTGAACGTACTTGCGATAAATTCTGAATGCTATTATTGTCGTTTAGGGTACCATATACTTGAGGCAACATTCCAGCAAAACCTAGAGAAGTACTAATTTCATCAATTTCTAAATCGTTTTTTGCAAGTCTAATTTCGTAATTGTTTTCTAGCGCAATTTGTATAGCATTTTCTGCGGAAAGAGTTTCTTGTGCCCTTCCGTAGCATACAATAAAAACTAAAAGTAATAATATGGAAAATTGTTTGTTCATTTTTATAGGTTTTCTAGCGCATCAAATTCAGGTCTATGTTTTTTATTTCTGGACCACATGGAATAAATAGCAGGAATAATAAATAATGTTAGAACTAAGGAAAACATAGTTCCTCCAATAATAACAACTCCCATTCCAATTCTACTAGTAGAAGCAGCTCCAAGCGATAAAGCAATAGGCAATGCACCTAAGGCAATTGTAAGACTTGTCATTAAAATAGGGCGTAGTCTCGATTCTGCAGCTTGGATAATAGCCTCGCCTTTTGGAATCCCTTCTTCTCTTAATTGATTGGCAAATTCAACAATTAGAATTCCGTTTTTGGTAACTAATCCAATAAGCATAATAGTTCCTATTTGGCTAAAAATATTCCAAGTTTGACCGAAAATCCATAAGGAGAACATAGCTCCAGCAACTGCCATTGGAACTGTAAGAATTATAATTAATGGGTCTATAAAACTCTCAAATTGGGCTGCCAAAATCAAGAAAATTAATAATAAAGCCAATCCAAAAGCATACATAGTATTGGAGCTACTTTCAACAAAATCTCTAGATTCTCCACCCAAATCGGTAGTAAACGACTCATCCAATACTTTTTCTTTAATAGAATTCATAGCGTCAATCCCATCACTAATACTCATTCCGGGAGCTAAATTAGCAGACACTGTAGCAGATAAATATCTATTGTTATGGAATAATTGTGGCGGACTACTATGCTCTGATGTGGTTACTAAATTATCAAGCTGAATTAAAAGCCCGTCTTTATTTTTAACAAAGATTGAAGTTAAATCTGTAGGTGCATTTCTATCTTTTTTATCAAATTGACCTATTACCTGATATTGTTTTCCATTCATCAAAAAATATCCGAAGCGTTGTCCACTAAGAGAGAGTTGTAATGTTTGAGCAACATCTCTAACAGAAACTCCTAAGCTTTCTGCTTTTTCTCTATTGATGGTTACATAAATTTCGGGTTTATTAAATTTAAGGTCAACATCGGTATATGAAAAAGTAGGGTTGTTTTCGGCTTCCTTCATAAATTCAGGAATCTTTTCTTCTAACTTTTCAAAATTTGGTGCTTGAATAATATATTGAATAGGAGGACCGCCTCTTCTGTTAACAGAAATGGTAGGTTTTTCGGAAACATTTGTTTTTGCTCCAACATAACTTTTGGTCCAATCTCCAAGATTATCTGCAATTTCATGTTGAGAGCGCTCTCTTTCATGAATATCTTTTAAAGCTATAAACGCTCTTCCACTATTTACAGAAGAAGATCCAAAACCAGGAGAGGTAAGAATTAAACTCACTTTTTTTTCTGGAACAGAATCGTTTATAAGCTTAGTAATATGGGTCATATATTGATCCATATATTCATAAGAAGAACCTTCTGGAGCTGTAATACTTAAACTTACAAAACCACGGTCTTCATAAGGAGCTGTTTCTTTTTGCAGGATGTTGTAAAAAAGGCCAATCATTCCAATGCAGACTAATAAGATCGGAAAACTCAACCATTTACGTTTCATAAAACTACTTAAAGAACTGGCATAGCTTTTATTCATCTGAATAAAATAAGGCTCGGTAAGATTGTAGAATTTAGTATGTTTTTGTTTTCCACCTTTCATTAAATACGCATTCAGCATCGGGGTAAGAGTTAACGATACAAATGCCGATACTAAAACAGCTGCAGCAAGTACAACCCCAAACTCTCTAAATAAGCGACCAACAAAGCCTTCAAGGAAAATAACAGGAAGAAAAACAGCAGCTAAGGTTACAGAGATAGAAATTACAGCAAAGAAAATTTCATTAGAACCTTTTATAGCAGCTTCTATAGGACTCATACCTTCTTCTACCTTTTTATAAATGTTTTCGGTAACTACAATTCCGTCATCTACCACCAATCCAGTTGCTAAAACAATAGCTAAAAGGGTGAGTACATTTATGGAATATCCTAATGCCCACATTATAAAAAATGTAGCAATTAAAGAAACAGGAATATCTATTAATGGACGAAGCGCCATTGACCAATTTCTGAAGAATAAGAAAATTACTAAAACAACAAGAATGATAGAAATTAATAGAGTTTCAGCAACTTCAGTAACCGCTTTTTTCACGAAAACAGTGTCGTCAATTACTACATTCAATTTAAAACCTTCAGGAAGATCTTTTTTAAGCTGTTCGTATTCTTTATAAAAAGCATCCGCTATATCAAGATAATTTGTACCTGGCTGTGGAATTACAGCTACAGCAACCATAGGCTGACCAGAATCGCTCATTTTGGTCTCCATATTTTCACCTTCTAAAGTGGCTTTTCCTACATCGCTAAAACGAACTACTTTTTCACCATCAGCTAAAATAATAATATTGTCAAATCCTTCTTCAGTAGAAAGATTTCCAATAGTTTTTACTGTTAGTTCTGTATTGTTACCAGTTAATTTTCCTGACGGAAGTTCTACATTTTGCGCTAAAAGTGCGGTACGTACATCTCCAACTGTAGCACCATAAGATGCAAGTTTTATAGGGTCTATCCATAGGCGCATGGCGTACTTTCTTTGTCCCCAAATTTGTACACTACTTACTCCCTGAATGGTTTCTATACGTTGTGCAATAACATTTTCTGCATAATCAGAAAGTTCAAGGATGTTTTTAGTATCGCTCTGTACGGTCATTGATAAAATCCGTTGCGCATCTGCATCCGCTTTTGAAACTACTGGTGGCGCATCTATATCGTCTGGGAGACTACGTACTGCTTGCGATACTTTATCGCGCACATCATTAGCTGCTTCTTCTAAGTTTTTATCTAAATTGAATTCAATATTTATTCTACTAGAACCTTGAATACTCGAAGAGGTAATATTTCTAATACCATCAATTGAGTTGATAGATTTTTCTAGTGGTTCTGTAATCTGAGATTCAATAATATCTGCATTTGCACCAGCATAATTGGTTCTAACAGATACTTGTGCAGGATCAATAGAAGGGAACTCTCGAATCCCTAAAAAAGTATAACCAATTATTCCAAATAGAATAATGGTAATGTTCATTACAATGGTAAGAACAGGCCGTTTTATGCTTAAGGTAGAAAGATTCATGGGGTTTCTGAACTAGCGTCTTGGGTTAAATCAACTTTAATTGGAGTGCCGTTATTAATGGCCATTACTCCATATGTTAAAATGGTATCTCCAGACTTAAGTCCAGAAATTATTCTGATTGAATTAGCAGTTCGTGATCCCGTTTTAACTTCTATCTCTTGCGCTTTACCATTATGAGCCACAAATATTTTTTTACCATTCTGAATAGGGATTAATGCTTCGGTGGGAACCATTAATGCATCTGGAACGGTTTCTAAAGGTAAAAGTACATTTACGTACATTCCAGGGTACAAATTTCCTTCAGAATTATCTGTTATGGCTCGTATTTTTAAAGTTCTGGTAGCAGTGTCAACTTCTGGTTCTATGGCGTAAATTTCTGCAGTATATTCTTTATTAGAACTGGTAGTTGTAAATGTAAATGCTCCATTTAGTCTCATTCTAGAAGCATATTTTTCAGGAATAGAAAATGTAAGTTTTAATTTAGTAGTGTTTACTAGTTTAGCAATCATTGTTGTTGGGGTAACATAACTTCCTTTAGAAATAGAGCGTAATCCAATAGTTCCAGAAAAAGGAGCTCGGATAGAAGTTTTAGAAAGTTGCGCGGCTATCAAATCAGATTCGGCTTTGGCAGATTGAAAATCGGCACTAGCTACATCATATTCTTCCTGACTTATGGCTTGTTTTTCTAGGAGAAGTTTGGCTCTCCTTTCATTTTCTGAAGCTAATTTTTGTGCGGTTTCTACTTTAGATAATTGTGCACGTAATTCAATATCATTAACCTTAATTAATATTTGTCCTTCGTTAACTTTACTTCCTTCATCAAAGTTAATACTTTGAACAACCCCAGTAACCTCACTTCGGATATCTACTTGCTCATTTGCCTCTAAAGAGCCCGAAAGCGATAAATTATCTTTGAATTCTTGCGGTTTTAAAATCATTCCTTTTACGGTAACAGGGGCGCTGTTTTTAGCTTTGGAATTGCTACCATTTTCATTATTGTTTTTATTTATTCGATAGGCAATAAGTCCGCCAATACCAATAAGTAATAGGAGGTAGATAATATGTTTAATTTTCATAAGGAGTACTAATTAGCAGGTATTTAAATAGGTTTGTTATAAATTTTAGTTATAGGGATTGCTAAGAACTTATAGAATCTTCAAAAAGAATAGTATTTTGTCAATTTGACAAGTTAAAGTTTGTTAAAGTTTTAATTTTAACTTTTTGAATCTCTCATTGAGGGTTTTATTCACCAGAGCCTGTCCTGAATATCTTGAAGGGTTCCACGTCGAAATGGATTAAGAATAATAAGAGGCTGTCTAAAAAATAATTAAACTCTAAATAATCCTTCGACAAGCTCAGGATGACATTTAGAGTTTAATTACTTTTTAGACCTCTTAATGATGTAGTATTGATTATAATTACTTATTATTAAACGACTTATCTGGATATGCGGGCGGATCTGGAACTAAACGTGGATCTTTTTTAATTAATTCCATTAAATGATTAATAGCAGCCTCTAATTGCGCATCCTTACCGTTAAAAGTAGCATGTGGTAAATTGTTAACTTCAATATCTGGCTCGAAACCATGTCCTTCTATAACCCATTCACCTTCATCATTATATACTCCCATCATTGGAGCTCTTGCAATTCCGTTATCCGATAGTTGATTGACGCCGCTAAGCCATATTTCTCCTCCCCATGTTCTGGTTCCAATAGCTTTTCCGAGATTTAATTTTCTAAAACCTTCTGCAAAAGCTTCTCCGTCTGAAGCAGTATTTTCATTAACCAAAATTACAATATGACCTCTAAATGCGTATTGCATATTCCAATAGGGTTTTCCAGATCTTTGTTTCCAATACATCCATGCTTTGCGGAGTAGTTTTTCTAAAATAAAACTTTCTATATTTCCACCTCTATTATTTCTAACATCAATAATGAGTCCTTGTCGGTCAAAAACAGGATAGAATTCTCTGTACCATTGGTTAAGATCTGGCGCAGTCATAGCCTGCAAATGCACATATCCAACCTTGCTATCTGTTTTATTTTCAACTTCTAATCTTCTAGAATATTCCCAATCTCTGTAACGTAAACTGTATTCGTTTTTAATTGGTTTTACAATTATATCTTTAGTTCCAGATTTACTTTTAACAGTAAGTCTAACTTGCTTTTCTTGCTTATTGCGAATCAAAGCTCCAATATCTAAAACCTCCAATGCCGCATTCCCATTAACTGCAGTTATAATATCTCCAGTATTAATATTTAAATAAGGATCGTCTAAAGGAGATTTTTCATCAGGATAATCTGGATCTGCTTTGTAAATATGTTCAATTCTATATCCGTTATTTTTTGGATCTCTACTAAAAATAGCACCTAAGCTAGCCACCGAAACATCTTCTTTATCCTCTCTTAAATCGCCTCCTCGAACGCTTGTATGTAAAGCAGAAAGCTCTCCAACATACCTTCCAATTAAGTCTGAAAGTTCTTCTCTAGTAGTAATTCTTTCCAGTAGTGGAGCGTACTTTTTATGCATAGCGTCCCAATTTACACCATGCATATTTTGATCATAGAAATAGTCTCTTTCCATTCTCCAAGCATCTGTAAAAATTTGTTTCCAGTCTTCTTTTGGGGAGATAGGAAATTTCCAATTACTTAGGTCTATTTCATTCTCGCTTAAATCACTTACTTTTTTTGGAGCAGCTTCAAACATATAGTATTTGTTGCTTTTTTTTAGTAAGATTTTAGACTTATCTCCAGATAACTTAAAGTTCTGAATATCATTTACAATAACGTCTACTTTCTGAGTTTCGTTGCTTATTTTTACTGAAGCCAAATGAGTTTTGGCGTCTACACCAGTTTCTCTTACAGTAAAATATAAAGCATTTTTTGTAACCGCTAAATTGCTATAATTCCCAGGTTTTATAGGAAGCTCATAGACTCTATTTATAATATTTTGAGCATCTATTTTAACGCTCACTTTAGTTTCTTTCTCTTTCTCTTCCTTTTTCTCTGAATCAACAGTTAACTCATTCTCTTCGGAAAAAGCAGTTTTAGTATCTTTTTGTAAAGGAATACAATATATTTTTTCGCTCGCATCAAAATACGGCTCTGGTTGTCTGGTGCCCCATGGAGAACCAACTAAGGAAGTAAAGCTTCTATCGGAAAGGAAATAGATGTATTTTCCGTCATCACTCCATTGTGGGTTTTTATCATTAGCTCTATCAGTAGTAATTGGAAAGTTATCTTTTGAGCTTATATTATAAATGTATAGTTGATTCATGGTGTTATAAGCTGTTTGCACGTATGCCAAATACTTACTGTCTGGCGACCATGAGAAAGAGCCAATTCCTTCATGTTTAGTAGGAATTTCAACACTTTCTCCAGAAGAGATATTTAAAATAAAAAGTCTGTTTTCTAAATCATCGTAGGCTATAAATTTACCATCGGGAGAAGGAATACCGGCATAGCGTAAAACGCTTCCGTTTTTTGTAATTTGTTTTGCTTCTCCAATGCCATTTGCGGGTAATGAAACAAATTCAAATTCTTCAGATTCATCAGATAAAGCATATATATTTTTACCATCAGTAGAAAAAAAAGCATCTCTATATCTAACATTACTTTTATTAGTAAAATCTATAGTTCTTCCGCTTTTAGTAGGAAAAACAAAAATCCTTCCTCTGGAAGTTACCACAATTTTTTCTCCAGAATAATCTGGTTCTACAGCTGTAATATATTTTTTAGGATTTTCCTCCCATTTTTCTTGAAGTTGCTCTAAATCTGATACAATTTTTATATTGATTTTTTTATCGGTGTTTTCTTTAATATTGTATACCCATATATCTGCTCCTCTTTGATAAACAATATTTCCTTGGTTTTGTTTTGCATACCTAATGTCAAAATCTTTATGAAAAGTATGCTGTTGTAGGTCTTTTCCATTAAGGTTTACAGACCAAATATTCATTGTTCCATCTCGATCTGTAATATGGTAAACTCGATTATTAAAAAACATAGGATGATGACTTTCTCCTAGATAATCTGTAGTTAGTTTGATGGCTTCTGGTGCTCCTTCTGTATACTTCCAAACCTGTCTTGCTGTTCCACCTTTGTATCTTTTGGTAACATTACCATGATAGGCTGGAGTAACAAAAAAAACGGTTTTTCCGTCATCACTAAAAGAAGCTTCACTTGCCTGACTTAATTGGATAACTTTTTTCTCTTTTGAAGTTAAGTTAATAGCAACTAGTTGTCTGTTAGGTAAGGTAGAGTAGGCTCTGGTGTCATAAACTAACTCTTGATTAGGAGTCCATCCATTTACTAAAGAAAAATCACTTTCGTAAGTCCATCGTGTAGGAATTCCACCATCTATAGGAATTGTATAAACTTCTGTTGGGCCTTCATAACTAGCAGAATATGCAACTAACTTTCCGTCTGGAGAAATTGCAGGAGCTATTTCTTCCTCCAAATGTGAAGTAATTTTTTGAGCCAATCCTCCTTGGATAGAAACTTTCCATAAATCTCCTTCCGCAGTAAAAATAATAGTATTGTTATGTATGTTTGGGTATCTATAATAACCTTCAAACCCTTGGGCTTGAACTTTAATTGAAAAAAATACTAACCATAAAATACTTGTGAGAAAAACATACTTACTTAATGCTTTTTTTGAGGGTAAATGTGGATTCATTTAAATTAGTTTAAAGTGAGAAAAATAATGAAAGTAAGGTAATAATTTTATTTAATTGAAAAAGTATAGTTTCGCTTCATGGTATAGTTTTTATGATTTAATGCCCCATAGAAGTAGAAGGGCTCTGCGTTGAAAGAGTTAAATTTACTTCCTTGAATACCTTGTGGGCTTGCCCTGAGCTAGTTACTTAGTATAACATACTTTTTTATAGAATTCATAATAACTATAAATTATTATTATATAAAAATAACATATCGATAGTATTTTTCTATTTACAGCTTATCAAGTATCTTGCATACAGAAAAATAAACAGATATAAAATGAATTTACAAGAGTTAAATAAAATAGGATTAACCCATGAAGGGTCTAAAAATACAGCAGAAAAGTTAAATGAGCTTTTAGCAAACTATCAAATATTTTATATGAACGTGAGAGGTTTGCATTGGAATATTAAAGGGAAAGATTTTTTTGTATTACATGAAAAGTTTGAGGAGTTGTATAATGGTTCTTTAGAAAATATAGATGAAGTTGCGGAACGTATTTTAACTTTAGGGGTAACACCATTACATTCTTATAAAGTCTATACTAAAATTTCAAAAATAGAAGAAGTTGAAAATGTTTTTGATAGTGTTGCGGCTGTTAATACTGTTTTAGACGGATTGAGGCAGCTACTTATTATAGAACGAGAAATTTTAGCAGTTGCTTCCGAAATAAATGATGAAGGAACTGTATCTTTAATGAGTGATTATATTACTGAGCAAGAAAAATTGGTTTGGATGTTTTCTGCAGTAGTAGCAAAATAATTATTAATATTTTTAGAAAAAATAACAATGAGGTTTCATACTAGAAAATGGGTAAAACCAGAAGATTTAAATGCTAATGAAACCCTTTTTGGAGGGAAATTATTAGCATGGATAGATGAAGAAGCTGCACTATATAGTATTATTCAGCTTGAGAATAACTATGTGGTAACTAAATATATGTCTGAAATAAATTTTATCTCTTCCGCTAGAAAAGGAGATATTATTGAAATAGGTATAGAGGTTAAAAAATTTGGAAAAACATCCTTAACATTGAGTTGTGAGGTTCGTAATAAAATGACTAGGCAAACCATAATTACAATTGATAAAATTATTATGGTAAATCTGGATGAAGATGGAAAACCACTGCCACATTATAAAACGGAAATAGAATATGTTAAAGACCGATTAAAGTAATTATAAAATCATGCATAAAAGCGCTCAAGAAATGGAGCGCTTTTTTTATTTGGTATGATAGATAAGGCAAATACGTACTGTTTTTTCGTTTAAACGTGAGCGCTAAATTAATATTATTGTATCCACAGATATTACTGTTAGTTTTTTCCATATTTTTTCTTGAATAGTAGATTGTATGGAATAATCTTGAAAATACAGTAATTTTCTGAATACGCCTCGTTAATAGAGGTTTGAATATTCCTACACTAGTTACTGGTTAAAAGAGTTTACTTCAGTAGAAAAATAAACAATAGAGAAATAACAATGGCTATTCCAAAACTAAGTAGGGTTCCAATTAATATATACTCGGTAAGTTTTCGATCTTTAGCCTCTGTGAGATCGCTAAATCTAAAAATCGATTTGGCTGCAATTAAAAAACCTACTCCTTCCCAATGGTTTGTAGCAATAAAAGTAAAAACAAGTAAACGCTCTAGCATCCCAATATATTTTCCTGCATTTTCTAAGGAATCTCCTTTATCCATTTCTGTTTTAGGAGTGTAAATTGAGATTAATGTTTTTATTAAAATTGAAGTAGGCTGTGTTAGAAATATTATAGCCGTAATAACAAGTAATGTTTGTGTGCTGCTTAAAATATCTAAGTTGAAATTTAAGGATCCTTGTAATTTACTGATAATGAAAATTACTAATATGTGTAAAATTTGATCAATAAAAAATAAAAGTCTTTTAGATTTTTCGGTTTGAAATAAAAGCTTTCCAGCATCAATAAAAAAGTGTGAAACCCCTATAATTAAAGGGATATACCATAAACTTAGATCCCAAATAAATAAAAAAGCTAGTAGCGTATGGAGGAGTATATGTAAATAAAGTTTTCCTGAAGTTAGTTTCTTTTCTTCTTTTTCTACGACCCATTTTTTTGATTGAAATGTAAAGTCTCCTAATAGATGCGCTAAGAATAGTTTTAAAAATAACTCCATTTTTGCTGTTTTATAAAGTGCTTATTTTATGGCGATACATTTTATCAACTTCCATAATTTCTTCAAACGATGCTCTTTTTAAATGTTCGCTCACAGTATTTTGCTTAATTCCTATAATATTCCCTAATTCCTCTTGAGGCAATTCAGGATTTTTGATGGAAAGTGTTACAATTTCTGCCGATTTTTTTGTCCAATTATCCATGGCAATTAAAGCAAGTTTAAAATATAGATTTAACTCTTCATTTAACTCGTTATTAGCCGTTTTTATTGCCAAATTGACCTTATTTTGTTTTAGTTTTTCAAACTCTTCTCCAGAATAAATAAAAGCACTTCCATTAGATTCAGAAATACGTTTGGCTTTGTGTGTTTTCTCTCCAACTCCAATTGCCATACGTACATCTAGCGCCTTTATACTTTTTATAGTAGCTTTTATCAATACAGCCATTTCAAAAGCTTGATACCAATCTTTTATTTCTATTTGAAAACTGTCTCCTCTATAAATTTCCCAATACTTATTTGAAGAATCGATGTTATAAAAAATTTCTTTTAAGGGTGCTAACCATTCTTCGGGATTTTTTATTTCCCTAGAATTAATAATATCTCCTGTTATAATACTTGTCATAATATATTGGGTTTTTACCCGGGAGTATCAAATATCGTGTTTTTAGCCGATATATACAAATATCGTCTATTTTAACGATAATTAATTTTATCACTTATTTAAACGATAAACAGAGATATCGTTTTTTAAATCGATAAATTACAAATCTATTTGAACATTATAACCTTCTAATTCATGGATCAGTTGGTTAACTGTATAATCCAATTTATTAGCATAGTCATGGCGCTCTTTTCTCAGTTGGTTTCGTTTGATACTCTTAAAAAAACGTTTTAAATCGTTTTCTGTCTTTAAAATAAGACCTGGTACTTTTACACTTTTACCATCGTCATCTTTGGCAACCATTGTAAAATAAGAAGAATTACAATGTTTGATTTCTCCAGTTCTAATATTTTCAGCCTCAACACGAATTCCAATAACGATAGATGTATTTCCGACAAAATTTACGGAAGCTTTCATGGTTACTAATTCGCCAATTTCTATCGGCATTAAAAAATCTACAGTATCTACAGAGGCTGTAACACAATAAGATCCTGAATGTTTTGAAGCACATGCAAATGCTATTTGGTCTAGAAGAGAAAGTATGAATCCCCCATGGATTTTCCCACTAAAATTAGAGTGGGAGGGAAGCATGAGTTCAGATATTTCAACAGTGGAAGCGCTTACGGGCTTGAATTTTGGAGTCATTTTAAGATAATTAGTTATTCAAATTTAAAAATTGGTAGGTGGTTTTATAGTAATTTATTTTGATCAGAAGCAGGGAGTTCATCCAATTCGTCTTGCTCGTCTGAAACTCGATTTAGCCATTTCTGGTCTATTTGCTTACTTGCTTTGGCTCCTAACTTTTTAAGTTTTTCTACACGTCCAAGCAGATTCCCTTTTCCTGTAAGTTTAGTCATAGAACTTGCGTAGGAAGTTTGAACAGTATTAAGCTGTTTCCCTACTTTTTCTAAATCGTCTAAAAGGTTTTTAAATTGATCGTACAGCCGTCCGGCTTGGATAGCAATATCTAGTGCATTTTTATGTTGTTTATCGTTTTGCCACATGCTGTCAATGGTGCGTAGTGTTGCCAAAAGGGTGGAAGGGGTAACAATAACTATATTTTTTTCAAAAGCAATATTGTACAATTGTGGTTCTTGTTGGGATGCTATGGCAAAGGCAGGTTCCATAGGGATAAAGAGTAATACAAAATCAGGACTTTCAATTTTGTATAAGTCGTGATAATTCTTTGCACTTAATTGCTCTACGTGTTTTTTAATAGAATTTACATGCTCTTTTAATAAAGCAGGCCTTAAATCTTCATCTTCTTCATTTACATAACGTTCATAAGCAATTAACGAAACTTTTGAATCGACAATCATTTTTTTATTATCTGGTAAATGAATAATTACATCTGGCAATACACGTTTACCTTCATCCGTAGTAAAACTATTTTGCACCGTATATTCACTTCCTTTTTCTAGACCCGATTTTTCGAGGACGCGCTCAAGCACCAATTCTCCCCAATTTCCTTGCATTTTTGTATCGCCTTTTAGCGCTTTGGTAAGATTGGAAGCCTCTTTTGTAATTTGCTGATTTAAGTCTTTTAAGTTTCTTAATTGTTCTTGTAAAGCAGAATGGCGGGTAATACTTTCCTTATTACTGTCTTCTACTCGTTTCTCAAAATGTTGAATTTTCTCCTGAAGAGGTGTTAAAATATTTGTTATATTTTCTTTATTCTGAAGTGTAAATTTCTGAGATTTCTCTTCTAAAATTTTATTAGCTAAAACCTGAAATTTTTCTTCAAACTTTACTTGGAGTTGTTCTACTTCTGCTTTTTGCTCTTTATTTCGCTCTAATAAATTATCAAAATCTACTTCTTTTCTAGATAGCCGAATTGCAAGGGAATCTTTCTCTTGTCTAATAGCTTCTTTTGCTAAAACTTCTTTTTCTATACTGTTTTTTAACTGTGCTATTTGCTCTAATAATTGGGCTTCTTGGGCGTCAAAAGCCCCTTGGGTACTATTGTTTTTTAATTTCTGAATATAGATACCCAAAAAGATCCCACCAATGGCAAATATAAATGCGACAATTATTAAAAGAAGATTTTCAGTCATTATGTGTATTTTCGTTGAAAATTTTAAATTGAAATTTAGTTGTAAAGATAAAAGAATAGCTTCAATTTAAAACTTTCAAGAATAACAATTACGATTCCTTTTTTAGGATTTTAGTATTTTAAAAGAAATTTTCGCAAAGCATGAGCTTCTATCAACGCTACCATAAATTTAGTATTCTAGCAATTCTACTTTGTTCTTTCCTATTAAATGGACAGCGGAGACCACCTATTCATAACTTTAATGTAGGAGATTATCAGGCTGGAATCCAGAACTGGGGTATTGCATATGGAGACAAGAATTTATATGTAGCTAATAATGAAGGTTTGCTAGAGTTTGATGGCAATACTTGGCGATTTTATGAATTGCCTAATAAAACAATTGTTCGCTCTGTAGCTTATTTTGATAATAAAATTTACACTGGGTCTTATGAGGAGTTTGGATTTTGGGAAAAAACATCCACCGGAGAGTTGCAATATACTAGTTTGAGTAATCAATTAGCAGCAACTAATATTGAAACGGAATCTATTTGGTCTATTTACAAATTAAAAGACGCTATAATTTTTAAATCCTTCAGTGGCATATTTATTTATAAAAATGAAAAAATAAATGTACTAAAATCTGAAACCACCATTTTAGGTGCTAATGTAGTTAATGGCGAATTTTTTGTTTTTGGAAGAGATAAAGGGATCTATAAGTTAATAGATGATGAATTAATACTTCAGCAGCAAACAACACTTTTAAAAGATTATAAAGTACAATCTATTGCTTCTTTTGAAGGCAATAAAATTATAATAGGAACATCTCTTAACGGTTGTTTTATATGGGATAATAATAGTTTAAAACCTTGGAAGCATCCTCTTAATGAGTTGATGAAGCATAATCAGCTCAATAAAATAACTATAAACAAGGATTATATTTTCTTGGGAACTATTAAAAATGGAATGTATGTTTTTAATCGTAAGACAGAACAGTTTTACAATTTAAATGTTCAAAATGGACTTCAAAACAACACCATTCTTGGAAGTTTATTTACAGATAGAGGAATTTTATGGCTCTCATTAGACAATGGAGTTTCTGCAATTCCAATACATTTTGATGCGTATTATTTAAACCCTTCTAAACTCGATATTGGCGGTGTTTATGATATGGTTTCTTTAAATAATCAAACCTATATTGCTACCAATACAGGGGTATATGTAGGAAACCAAGATAGTATAGAATTTATTGAAGGTTCTCAAGGACATATTTGGGATTTAACACTGGTTGACGATGTTATTGTTTGTGGGCATAATCTTGCAACATATCAAATAAAAAATAAAAAATTGGAAGTCATTTCTGATAAAAATGGAGGCTACGTTTTTAAGAAGATAGATGGAAAGCAAAATACGTATATACAAGGAAATTATTCTGGACTTACACTTTATAAAAAAAATGGTAAAGAGTGGAAGGTAAATGATGTAGAAGGAATAGATTTTCCTGTTAAAAAAATAGTTTTCGAAAAAGATCATATTGCATGGGTAGCTCATACTTATAAAGGGATTTATAGAGTTCATTTTTCTGAAGATTACGCTAAAATTCTTCGAATAGAAGAGCAATATAATACAGCGTTATCAAATATTTATTTGGTGAAAATTTTTAAAATAGAAGGACAAATAGCTTTTTATAACAATAATAAGTGGTTTGTTTATAATCCTATAGAGCAAAAAATTGAACCTTTTGAATCGTTAAGAACTATTTTAGGAAAAGATGCTGCAGCCTATCCAATTACAGATGATGGAGTGCAACCTGTTATTTTTAAAAAAGCGGATGGGATGTTATTTATGCGAGAGCAGTTAAATGATGAAAATTCTCAATTTTATATTCCTTCTAGGTATTATGCAAATCGATTGTTAAAAAATGACGAAAGAGCCATTGTGGTAAACGATTCATTAGTTCAGATAGCATTATATAACGACATCCTAGCGGTTAATACAAAAAAGATTAGCGGAAATAAAAAACATGAAAATCCCATAATAAATAGAGTTTTAAAGAACGGAAACCCTTTGCCTTTAGATAGTTTGCATGTATTTAAGCCGCGAGATACTATTATAATTGAAACTTCTGTTCCTTTTCTTACAAATAACTCTATTGTTTATAGCTTGTCTAATGGAGAAAAAACAGAATATAGAGATGCACAAAATGGTAAAATTATAGTTACAAATTTGCCTTATGGAGAAACTACTATAGATATCCGCTCTAAAATGAAAACAGAAATTTCCAAAACAGGAATTAAACTTGAGTTGGAAACAAAAAAACCATGGTATCTAGGTGTTTGGGGAATTCTTCTTGCACTAGGAATTTTAGCAATTATTATAGTAGGAGTTTTTACGGTGAATAAGTTTGTTTTAATTCGCCATAAAAAATATCTAGATGATCAGTTTGAGCATCAAAAAGAGCTTAATAGAAAGGAAGAGGCACTAAGGCATGAGAAAAAACTTAATGAGATTGAGAAGCAACAGCATGAACAAGAGTTAAAAAAGAAAACTAAAGAATTGGCAAATACCGCCATGGAGATGACTAAGAAAAATGAGATTCTTGTAGATTTAAAAGAAGAGTTAAATCATTTTAAGTCAGAAATAATTGATAAAGTACGTTTTAATAAACTCCTTAAAAAAGTAGATCGTAATATTAATAACGCAAACGACTGGGAGATTTTTGAATCTAATTTTAATGAAATTCACGATTCATTTTTCAAAAACCTATTACAACTTCATCCAGATAAGCTTACTTCTAAGGATTTAAAGTTATGTGCATATCTAAAAATGAATTTATCTAGTAAAGAAATTGCACCACTTATGAGTATTTCGGTGAGAGGAGTAGAAATCCACAGATACAGATTACGTAAAAAGTTGGACTTAACCTCAGAACAGAATCTTAATGAGTATTTAATGAATATATAGTTTCTATTTTTTATTATTGTTGTCCGATAAAAGTTAACGGGATTGGATTTATTGGACTCCACTTATACCAAGGTTTAAAAGAGGTTTTTAAAATACCTCCCCCTTTACTATCAAGAAAAATGAATAAAAAGAAGGAGTTGGTAATGTTGTTTCTTTAAACTACTCATTTTGTAATAGTTTAGATTTAGTCTTTGTTCTTTTCTCTTACAGCGAAGCGGTCTTATATTTTATTCGGACATTAATGATTTTTATTTGAAAAATCTCCTATACCTAGGCTGCAAAGTTTTTCTGCCACGAATTCACAAATATTTTTTTGCCTTCCCTTGCCCATAACCTTAATAAGAGAAGAGAAGAAAAATAAATCTGTGAATCTGTAGCTTAAACTTATAAAACATATTATTGTTGTCCTACAAAAGTTAACGGAATTTATTAGCCTCTACTTATATCGAAGTTTAAATGAGGTTTTCAAAATAGTCCTTTGCTATTAATCCCTCATTGAGGTTTTTTTCCAGAGTCTGTTCTGAGTATATCGAAGAGTTCTACGTTAAAATGGATTAAATTATTTTACTTTGAATACCTCGTAGACTTGCCTCTAGGTAGTTGATTTAAGGAGTTATCTATCCTTATTTTAACAAAACTTAGAATGCTATAATCTTAAAATTTTAGGTTTTAAATGAAAAATCATCATTTTTTAGGGTCTAAAAAAACGAAATTAACATTGAAATAATACATCATCACTACTACATTTTGTAATTTTGTATAGAATTACTTCATTTTAACACACTTGAATCCCTCTAAAAACCTGCCTTAAGAACAGTTCTCACTAATGATGTATTTAAGAAGTGGTGTTTTTCTACTACATCGTTATAGTTTATGATAGTTTTAAGAAGCTAACTTTAATATGTAAATAGAAATGAAAAATTATTTGTTAACATTTATATTGTTATGTTGTTTTTCAGGGTTCGCCCAACAGCAAACAATTTCTGGTGTAATTACGGATGATCAAGACATGCCGTTACCAGGAGCATCAGTTTTAATTAAGGGAACCACAACAGGAACCCAAACAGATTTCGATGGAAATTATTCTATTGAAGCTACTAATGGAGATACACTTGTATTTTCTTATGTAGGAATGGAGCCTCAAGAAATTGTAGTAGGAAACACTTCTTCAATAAACGTTTCTCTTACAGTTTCTACCAACCAATTAGACGAAGTAGTGGTGGTAGGTTATGGTACACAAAGGCGTTCCGATTTAACAGGAGCTATTGTATCTGCAAAAGCTGAAGATATAGCAGAACAGCCAGCACTTAATGCAATGCAGTCTTTACAAGGTAAAGTTGCAGGGGTAAACATTATAAATAGTGATGCGCCAGGTACAGACCCTAAGGTTGTTATTAGAGGGGTTGGAACGGCATCTGCTGGGAGTAGTCCTTTATATGTTGTAGATGGAATTATGGTAAGTAATATTCAGAATATCAGTCCTAGTGATATTGCTAGTGTTGATATTATGAAAGATGCTTCTTCCGCAGCAATTTATGGTAGTGATGCTGCCAATGGGGTTGTTTTAATTACAACAAAAAGTGGTAAAAGTGGAAAAGCTAAAATTAAAGTAGAATCTTTCTACGGAGCTAAATCTGTGCTAAATCCAGTAGAGATGGCTAATGGACAGGAGTATATTAACTACTTTAATGAAAAGCAAACGTCAACTGGAGGATCTTATCAATTATCGCCAAATCAAGCGTATGATACAGATTGGTATGATGAACTAATAGGAACGGCTTTTTCTAACAATAATAATGTAGCTATTTCTGGAGGTTCGGAAAATGTTGATTATTTCTTCAGTGTAAATAATTATAATGAAGATGGTTTATTAAAAGATCAACGATATAATAGAACTACTATTAGGACTAACAATACTTTTAAGCTTTTTGAAGGAAGATTAAAATTAACTCCTAATGTAAACTTATCTTTTACAAATGAGAATCCTAAAGGATATGGAGTATTTAATGATGCTTACAGACAATCTCCTTTAGTTCCTGTTTATTATGAAAGCGGTCAATATGGGCAAAGCTTTGTAAATCAATCTACTGGATTAGTTGGTTATCAAGGTGCTCCGGGAGAAACAATTGGACGTTTAAATTCTATTGGGAATCCAGTTGCTAATGCTTTTTATGATAATCAGAAGATTCAAACTACAAACCTTCAAGGGTTATTTAAGGCGGAATTTGATGTTACAGATTGGTTAAAATTGAGTTCTAGATTTGGGGCTACAAAATATTACTACAAAAAGAGAGTATTTAATGATGTTAAAGGGAGATGGTTAACTTCAGACCCTACAAGAACATCAGGTCAATTTGATCAGTTAAAAGAAGAAAATCCTACCTCATTAACTTATGTCAATAACGATCTTTCTTATGAAAATAGAGAGGAATTTCGTTATAACTGGGATACTTTTATAACCATAGATAAGTCGTTCAACAAGCATAACTTTAATATGTTACTTGGGCTTACTAGAGATTTAAGAAATGATAATTATAGAAGTTATGTAAAAGGGTATGATGTTCCAAGTCAAGAACAATATTGGAATATCGATATGGCTTCATCAGATTATGATAAAATAGCTGAACAAGGCTACAGTAATATCAGAACAAAGCTTTCTTATTTTGGAAGACTTCAATACAACTTTGATAATAAATATTTTATTACTGCAAACTTTAGAAGAGATGGAGACAGTTTCTTTAAAGAGAATGAAGAATATTGGGGTAATTTCCCATCATTCAGTGCAGGTTGGGTAATTTCTCGTGAAGAATTTATGAGTAATTCAGGGATTGATTTCTTAAAAATCCGTGGAGGATACGGTAAATTAGGAAATGCAAATGTACCTCAATTAAACACAAATACAGTGAGTACAGATCCTGGGAGTAATAGTAATAACTATGTGTTTGGACCAAACCAATCTTTAATTTTTGGTTCTAGTTTTGGAACCCCAGTAACAGAATTAACTTGGGAAAAAACAAATGAGATTTTTGCAGGATTAGATATTTCAATATTAGAAAGTAGACTGTCTGCTAATTTAGATTACTATAATAGAACTACCGAAAATGCTATTATGAATGTAAAACCTTTATTAAACTCTGCTTTCCAAGCTTCTTATTATGATCATGGAGGGGAGGTAAATAACGAAGGTTTTGAAGTTGCTTTAAACTGGCAAGATCAGGTAAGTGAAGATTTTTCATACAGCATTGGAGTTAACTACGGATATAACAAAAATGTTTTGCAAGATGTTAAACCAGCATACGATGGTAATACAGGAGGTAGTTTGGCAAATGGACAAATAACCAAAAGACTGCAAGAAGGTCAGCCTCTTTACGCTTGGTGGATGTATGAAGCAGATGGTGTATGGCAAACACAAGACGAAATTGATAATAGTGCGAGTTTAGAAAGTGCAAAACCTGGTTATTTAAAATATAAAGACCAAAATGAAGATGGTATTATAGATGATAGAGATAAGGTTTTTATGGATTCTTATTTACCTAAATTTAACTACGGAATTAATTTAGGATTAAATTATAAAAGATTTGATTTTAACGTAGATGCATTTGGTGTTGGAGGAAATAAAGTTTATAACGGACTTAAAGGAGTGCGTATTGATGGTGGAGAAAATGTAACCAAAGAAGTTTACGATAACCGTTGGACAGGACCAGGATCTACAAATGTAAACCCAGGAGCAGATAGAGATGCGGTAGCTTCTAGTTATTATTTAGAAAACGGAGATTATTTAAGGATTAATAATATTTCTATTGGATATACTTTATCTGAAGATGCTATAAAATATTTCTCTAAATTAAGAATCTACGCTACAGCTCAAAATCCATTTTTATTTACTAAATACACAGGATTTACACCAGAATTATTACAATCTGGAGCACCAAATGAGACTGCTGGGATAGAGCTTTCTGCATATCCAAATGTGAAAACATTTATACTCGGGGTTAATATAGAATTGTAAAAAATTAAAGAATAGAAATCATGAAAATAAAATATAATAAATCGCTTTTACTATTGGCAGCTATAGTTACATTAGTTGCTTGTAGTGAAGATTACCTAGATGTAGATTCTAGAGAAGACATTTCTCAGGAAGATAGCGAACAAACCTTGAAAGGAGAGAATTTTGTGACAGGAGTATATGGAATGTTAACAGATTTTTCCTATGCTTTTTCCTACTTGGGAGTTACAGAAATTATTTCGGATAATGCAGACAAGGGAAGTTCTCCAACCGATTCTGGAGCAGATAAAGAGGCTTTAGATAATCTTCAGCACACAACATCTGCTGGGTCTGTTAGAGCAATGTGGGAATTATGGTATAAATCTATTGGTCGCGCTACAAGTTCAATAGAGTTTCTAGAAACATCTTCCATGGAAAATGCTGCCTTAAAAAATAGATTGATTGGAGAAGCTAAATTTTTAAGAGCTTTAAATTACTTTTGGTTGGTACGTTCTTTTGGGGATGTAACAATTCAAGGAGTTTCAGAGCCTTCAGAGAGAGCTCCTAAAGAAGAAGTTTATGCTTATATAGAGCAGGATTTGAAAGATGCTATAGACGCCCTTCCAAAGAAAAGCGAATATGCAAGTAAAGATTTAGGGAGAGCTACTAAAGGTGCGGCACAAGCTTTACTTTCTAAAGTTTTTTTATATGAAGAAAAATGGGATGAGGCGCAAACGTATGCCGAAATGGTTATAAATTCTGGAGAGTATAGCTTAGAACCTAATTATGAAGATATTTGGAGAGTTTATACTGAAAATGGAGTAGAATCTATTTTTGAAGTTCAAGCAAGAGGAGAATCAATTGCTCATGGAGTACAACAGTATTCTCAAACACAAGGAGCTCGAGGAACCAGTGGTTGGGGCTGGGGCTTCAATACTCCATCTCAAAATTTAGTAGATGCTTTTGATGCTGAAGGAGATGAAATAAGAAAAAATGCTACGATTATTTTTCCTGGAGAAACCCTTTGGGATGGGAGAGAAGTAAGTGCTTCTGTAGAAAATGCTGCTTATAATGAAAAAGCATATTCTAGTGCAAACGCAGGAGCTAGTGATACGGATAAAAATATTAGGATTATCCGTTATGCAGAGGTGTTGTTAATTCATGCGGAAGCAGCAAATGAACAAGGAAACGCTTCAGCAGCGTTAGCTTCTTTGAAAAAAGTTAGAGATCGTGTTAATTTACCAGAATATACTAACACAGATCAAACTGCATTACGAATGAAAATTTGGAATGAAAGAAGACTTGAGTTAGCATTTGAGCACGACCGTTGGTTTGATTTGTTAAGAACTGGTCAGGCAAAAGATGCAATGGCTGAAGATGGGAAAACATTTATTACAGGTAAGCATGAACTTTTTCCAATTCCTAATGACCAATTAATTCAAACTCCAGAAATCCCTCAAAATCCAGGGTGGTAAGAAAATTTTAAAAAATATATAATATGCGATTATTATTGGCATTTATAGCTGTCACATTCACATTAGTTGGATGTGACAGTTCTAAAAAATCAGAAAAAAAAGAAACATCAAAGTCAGATGAAGTAGCTGTGGAAGATGGAGAATTTCATCCTTCAACAGAAGACAAAGCTTTGATGGATAAGGTGCAAAAGCAAACCTTCGAATATTTTTGGAGTGGCGCGCAACCAAACTCTGGACTTGCAGCAGAGCGGATTCATTTGGATGGAATTTACCCTTCAAAAGACAAGCATGTGGTTACTACTGGAGGTAGTGGATTTGGTATCATGGCTATTTTAGTTGGGGTAGAACGTGGGTATATAACCAAAGATCAGGCATTAGAGAGGTATATAAAAATTGTAGATTTTTTAAAGAATGCAGATCGTTTTCATGGGGCTTGGCCACATTGGATGGATGATAACACAGGAAAAGTAAAACCTTTTAGTAAATATGATGATGGAGGAGATTTAGTAGAAACTGCTTTTTTAATTCAAGGACTTTTAACAGTTGCTGAATATTATAAAACTGACAATTCGGAACAATCAAAACAATTGGTTGCAGATATCCAAAAACTATACGAAGAGGTGGAATGGGATTGGTATACTAAAGGAGAGAATGTTTTATACTGGCACTGGTCGCCTAATAATGGTTGGAAAATGAATTTTCCTGTTGGTGGATACAATGAGTGTTTAATAATGTATGTACTTGCAGCAGCTTCTCCTACACATCCTATTTCTAAAGAAGTTTATGAACAAGGATGGGCTCGTGGTGGAGCTATAGCAAAGGACACAACATATTATGGTTTAAAAACAGTTTTAGATCATTATGAATATGATAAAGACCCTGTAGGGCCAATGTTCTGGGCACATTATTCTTATTTAGGATTAAATCCAGAAGGACTTAAAGACCAGTATGGAGATTATTGGAAATTAAACCGTAACCATGCTATGATTCAATATAAATATTGTGTTGACAATCCTCATAACTATAAAGGTTATGGAGAGAATTGTTGGGGACTAACCTCTAGCTATTCTATGAAAGGATATGCTGGTCACCATCCAGGAGATAAAGATTTAGGAGTTATTTCTCCAACGGCAGCATTGTCTTCAATGCCATATACGCCAAAAGAGAGTATGCAGTTTTTAAGATTTATGTATAAAGAGCAAGATTCTTTAATAGGTAAATATGGACCGTACGATGCTTTTAGTTTACAAGATAATTGGTATTTACCTAGGTATTTGGCAATAGATCAAGGACCAATTCCTGTTATGATTGAAAATTATAGAACAGGTTTATTTTGGAAATTATTTATGAAGAATGAAGATGTTCAAAAAGGACTAGATAAATTGGGGTTTACCATAACTAAATAAAAAGAAAGTAGTACTCTGTATCATTTTTGTTGATTCTCGAAATATTTATAACTATCTGTAATTCAGATGTTAAATCTTCGTTTTCATTGGGAGCGGCAGCTAATTTATATAGTTAATTTAATATGACTTTTTAAAATAAATGCTTAAATGAAAAATAAAATTAGATTAATTAGTTTTTTTCTGATGTGCTTTCCAGTACTAATGATAGCTCAAACGAAGCTTTATCAAAAGGATAATTTTGTAAAAGGAAAGGAAACGTTGAAATACAGAATACTGCTGCCTGATAACTTTTCAGAAGACAAACAATATCCTTTGGTTCTTTTTTTACATGGTGCTGGAGAGCGTGGAGACAATAATGAGAGTCAGTTAACACACGGAAGTAGTCTATTTACTTCTGAAGAAAATAGAGCTAATTTCCCAGCTATTGTAATTTTTCCACAGTGTCCAAAAAACGATTATTGGTCTAATGCTGATGTTGATCGCTCTGGCGAGGGAGTGAAACTTGTTTTTCATGATGATAAAAAGCCTACAAAGGCCTTGAGCTTAACAATGGATTTATTAAATCAATTTATAGAAAAATCCTTTGTAAAAAAAGAGCAAGTATATGTTGTAGGATTGTCTATGGGAGGAATGGGAACTTTCGAAATATTATCTAGAATGCCTACAACCTTTGCCGCAGCTATGCCTATTTGTGGTGGCGGTAGTGAAGAAGCTGTAAGTAAATACGTAAATACACCAATGTGGGTATTTCATGGCGCACAAGATGATGTTGTAAATCCGTTACATTCTGTAAAAATGGTAGAAGCTATTTTAAAAGCAGGAGGGCATCCTAAGTTTACACTTTACAACGATGCAAACCATAATAGTTGGGATTCTGCTTTTAGTGAGCCTGACTTTTTACCATGGTTATTTTCGCATCAGAAGGACAAATAATTGAGAATATTTTAAAATTCATAAGAGAATAAAAATTAAATAGAAATAAAGAAAATGAATGTATTGAAACCCATATTAGTTGCTTTTGTTTTAAGCCTTACTACTATTGGAATTGCTCAAAGTAAAAAGCAAATACCCGAAGTGGAAGCTTTATTAAAAAAAATGACTATTGATGAAAAAATAGGGCAATTAAACTTATTAACTCCTGGAGGTGGTGTTGCCACTGGGTCTGTAGTGAGTGAAAATGTAGAAGCCAAAATAAAAGCTGGTAATGTAGGGGGACTTTTTGGAGTGGCTAGTCCTTCTAAAATGAAAATTGCTCAGGATATTGCAGTTAAGCAAACCCGTTTGCAAATACCATTACTTTTTGGGTCGGATATTATTCATGGATACAAAACAACGTTCCCAATTCCACTCGGACTTTCTTCTAGTTGGGATATGGATTTAATTAAAAGTACAGCACAAATAGCAGCAAAAGAGGCTACTGCAGATGGAATAAATTGGAATTTTTCTCCAATGGTAGATATTGCTAGAGATCCAAGATGGGGAAGAATAGCAGAAGGAGCAGGAGAGGATGCTTATCTAGGTTCTGCCATTGCTAGAGCTATGGTAACTGGTTACCAAGGAGATAACCTTACCGATGCTAATACAATGTTGGCTTGTGTAAAACATTTTGCATTGTATGGAGCTATTGAGGGAGGACGCGATTATAATTCGGTTGATATGAGTCGTGTAAAAATGTTTAATCAATATTTACCACCTTATAAAGCTGCCATTGATGCTGGTGCAGCAAGTGTAATGACATCTTTTAACGATGTTGATGGAGTTCCTGCAACTGGGAATAAGTGGTTGTTAACCGATTTATTACGAGATCGTTGGGGGTTTGAAGGTTTTGTAGTTTCAGATTATACTTCCTTAAATGAAATGATTGCGCACGGATTAGGAGATTTACAGGCAGTTTCTGCTTTGGCATTGAAGGCTGGTTTAGATATGGATATGGTTGGAGAAGGATTTCTATCGACTTTAAAAAAATCTTTATCAGAAGGAAAAGTTACCGAAGCTGATATAACAAATGCTTGTAGAAGAGTTTTAGAAGCTAAACATAAGTTAGGATTATTTGATAATCCATATCGTTACATTGATAATAGTCGCCCTGCAAAAGATATTCTTACGAAAGAGAATAGAGACGTAGCTCGACAAGCAGCAACACATTCGTTTGTTTTATTAAAAAATGAAAATAATGTGTTACCTCTTAAAAAGGCAACAAAAATTGCTTTAGTTGGACCATTAGCAGATAGCAGAAATAATATGCTTGGAACATGGGCACCAACGGGAGATGTTAAAAATGCAATAACTATTTTAGAAGGATTTAAAAATGTAGCTCCAAATGCAACCATAACATATGCAAAAGGGAGTAATATTTTAAATGATGCTGAAATGGCTAAAAAGATAAATGTTTTTGGTCCTCGTGTTGAAATAAGTAAAGAGTCTTCAGAAGCTTTATTAAATGAAGCTTTAGCTGCAGCCAAAAAATCGGATGTTGTAGTAGCCGTAGTTGGAGAAGCAACAGAAATGAGTGGAGAAGCAGCAAGTAGAACAGATATTACAATTCCAGATACTCAGAAAAAATTAATAAAAGCACTAGTTGAAACTGGAAAACCTGTTGTATTAGTTTTAATGAGTGGAAGACCATTAGCAATTCCAGAAGAATTTAATTTACCAGTGAGCATATTACAAGTATGGCATCCAGGAGTAGAAGCAGGGAATGCAGTTGCAGATGTAGTTTTTGGAAATTATAATCCATCAGGAAAATTAACTGCTACATGGCCTCGTTCTGTTGGACAAATTCCTGTTTACCATAGCATGAAAAATACCGGAAGACCAGCTCCAGCTTCTGAAGAGTTTCAAAAGTTTAAATCGAATTATTTAGATGAGAAAAATTCTCCTTTATTTCCTTTTGGATATGGATTGAGTTATACTTCTTTTGAATATGCTGATTTAAAAATTAATAAGGATAAAATTTCTCAGGGAGAGGCAGTAGAAGTATCTGTTACTTTAAAGAATACTGGGAATTTCGATGGGGAAGAAGTTGTACAATTATACTTACATGACGTGGTGAGAAGTATTACGCCTCCTAATCGCGAATTAAAAGGATTTAAAAAGGTATTTTTAAAGAAAAATGAAAGTGAAGAGGTAACAATTACTTTACAGCCTGAAGATTTAAAATTTTATAACTCTGATTTAGAATTTGTTGCAGAACCAGGAACTTTTGAAGTTTTTGTAGGTGGAGATTCTAATGCAAGCTTGAAAAAAGAATTTATTTTAGAATAAAAAAGAATTTATAATGAAGAAAACATACGTTTTATTTTTAGTAGGATTTTTATTTGTGACTATGCAAATAAAAGCTCAAGAACGTTTTAAAGACGTTGTTTTTAATACGGTGAAGTCAGAAACTTTTACGTATTCAGATACGCTTCAATTAGATTTTTACAGTTCAAAACAGGATATGTTAGCAAAAAAACCGCTACTTATATTAGTACATGGTGGCGGTTTTTCTTCTGGAAAAAGAGACAATCCAATGGAGAAAGAGTTTTGTAGAGAGATGGCAAAAAGAGGGTACGCTGTGGCTTCTATGAGTTATCATCTTACCAGAAAAGGAAAATCTTTTGGGTGTGATTATTCTTCAGAAGGGAAAATAGAAACCTTTGATTCGGTAACTAATGATATTCTTGACGCTACTGATCTTTTAATTCAGAAGTCAAAAAATCTAAAGTTTGATCCAAGTCAGATTGTATTAGTAGGAAGTAGCGCGGGAGCAGAAGCTGTTTTAAATACAGTCTATATGCCTAATAGTTCAAAAATTAAGTATGCTGGAGTTGTTTCTTTTGCGGGAGCGCTTGTAAGTTTAGAGCATTTAACCAAGGAGACTGCTATTCCTTCGGTTTTTTTCCACGGAAAGAAAGACAATTTAGTTCCTTATTACATTGCACCACATCATTATTGTAAACCTAATCAGCCTGGTTTTTTAACGCTATTTGGAGCTAAAGCAATTACAGAGAAACTTCAAAAATTAGGAGCTTCGTATTTGTTGGCAACAGATCCTGAGGGAAATCATGATTGGGCAAATTTAGCTTACAAATTCACCGATGAAATAGCAGATTTTATATCGAATGCAATAATTCATACAGAGCAAATTACATATAATCTTCAATTAGCATCTAAAAAATGAAAAGCATATCTAAATTAATACCTTTTTTAATTTTAGCTATTTTACTTACAAGCTGTAAGGAAAAAACTGATCAGGAAGAAAACAATTCGGAGGTTACATCAGGAGCAGAAAAGCCTAATATTTTATTTATAATGGCAGATGATCATGCTTTTCAAGCTATTAGTGCTTATGGTTCTGAAATAAGTAAATTGGCTCCAACTCCAAATATTGATAGAATTGCTAAAAATGGCGCAATTTTTAATCATACCTACTGTACAAACTCTATTTGTGGTCCAAGTAGAGCGGTAATTTTAACTGGAAAACATAGTCATATTAACGGTTTCAGGCAAAATGGAGAGCGCTTTGATGGAGACCAGCCTACCCTCCCAAAAAAGCTACAAACGCTAGGATATCAAACGGCTTTGGTTGGGAAATGGCATTTGTATGGATATCCACAAGGGTTTGACTATTGGAATATAATAGACGACCAAGGGCATTATTACAACCCTGATTTTGTTAAAATGGGCGATTCTATACAAATAGAAGGCTATGCAACAGATATTATAACAGAGGATGCGATAAGTTGGCTAGAAAATAAAAAAGTGGATAATAAGCCTTTCTTTATGATGTTGCATCATAAAGCACCGCACAGAAATTGGATGCCACCTTTACGTTATTTAACGGTTTACGATTCGATAAAATTTCCTTTGCCCGATAGTTATTTTGATAAACATGAAAGCCAAGTTGCTGCGCAACAGCAATTGCAAACTATCTATGACGATATGTATGAAGGGCATGATTTAAAGTTGAGTAAAAAGTTTGCTAGTACTGAATTGTCAAATAACCCATGGACAAACGATTTTGATAGGATGAATGCCGAACAAAGAAGAATTTGGGATGAAGCTTATCTGCCAAAAAATAATGCTTTTTGGGAAGCTAATCTCCACGGAAAGGCATTGGATGAATGGAAAGGACAACGTTACTTACACGATTATTTAGCAACGGTAAAAGCTGTTGATGATGGCGTTGGAAAAGTTTTAGATTACCTAGAAGAAAATGGATTGTCTGATAATACAATTGTTGTTTATACTTCGGATCAAGGGTTTTATTTGGGAGAAAAAGGTTTTTTTGATAAGCGATTTATGTATGAAGAATCGTTTAGAATGCCTTTTTTAATTCAGTATCCTAAAGCAATAAAACCAGGAACTGTGGTAGATGCTTTGACTCAGAATTTAGATTTTGCACAAACATTTTTGGATTATGCGGGGGGGAATGATTTAACAGAAGGTATGCAAGGAAAATCTATAAAGCCTTTACTAGAGGGAGCTGTTGAGGATGACGATTTTAGAGATGCCATTTATTATCATTATTATGACTATCCAGCTTTTCATATGGTGAAAAAGCATTATGGAGTAAAAACAAAGCGTTATAAATTAATGCACTTTTATGATGATATAGATACTTGGGAGTTTTACGATTTGGAAGAAGATCCAAATGAACTTCATAATGCCATTAATGACGAGGATTATGAGGAGGTAATAGCAAAATTACATGCTAGATTAAAAGAACTTCAAAAAGAGTACGGAGTTACAGAAAAAGAATTTGAGCAAGCATCAGAAAAGAAAATAGATAATAATTTCAAGAATTTTGATAGAATGCGTGGCACTCCAATTGAATAATTCAATCCCTCATAGCCTGTGCTGAGTTTCTGCATCAAATTGAATTGAAATTGTTTCCATTGGATACTTAGTGGGTTCCCTCCAAGATAATTTAATGTTCCATTAAGGACCGAAATAAATTAATTTGTTTTCTTTGTGTATCTCTAGTATTGTCTAGA
Organism: Galbibacter sp. L-19; assembly: GCF_056857615.1. Lineage (NCBI taxonomy): Bacteria > Pseudomonadati > Bacteroidota > Flavobacteriia > Flavobacteriales > Flavobacteriaceae > Galbibacter > Galbibacter sp. L-19. The sequence goes on from NZ_JBSXNL010000041.1 coordinate 68,696, forward strand.
AAAAGTTAATATTAAGCTTTAATATAAATAAAAATGAATAAAATTTTATCTGTTGTATTTTTTACTGTTTGTTCTTTGTTAAGTGCTCAGGATTTAAAAGTAATGACGTATAATATTAAATATGATAATCCTTCTGACACAGCCAATAATTGGCAAAGTCGTAAGGAATTTCTTATTTCTCAATTAAATTTTTATGCTCCTGATATTTTTGGAACTCAAGAAGGACTTCACAACCAATTAGAAGACATTCAGAGGGAGTTGAAAAACTATAAATACATAGGAATTGGAAGAGATCAAGGAGATACAAAGGGAGAATACTCTGCTATTTTTTATAATACAAAAAAGTATGAAGTTGAAAATGAAAGTACATTTTGGTTGTCTCCAACGCCAGAAAAGCCTTCTAAAGGATGGGATGCTGCTTTAAATAGAATTTGTACGTATGCTACTTTTAAGGACAAGGAATCTGGGAAAGAATTCTTGGTTTTTAACACACATTTTGACCATGTAGGTAACGTTGCGCGACTTGAAAGTTCTAAGTTGATTTTGAAAAAAATGAAAGAATTAAATCCCAAAAACCTTCCAGTAGTTTTAACAGGAGATTTTAATTTAGACAGTACTTCGGAAGGAGTTGTTGCTATCAAAAAAGAAATGCTCGACAGTCATTTAGAAGCTGGTGAAAATGCTTTTGGACCTGATGGAACTTTTAACGGATTTCATTTTGAGAAACCTGTAAAAAATAAAATCGATTTTGTATTTATCTCAAAAAACGATTTTTCAGTTTTAAAAAGTGGAATTTTAAGCGATTCTAAAAATTTAAAATATCCTTCAGATCATTTTCCTGTAATAGCATATTTAGATTTTAAATAGGATTAAGAAAATCATATTTAAAGAGGAATCATTATTTTTTCACTTTAAAAGAACCTGTGGTAGCATCAAAAGATATTAAATCTTCAGGAAAAAGATTTTGAAAACTTCCTCTTTCAATAAGTTGGCAAGGTTCTCCAAATGTAGATTTCTGAGTATCTAATATGAGCATTTTATCACATAATTGAATAGCCAATTCTATTTCATGTGTAGAAAATAGAATGGCTTTTCTTGTTTTTTGAGCAATGGTTTTTAGGAGTTTTAGAATATATGCTTTGTGGTAAATATCTAAGTGAGTAGTAGGTTCATCTAAAATAATAATAGAGGTATCTTGCGCCAAAGCTCTCGCTATCATTACACGTTGTAATTGTCCGTCGCTTAATTCAAAACACTTTTTATGTTTTAAATGTTCAAGTCCCACAAGACTAACTACTTCTTTTACTTTTTCTTGATCGGTTTGAGAGAGAATCCCAATCCAATTTGTATAGGGCTGTCTTCCTAAGGCAATAACTTCTAGAACGCTTAAATTTTTAGCAGGAATATGTTCGGTTAAAACAATACTTATTTCCTTTGCTAATTGAATTTCTGTATAGCTGCTAATCGGTTTATTTTTTAACAAAATTTCACCCGAAAGTTTAGGTTGAACTTTTGCTAAAGTTCGCAATAAGGTAGATTTTCCAATTCCATTTGCACCAACAATTGCAGTAAGTTCTCCTGCGGATAATTTAAAATTAATATCCTTGGCAATAATATTATTTCCTTTTTTAGAAGGATATCCTACCGCTAAATTTTTGGTTTGTAAAATGATATTTTGCTCTTGCGTATTGATGTTTGAATAAGTTTTAGATGAAGGAGTTATATTTAGTTAGCTGAAAAGTTAAAATGACTCCGAAAAAATGTAAGTAAAAGTATAAATATTTTCTGTAAACTCGATTATCGAGGTTTGATTGCTTTAAATCTTATCATTAATGTCCGAGTAAAAATACAAGACCGCTTCACTGTAAGAGAAAAGAACAAAGACTTAATCTTAACTATTACGAAAAGAGTAGTTTAAAGAAAAAAATATTAAACTCCTTTTTTTATTCATTTTTCTTAATTGCAAGGGGGCTATTTTAAAAACCTTTATTAACCCTGATATATGTGGAATGCAATAAATGCTGTCTGCTTTTATCGGACAACAATAAAATCTTATAATGATTTATCGAAATGCTTACACTTAAATTCCTCATTGAGGGCTTTATTTCCCAAAGCCTGTCCAGAGTTTACCAAAGGACTCTACGTTGAAATGGATTAAATTATTTTCATACTTTTTTCTAATGCCTTTTAAGCTTGCTTCAATAATAGGTTACTCTTTTTAAAAAATCATTTTTCGTTTACGTACCAAAAGCCATATTACCACAGGAGCTCCAATAATAGAAGTTATAGCATTAATAGGTAATGAATATTCACTTGTTGGTAGTTGGGCAATGGTATCGCAAAGGAGCATCAAAATTGCTCCAAATAAAATTGTTGCAGGTACTAAAACATGATGATTTTGTGTGTTAAATAACTGTCGGGTTAAATGCGGTACCGCCAAACCTATAAAAGCAATTGGTCCAGCAAATGCGGTAATACTCCCCGCCAAAAGACTTGTAGCAATAATAATTAAATATCTAGATTTTTTTAACTGAATTCCCATGCTTTGCGCATAGTTTTCTCCTAATAAAAGTGCGTTTAAAGGTTTTAGCACAAGAATTGTGATGATAATTCCAATAACAAATAGAATGGCAAGGAGCGCTAATTGGTTCCAGCTTAAGTTTCCTAAACTTCCAAACGACCAAAAGATATATTGTTGTAATTGATCTTTACTAGTAAAATAAGAAAGTACACTTACAACGGCTGTAGTAATACTCCCAAACATGAGTCCGATTATAAGTAGTGCCATACTATCTTTAATACTACTTGCAACAATAAATATGGCAAGGAGTACCAAAAAGCTTCCTATAGTAGCAGCAATAGCAATAGAAATACTATTTAATAAAAAACCACTAAAAATTCCTGCAAAAAGAGAAGATCCCATAATTAAAATGGCAACTCCCAAACTGGCACCAGAACTAATACCAAGAACAAAAGGGCCAGCTAACGGATTTCTAAAGAGGGTTTGCATTAATAAACCACTAATTGAGAGTCCGCTACCAACTAAAATAGCAGTAAATGCTTTTGGAAGTCTGTAATTTAAAATAATATATTCCCACGATTGTTTTTCTATTTGATTTCCTGTAAGAATATTTACAATTTCTTTTATAGGAATTTTAACCGAACCTAAACTTATATTTATCAGAAAAAAAACAACTAATAAAATAGCCAGTACGATAAATTGTAATCGGTATGTTTTTATTGAATTCAAGGTTTTAGAGGCTTAAAGAAAACGGGATTGTAATCTGATAAAATTTCGGGATGCAAAATATGAATTATATCTTTTAAAACAAGATCTGGTCTATTTGGAGCTAGTTCATAATAAAGTAAACCGCCCGTAGCGCCCGCTGTTAAACTATATGTATAAATGTTTTTGTTTTTATAAGCATCAAATTGCGTGTAATGGATATTACTTTCTTGCAATTGATTATAACTTGTAAATTGCCCAGGACCAATCCAGTAATCGGTAGTTTTTGCTTTTGCTAAAACACTTTCAAAGTTTAAAGATAAACTTCCACTCCCAAAAGAATCTTTCCAAATATAATTGGCATTCGCATCTTTTAAAAAATGAGCAACCCAGCTCTCTCCTGCTGGAGCATACCAAATATCTTTAAACATAGAACCACTTAAAACAGAAGGTGTTTTCTGAGCTTTAGAAGCCAGTTCTTTTGCTTGGTTATAAGATTTTGCAATGCTATTAAAAATGCTGTCGGCTGCTTTTTGCTTATTAAAAAAAGCACCAAAAAATTTAATCCATTCTGCTTTTCCTAAGGGAGTGGCCTCAACCCAATCGCCATTATACACTACAGGAGTTCCAGAATTTATAATATTTTCATAGGTTTTATTTTCGCCTTCAACAGTAAAACCCATTACTAAATCGGGTTCAAGGTTTATTAGAACTTCGGTATTTAAAGACTCATTAAGCCCTAAATCCTTTACTTTTCCAGCTTCAATTTTTTCTCTAATAGGTTTTGAAGAAATATAATCTGTTCCAGGAAAACCAATTAAAGTATTTTCTATTCCTAGTGCTTCAATAGAAGGAATATGAGTGGTAGATGTAGCCACCATGCGTTTAACCGGAATAGGGATTACAGCATCATATTTAGAGGCATCAAGGGTAATTGTTTTAAAATTTTCTCTTGAAATTAAGGCATATGTAAAGGTTTTATTAGCACTTGGCCAAGGAGCATTTACTTTTACTACAGTTATTTTTTCATGTTTTTCAATGGTAAACCCTTTTGCATACTTAATAGGAAGAGCGTCAAATTTTTCCTTTTGTTTGACTACATTGTTTGTGATTTGAGTGTTTTTTTTGGGAGTTTCTTTACAAGCCCAAAATAGTATAAAGGTTAGGAATAATATTTTTTTCATTTATAGGTTCTTAAGTATTGGTGTCAGAAAAATTCAGCAATAAAATTAAGATTAATATATCTTTCTGATGGTAAGCTTAAGGAAAATGTTTAATTTCGTGCCGAATTTATGGTTTTAAATCTGTTGTCAACAGGTTTAAATTAAAAGGGAATACGGTGAAAAACCGTGGCTGTTCCCGCAACTGTAAGCTTTATGCCAAATTTGTTTTTGGTGTCTTTTAAAAAGGTAAGATTATTTTTTAAAAGTATAGTATTGACTACTAGAAACCACTGTTTCAAATTGAAATGGGAAGGTGAGATACTATAAAAGCAAGCCAGGAGACCTGCCAAAATTCAAATTTTAGTTATGTCAAACTTTCGGGATAAAGGTTTGCGTATGGGTAAACTCATACTTTTTTCCCTTTATAAAAATTTAGAATGAACAAAAGAATTTTTTCTCTTTGTGCACTAGGATTTGTATCTACATTGGCCATTGCACAAGAAAAAACGAATGCCCAACAGGATGAAGACATCCAAAAGTTGGAAGAAGTAGTAGTATCCGATTCGCGATTTTCATTAAAGCGCGAGCATTCAGGAAAAACAGTAATTAAAATTTCTCAAGAAGAACTACAGCGTAATCAAGGGCGTTCTGTAGCTGAAGTTATTAATACCAAAAGTGGAATTGAAATTAATGGAAGTAGAAGTAATGCTGGTCAGAATTTATCTTACTTTGTTAGGGGAGGAAACAACCGACAAGTATTAGTATTGATAGATGGAGTACAAGTAAGTGATCCTTCACAAATTGCCATGGACTTTGATTTACGTTTGTTAGATCTTAACCAGATAGAATCTATTGAGATTGTAAAAGGAGCAGCGAGTACACTTTATGGAAATAGAGCGGCTACAGCGGTAATTAATATTACAACTAAAAGCGCAGGAAAGAATAAAATAGGAGCTAATTTTGAGAGTAGTATTGGCTCTAATCAATCTTCAGAAGAAAACGATTATAACTTATCTGATTTCTCTAATAGAGCATCTGTAAATGGAACTTTAGGGAAATTTACTTATTTAGCTGGTTTTGGAAATCAATATACAAACGGACTTTCTGCAGTTATAGGAGAAGAGAAAGACCCTTTTAATAGAGTTAATTCTAATATTAATTTAGGGTATACATTTTCAGATCATTTTTCATTTAAAGTATTAGGATATTACGATAAATTTAAAGCTGATTTTGATAGTTCATCTCCACAAATGGATACCGATGATTATTCTGAAAGCGAACAATTTCGAGTAGCTATAACACCAGAGTATACTTACAAGAACGGAAGTGTAACTTTAAATGCTTCTTACAATACTATTGATAGAGATATTTATTCTGCATATCCAAGTGCATATGAAGCCAATAGTACAGTGGTAGATTTATTTAATAAATACAATTTTAGCGATAAATTCTACACAATAGTTGGGTTAAATTATATTAAAAGTGAAGCAACTTTAGGAGCTGAAACAGATTTTAATATGACCGATCCGTATGCTAATGTTGTTTGGGTGTCCGATTTTGGTTTAAATATGAATGTAGGTGGACGTATGAATAACCATAGTGACTATGGAAGTAATTTTACCTATAATTTAAACCCATCTTATACTTTAAAATTTACAGATAGCTACTTAAAATTTTTAGGGTCTTATAGTACTTCGTTTATAGCGCCAACATTATCTCAACTTTTTGGAGCTTATGGTGCAAATCCAGATTTAGAGCCAGAAGAAGATAGAACTTTAGAAGGAGGAATGGAATATAATACCGATAAATTTAGAGTTAGCGGAGTGTATTTTAACCGATATGAAGAGAATTTTATTAGTTATACTGACATAGGATATTCTAATTCTGAAGAAGATTTTACAGTAAATGGAGTGGAGATAGAAACTACAGTAACTCCAATAGAATCTTTAATTATAGATGCCAATTATACATTTACTGAAAATAGAGATAAAGTGTCTTTACGTATTCCTAAACATAAAGTAAATGCTGGAATTCAGTATGAATTATTGAAGAAAACTAACTTTGGACTTCAATATCAATTTACAGGGAAACGATTAGATATTCAGTACAATCCAGATTTTACTTCTGAAAATGTAGAATTGGATGCTTTTTCTTTACTAAATTTTAATGTAAATCATCAATTCTCAAACAAATTTACGGTGTTTCTTAATCTGGATAATATCTTCAATGAAGAGTATGCAGAGCTTGTAGGATATACTACAAGAGGAAGAAATATACGTGTAGGATTTAGGTTAGGTTTGTAGAAAGTTCGGGGGTTAATTGAGGGAACATCCCGAACTTTTGTTTTGTTGTTAACCAAAAAAGTCTCAGATTTTCTGAGACTTTTTTTATGTTATGAAGCTTAGTTTGTATTACTTCAGTCTATATAAATCGTAATTTGATATTTTTCTATATGGTAAGAAATCATTAGAACTTTTTAGAGTTTTAATATTTAAATCATCTGAAAATTTACGCTTTAAAGATTTAGCGCTAACTCCAGTAATTTGTTCAATTGCAGTAGCTAAAAGAGGTTCATTGATATCTCCTAAAGTTCCTAAATCTCCTAATACTTCAAATTTTTCAATATCTGGAATTAATCCAGTGGTAAAGTCAGAAAAACCATCAGCATTTTCATTAGTCCCTACTAAAGGTTGTAAGGCATATTTATGATTTGGATTGGCATTAGCCAAAGAGTTTTCACCTGTATATGCATATGGTGTAGCTCCACTTGGATTGTCTATCAAAGTAATTGAAAATTCGTTTTTACCTACTGTTGTATCTCCAATATGAATTACTTGAATCCAAGGATCTAAACCATTTATTAATAATTCACTAGCAGAGGCGCTATCGTCAGTAGCAATAATATATACTTTCGATAAGTTTAGGCTGTTTAGTGCAGTACCATCTATATTATCTACAAAATTATTATTTTCATCAAAGTCGCTCCATTTTGAATTCCATGTAGCCTTGGAGAATAAACTTCCTGTAAATTGCCCTGTAATTAAACTTGCTAGTCTTGTAGAAGAAGTTACAGAGCCTCCAGGATTATACCTTAAATCTATAACAAGTTCTGTAGCACCACTAGATTTAAACTGACTAAAGGCATCATTTAACTGTTCATCAAAATCGGCTACAAATTGATTATACATTAAATAGCCAATTTTTGTTCCATTTACATCTAAAGTTTTATGGATGTGAATAGGATTTTCTGTAAGTTCACTTTTATTAAGTTCTACATTCACATTATTTGCTACTACTTGATTATTTTCAATGTTAGCAAAATTCATTGTATATGAATCTGAGTCAAAAAGCGAAAAATTACTTTCAGTAATTCTACCTTGAGAATCTGTAACGGCATATAATTCCGTTCCGTCAATAGCATAAAAAATATCTCCTCTTTTTATTCCTTTAACATCAGCATCACTACCATTGACTACGTATCTAACAACACCAATAACTTTAGTACCTCCTTCAGGAGGTCTAGTTACAACAAATTGAACACCATTAGTTTTAGCAACCCCAGAAAATGAATTAAATAAATTATTGTAATCACTTTCTATGTAACTAAATCTATCTTTAGACGATAAAACATTAGAAAATAAACCTTCTGGAGTGTCATATCCGTTTAGAAATTCATAATAAGAGTTGGTATTGTCATCTTTAGAGTCTGCAAGATTGCCAACTTCAGACTGCCATAGATACCAAGAATTCATAGACTTCCATACAAAGTCATTAACATCACTCTCTAAAGTTATTTCTTCGCCACCGCCACCGTCTGTAGCATCATCATCTTTACTACAACTGTAAGAGAAAATTAGTACAAAAAGTAAAGCCCATCTTAGTTTAAATAGGTGTTTCATTTGTTATTTTTTAAAAAATTATCTGGTTTCATTTTAATATGTACTGCCTAAGCAACTCTAAAATATCAAAATCCATTCCAGTTTATAATTAGCGTTATAAACGTAATATTACTTACATTTATTGAAATATAAAATTTTTTAAATAAGAAAACTCTGCCTTGCGACAGAGTTTTCTTGTAGTACTTATACTATTTTTATTAATTATTCACTTTAATAGTGGTTTCTTTTTTCTTCACAATATATCTATTTTTTGGAAGTTGACTTAGCAATAATCGTTCTTCAGCTTCACTGCTTACTTGCTTTGAAAGAACTCTTTGACCATTAAAATCAAAGACTTGGACTTTATAAGGTTCTAACATCTCACAATCAAAACAATTTGATTTTTTAGAGGGCTTTATATAGTTAAAATTAAAAGTGAAATAATTATCATTATAATTACTCTCTTCTACTTTTCTATTTAAATTTATGTCGTAAGTTAGATAATATGCCATCCCTGATCTTAATTGAAGAGAGGCAATATTATCGCTAACATATAATCTTTCTGTAGAAGAACTACTAGAATTAGCACTAATACTATTAATGTTATTACTAGAGACTGGATAAACAGCTGTTTTTGGATTAGTATAATTGTGTGATTCAGAAAATAGAAGTTGGTAATTAACATTGTTTGCTGTAGTACCTCCGTTATTTTCTATGGTAGTTTTAAATTCATAACTCTTTCCTGATTCTAATGTTAACACTTGTCCGCTATACACATTTATAGATTTTGAGCTGCCAGATTCTTTTACAGTAATACTTTTTATTTTTAAATTGGCTTTAGTCTTAGGAGCAGGGGTGGGAGGTGATGTAGGATTATTGTTAAGGCTTACTATTTTACGTAGATTTCCTGGCACCTCATCTCTAAACAAGACATCTTTTTCACATGGATCATTTACACCCGCAAATGGGCAAGTAATAATTTTTATTACTCTAATAGAATATACTATATAAGGATTCTTATCCATAGCAAAGTTTGAGTCATTTATATTCTTTAGATCTATTATACCTTTATAGTTAATATTTGTATAAGGATTTGTTCCAGAATATTTTGTGAAGTTTACTTTTTTTATAAGCACCAATTTATTTTTAAATCTTATTAATACTTCGATATAAGCCTTGCTATTAAAACGTTCATATTTTTTGTTAAATTCATTTCTTATATCAAAGTTATATTCATAACATGTTGAGCATTCTTTATTTTCAATAGTTAGGTGATATACATCATAATCACTAGTGTATCCATCATATATAACTTGTTGTCTTATTGGAAAGCCTATTTGAGAGTATAAGTTATTATATATTAGAAGCAAAACCAGAAATATCGGTAATATTGATGTAATTTTAGTTTTCATAATAAATTATTTAAGAGTTAATATTCTATAAATATATATTTTATCCCTTAAACAGAGTTTTTAATCTATATTTTAAAAAATATAAAATTAATTGTAACAAAAGTTATTGTTATTCGTCTAGAAAGTAGAGAGCAGTTAAAAGCTGTCTAATCAACCAACAAAATGCAACAAACGGAGTTTTTACATAAAGTAATGCCTTTTAAAGATAAGCTGTTTCGATTAGCAAAACGGTTATTAGTTTCTACGGAAGAAGCAGAGGACGCTACGCAAGAAGTTTTAATGAAATTGTGGTCTAATAAAAAAAAGATCGACAATTATAATAATGTGGAAGCGTTTGCAATGACAATGACGAAGAACTATTGTTTAGATCGTTTAAAGTCAAAACAGGCTGGAAATTTAAAATTGGTTCATACCAATTATGAAGATAATAACACATCTTTGCAGAAGAAAGTAGAGGTAAATGATAGCTTAGAATGGATGCAAAAAATAATGAATACGCTTCCAGAACAACAACGAATGGTATTACAATTAAGAGATATAGAGCAATATGAATATAATGAAATAGAAGAAATGTTAGAAATGAATCCAACTGCAATTAGAGTTACATTATCGAGAGCTCGAAAAGCTGTTAGGGAACAATTACTAAAAAAACATAGTTATGGCATCAGTAAATAAAAATAATCAATCTGAAGATAAGCAAGTGAGAAAGATTTATGAAAATTCTCTATCTGCTGGCGTTCACTCCGAAAAAGGAATATCGGAAAAAGAGATTGAGACAATATTAGAGAAGTATTTTGAAGCCACCACAACGGTAGCTGAAGAAAACGAATTAAAAGTTTATTTTTCTCAAGAAGAAGTTGCGCCTCATCTTGAAGAATATAAACCTTTGTTCAACTATTTTTCTATAGCCAAAGAAGAAAAAAGCACACAAGACATACCATTAAAACCTAGAAAAAATAGAAGTTATTTAAAATGGATTTCTGTCGCCGCTGTCGCTGTATTTGTTTTTGGAATATATTTAAATAATAGACCATCTACTCAAGTAACTCCAACTATAGCGCTAGAGGAGGAGTATACACCAGAAGAAATTAGGTCTGCGCAATTGGCGTTGGCTTTGCTAACCGATAATTTTAGTAAAGGAACTCAAGGAGCATCTTATTTAAAAGAGTTTGAAAAGAATACAAATCGTTTTTTGAATAATTAAAAAAGAAAATCAGATGAAACATCCATGTCTAGTTTATAGGCATACAGTAAAAAAATAATTTGGATGTTCCATGTGGCAGTTAAAAACAATAAAAAGGAAAACATGAAAAAAATAGTTTTAATAATAGCACTAACGGTAGTACCGTTTTTATCTCAAGCACAATCAATTTTTGATAAGTACTCAGAAAATAATGAGGTAACATTTGTAGCGCTACAACCAAAAATGTTTCAGATGTTGAGTAAAATCAATATCAGTACCGAAGATCCAGATGCTGCTGCAGTATTTGAACTTGTTAATAATATTACAAGCTTTAAGGTTATTACTACAGAAAATGCAAAAATAACGAAAGATATTGATGGTTGGGTTTCCAATCATTTAAAAAGTTCTTCTTTTGAAGAGTTAATGCGTGTTCGAGATGGGGAGTCTAACGTTAAGTTTTATGTAAAAGAAGGAGCAGATGAGAACCATGTAAAAGAACTTCTCATGTTTGTAACCGATTTAAATTATGAGGAATTAGAATTTAACGGTAAAAAGCCTGAAACTGTACTATTGTCCTTAACAGGAAATATAGATTTACGTCAGATTTCTAAACTTACTAGTAAAATGGATCTTCCTGGAGGAGACCAGTTAGGAAAAGCAGGGAATAATAAATAAAAATGATACTGCCTTTTGAGCGAAGTTGAGCATTTATTTCGACTTCGCTTGATGGGGCATGTATTAATTATAGAACTTAAAAATCAATCAAAATGAAAATCTTAAAAAATATAGTAGCATTAGTAACTCTTGTTTTAGTGGTTGCTTCCTGCGGAAATGGAACGCCAAGTTTGCAGGAGTATTATGTAAACAATGCTGACAATCCAAATTTTATTTCTTTGGATATTCCTGCTAGCATATTGGGTGTTGCTAGTAATTCTTTAAATGAAAAACAACAGGAAGCTTTTAACTCTGTTAAGAAATTAAATGTTCTAGCTTTTAGAGTAAATGAAGAAAATAAAACTGATTATGAATCAGAAAAAACTACAGTTCAATCTATTTTAAAAGATACTAAATATGAAGAACTGATGGTAATTAACAGTGGAAAGCATAAAGGAGTTGTAAAATATTTAGGAGATGACGATACTGTTGATGAAGTTATCCTTTTTGGAAGTGACGACGAGATGGGCTTTGCACTAATTCGTGTTTTAGGGAACAAAATGAAACCAGAAAATATGATGTCTTTAGTAGAAGCAGTTCAAAAAGGAGCGGTTGACTCAGGAGCTTTAGAATCGCAATTAAAAGGGATTTTTAATCCTTCGTAGAGAGTTAATTCCTCTAAATCCTAACTATCTTAAAATAAGTAGTTTAAAGAAACAGCATTACTAAAATTTTCTTTTTATTCACTTTTATTAATAGCAAAGGCTCTATTTTGAAAACCTCATTTAAACCTTGATATAGGTAGAGTCTAATAAATTCCGTTAATTTTTATCGGACAACAATATTTTTATAGATAACAGTCATGTCGACCAACGGGAGACATCTCATTACAGAAAATCCCCTTTTTGGGTTAAAATGAGTTAACCCTATTTTTTGAAGAAGTAAAAATAAAGGTCTAAAAAGTAATTCATAGTTGTCAAACTGAGCTTGTCGAAGTTTAAACAACTAACACTCAAAAAAACCTTCGACAAGCTCAGGATGACATTTAGAGTTTAGATACTTTTTAGACCTTTATTATTTAATGAAATATTTAAACCTTATAAATTAGATTCCTGTATAATTTGCAGGAGTAATAGCTTTTAATTCAGCCTTAATAGCATCAGAAACATCAAGAGTTTCTATAAAAGATGCAATAGATTTTTGATTTATTTTTTCGTTAGTACGTGTAAGTCCTTTTAAAGCTTCATATGGATTTGGATAGGCTTCACGTCTTAAAATAGTTTGGATTGCTTCTGCAACAACAGCCCAATTATTTTCTAAATCTTCTTCAAATTTAGAAGTATTCAGTAATAATTTATTCAATCCTTTTAAGGTAGACTGAAATGCAATTAAGGTATGCCCAAAAGGAACCCCTACATTTCTAAGTACCGTACTGTCTGTTAAATCTCGTTGCAAACGAGAAATAGGAAGTTTAGCCGACAAATGTTCAAAAATTGCATTTGCAATACCTAAATTCCCTTCAGAATTTTCAAAATCAATAGGATTTACTTTATGAGGCATCGCAGAGGAACCAACTTCTCCTGCTTTAATTTGTTGCTTAAAATAATCCATAGAAATATATGTCCACATATCTCTATTGAAGTCAATAATAATTGTATTGATACGTTTTAAGGCGTCAAATAGAGAAGCCATATGATCATAATGTTCAATTTGTGTAGTAGGAAAGGAGTGTCGTAATTGTAAAGATTCTTCTACAAATTGAGTTCCAAAAGCTTTCCAATCGATAGAAGGATAAGCAACTTTATGAGCATTATAGTTCCCAGTTGCGCCTCCAAATTTAGCAGCAATCGGAATGTTTTTCATACCATTAAACTGTTCACTTAAACGTACAATAAAAACCTCTATTTCTTTTCCTAATCTTGTTGGAGAAGCTGGTTGACCATGTGTTCTAGCCAACATTGAAACATCCTTCCATTCTTTTGCTAGACTGTTTAGTTTATTAATAATTTCTTCGTAAACAGGCAAATATATTTGCTCTAGAGCTTCTTTAATAGAAAGTGGAATTGCTGTGTTATTTATATCTTGAGATGTTAATCCAAAATGAATAAACTCTTTGTATTCTTGAATTCCTAGTCCATCAAATTTTTCTTTTATAAAGTATTCAACTGCTTTAACATCATGGTTTGTTACCTTCTCAATTTCTTTAATTGCAGCTGCATCTATAGGAGTAAAATCGTTGTAAATAGCTCTTAAATCAGCATAAAGATTTTTATTAAAGTCTTTTAATTGAGGTAAAGGCAGTTCACAAAGCGAAATAAAATATTCGATTTCAATACGAACTCTATATTTTATAAGTGCTTCTTCAGAAAAGAAGTCTGCTAATTTTTCAGTTTTATTACGATATCTTCCATCTATTGGAGAAACTGCGTTAAGTGGTGTTAGTTGCATGTCTTTATTTTAAGAAAGTGCAAATTTAACCTTATATAATAAAAGGGTCAACTATTTTGAGGAAAAGTTGTTAGGAGAAGTATAAAAGTTGAAAGTATAAGGGTTGAAAGTGAAAAAGTTGAAAGTTAAAGAGATGGATAGAGAAAAGTGAAGAGATAGAGAATAGAGTGAGAGTTAAATTAAAGAAAGTTGAAAAATTAAATTTCATCAAGAATATGTTTTGCTCTGGCTTTGTAGGCGGCAGAATGGTCTGGGATGTCTTTTAAAAGAATAGGTTTCAGTTCGGGGTAAATCCAATCGAACTTTTTTCCTAGTAAGTATAAATTTCTCATGGCATATGCCTTAGTAGCTACTTTTACATCAGAAATAAGCCAATCGAAGTTAATTTCTATAAGTTTTTCTAAAAGTGGCTCTGTTAAATAAGAAATAGATTCTTTATTTTTCTTCTGAAAATAAGATTCGCATAAAATTTCACAAACTTTAGCCATTGGTCGTATAGAAGAATCGTTTGTTAGACTAGCTAAATTCTTAATAAAATAGTTAAGTTCTGGAAAAAGCATTGTCAAATTACTCTTACAAACAAACTCTGTAACCCAGCATGCCTTATGTGAGATTTCTTTGTTGTCTAAAAAACATAGATTTAATAATGTAGGGAACTCTTCTTTGTTTAAAAGAATGTATTCCGCTACTTCTATACGGTATTTTCTGTAGCCGCTAACGTAGGAAAGTTTTTTCTCTAAATTAGTTTTCAATTTTTATTTCATTAAATTTATGATTATAAATATACTAATATACCCGCTTTATTTCTTAATTTATAGAAGTATAGTTTTTAATAAAATTATTAAAATGCTTAAAAAAATCGTAACCGTATTGATTGTAATTATTGTAGTGATGCAGTTTTTTCCTCCAGTAGAAAATAAATCAGATACAACACCTCCAACAGACTTATTATTAGTAGAAAATGTACCAGAGAATGTAAAGGCAACTTTAACAAACGCATGTTATGATTGCCATTCTAACAACACAAATTATCCTTGGTATGCATCTATAGAGCCAGTTTCTTATTGGCTTTCTGGACATATAAATGATGGAAAAGAACACTTGGATTTTTCTCAATGGGATTTATATTCAGCAAAAAAGAAAGCTCATAAATTGGAAGAAATAAATGAAGCTGTAACCGAAGGCTGGATGCCTCTAGATTCTTATAAATGGCTTCATGCAGACGCTACTTTAACAGAAGAGCAGAGTCAAGCAGTAGCAAATTGGGCAAATATGTTGCGACTTAAATACGAGACAAGTGCTCAACCGCAATAGGGACACCTACAGTAGCCCTTTCTGCAATAATTTCTACTCCTTCCATGGTCTTTTTTGACATTGATGGTTTAGGATCTATAAAATAGATAGGAGTATTCCTTTTTTTGTAGTTTATTAATCCTGCAGCAGGATAGACTTGCATTGAAGTGCCCACAATCATAATAATATCTGCAACACTAACTTCTTCAATAGCCTTATCTATGAGAGGGACAGCTTCTCCAAACCATACAATATGAGGTCTTATTTGATGGTGATGTTCACAGAAATCTCCTACATTAATATCTTTGGTCCAATCAAAAACTAAATCTTCATCAAATGTGCTTCTCGCTTTTAACAGTTCGCCGTGTAGGTGGATTACATTGGTACTCCCAGCACGCTCATGTAGGTCGTCTACATTTTGAGTAATAATAGTTACTTTGTAGTCTTTTTCAAGATTAGCAATTGCAAGATGTGCCTTATTAGGCTTCACTTCTAGTAATTGTTTTCTTCGGTCGTTGTAAAACTTTAAAACTAATTCCATGTTATTTTTCCAGCCTTGGGGAGAAGCCACTTCCATAACATCGTGTCCTTCCCATAATCCATCGGCATCTCTAAAAGTTTTGAGTCCGCTTTCCGCACTAATCCCCGCTCCAGTAAGAACTACAATTTTTTTCATCTTAATTTTTTATTTGAAGTTATAGTTTTAAAATAGAACAACCAAGTTTTATAAAAAGAGTTGATAGTAAATAATTTTATTATTTATGCTCTCAAAAGGTTGAGGAGCATAAGAAGGAATAAATTTTTTAAATTTACTCGATAATCGAGATTTGAACGTTCCGAGGCTTTTCTCGAAGTAACTTATCTTATTAATTGAGGGAGGAAATTTTAAGCAGTTGTGGATGTCATTAGAGTTATTAAAATATTTGGAGGGTTTTATTACTGAAGAAAGGAAAAAGCGTTTTATAGAAATATTAGCCGAAAGAACGAATCATTTTACAGTTGCAATTGAAGATGTGTATCAACTCCATAATACAAGTGCTGTTATTCGTAGTTGTGATGTTTTTGGAATTCAGAATGTTCATATTGTAGAAAAGCAATTTGGGGAAAGATTGGATAAAAATATAGCTATGGGCTCTCAAAAATGGGTGGATACCACAAAGTATAACAATGTTTCAGATTGTGTTGAGGCATTAAGAAAAAGAGGATATCAAATAATTGCTACGAGCCCTCATGCAGACGCTAATATGCTACAGGATTTTGATTTTTATAAAAAATCTGCACTTTTCTTCGGAACAGAAAAAAGCGGATTGACGCCAGAATTAATCAAGCAAGCAGATGGTTTTTTAAAGATTCCGATGTATGGTTTTACGGAGAGTTTAAATATTTCGGTTTCAGCAGCTATCATCCTCCAAGACCTTACTACCAAATTACGAAGTTCCGACATTAATTGGAAATTAACTTCAGAAGAAATAATAGAAAAAAGAATCGATTGGACTAAAAAATCTATTAGAAGTCTAGATGATGTATTAAAAAGATTTTAGTTTATTTACTAAATTGTAATATTTTTACTATTTTTTATAAATTTTTAGATTTAAATAGGATCCGTATGATTTCAACTTTATTGTACATTCTTGGAGGAGTTATTCTTTTAGTTGCTTTTTTGGGTTTAATTGCTCCTAAAACCTACAATATAAGTAGGAGTATACAGATTAATAAACCGTTGCCTAAAGTTTTTGAATACATCAAGTTTTTGAAGAATCAAGATCAATGGTCGCCATGGACTAAGAAAGATCCTGAAATGATACAAACTTTTACCGGAGTGGACGGTGCTGTTGGGGCTATTAGTACTTGGAAGGGAAATAAAGATGTAGGAGAAGGGGAGCAGGAACTACTTAAAATTATTCCGAATGAATTAGTGCAAAGTGAATTACGATTTATAAAGCCGTATAAATCAACATCTAATGCTTATCTAAAAGTAGAAAAAGTACTACCAGAAGTAACTACAGTAGAGTGGGGTTTTTCTGGAGATTATAAGTTTCCTATAAGTATTTTTATGATTTTTATGAATATGGATAAGGCAGTAGGAAAAGACTTTGAAGCTGGTTTAGCAGATTTAAAACAATTGTTAGAAAGAGAACATCAATAGCTTCCCAATTATTTTTAAACTAATAGTATTGAAAACCGTATTAGAAAGGAATTTATATCTGAATATTCTTTTACGTATAAAAGATTGAATCATTTTACAATTATCAGAAAAAACTTAATGCTGTAAACAAAATAGAAAGCTTAGTTCCCTCTATTTAAAACCTTATATTCTTCATAGCAATTACTTATAGCATCTAGAATTTGTAAATCGTTTGCAGTTTCAATAAAACTGTCAGAATAATTACAGTTAATAAGAATTTCTTCAATTTCTTGTTTGTCAACTTGAAGTAATGCCATTAAAGTTTCTCTATCAAATTTAGAAGAAAGTAAATTTCGAATCTTGTCATCTTCTTGCATTTTTCGGAGTTTCTTCATTTGTTGTGGTTTCTTTCCGAAGAGATTGTGCAGAAAGTCTGCGGGGTTAAAAATAGAACCCATAATTTTAGAAAAGGCACTCGGATTTCTACTTCCTCCTTCATAACCAACATTTAAACCAGAGATACTGTATCTAGCAGATTGATTAATAGGAATATTTTTAGCATCAATTTCTAAGAAACCTGTTAGCTGAAAAGGTCTAACAACCACTTCTTCTAAAGCAAAAGCCAATTCTGTTAAGCCTATTTTAGTGTTTTGAAATTTCAACATATCATTAGTAACGCGCACCTTAATCGATTTAAAACCGATGTAAGAAAAGTATAGCGTATCATTAACACGTGCTGGAATTATAAAGTCACCATTTTCATCGGTAACAGTACCAATAACTTGGTTTAAGTTTAATACATGGACATTATCAATAGTACTATCGTCGCTTGTATTAACAACAGATCCTTTCAGTTCCTCACCACTATGCTGAGAAAATGCAATACCAAAAGTTAGAAGGGTAATTATTAAAAATATTTTTTTCATTACTTCAAACATACTAAAAAAGTAAGCTGATGCCTAAAGAAAGTGATTTGGTTATATACAAATATAGTAGGGATCACAATAGACCAACAGTTCGTTACATAGTTATTAATTGGAGCTAAAAGTAGTAAACAAAACAAAAAAATGCGCCATAAGGCGCATTTTTAATTTATTATTAACTAAAATCTTTTTTTAGATCTTCTGTTACCACCATTGTTGTTACCTCCAGAATTGTTTCCTTTTCCGCCTTTTTTACCAAAGCGTTTTTCTCCAAAACCTTTAGAGGAACCACTATCGCTTCTACGGCTTCTTTTTCTGTCACCTCCACCTCCAGAACGTCCTCCGCGTCCGCGTGAGTTCTCTCTAGAGTTTTTAGAAACTTCAACATTAACAAAGCGTCCGTCTAATTTAAAGTCGGTAAAGAAAGCTAAAATAGCTTCTGTGTGGTTAGCATCTGTATTAAAGAAAGAGAAACTTTCTTTAACATCCACTTTAAAAATATCGTCTTGACCTAATTGTAATTGCTCACGAAGGAAATCTTTTAAAACCATCCAATCGTAACCATCTCTAGATCCTACATTTATAAAGTAACGTACTTTTCCTTCGCCTCCAGAGAAATCTTGATCTCTAGAACTAGAATTAGCAGAAACATTAATATCTCCAGCTTTCTTATAATACTCAGCAAAACGACCAAATTCAACAGAAACCATTTTTTTAATAAGTTCCTCACGATCAATACCGTCAAAAACATCATTAATTGCAGGTAAGTAATGTTCTACTTCTTTGTTAACTTCTGTATTCTTTATTTTGCTAGCTAAGTGATATAATTGAATCTCACAGATTTCTTCAGCACTTGGAACTTTTTTGGCTTCAAATTTTTGCTGAATAATACGTTCTATGGCTCCAATTTTTCGTAATTCACTTTTGGTAACAATTACCATTGAAATTCCCGATTTACCAGCTCTTCCTGTTCTACCACTACGGTGAGTGTAAGTTTCTATTTCGTCTGGAAGTTGGTAATTTATTACGTGTGTTACATCGTCTACATCAATACCACG
Source organism: Galbibacter sp. L-19 (assembly GCF_056857615.1). NCBI lineage: Bacteria > Pseudomonadati > Bacteroidota > Flavobacteriia > Flavobacteriales > Flavobacteriaceae > Galbibacter > Galbibacter sp. L-19. Next base: position 88,059 of record NZ_JBSXNL010000041.1, read on the forward strand.
TGCGGCAACATCTGTAGCAACAAGCATTTGGATTTGCTTGCTTCTAAAAGATTTCATTACCATGTCTCGTTGATTCTGACTTAAATCTCCGTGTAAAGCCCCAGCATTGTATCCGTCTTCAATAAGTTTTTCGGCAACCTTTTGTGTATCGCGTTTTGTTCTACAAAAAATTACAGAGAATATATCAGGATTTGTATCTGCCAATCGTTTAAGTGCTAAATAACGGTCTCTTCCACCAACAACATAATATTCGTGTTGTACATTAGAAGTAGCTGCATTTTTTGCTCCCACAGTAACTTCTTGTGGGTTTTTCATAAACTTTTTAGCAATGGTAGCAACTTCTCTCGGCATAGTTGCAGAGAAAAGCCATGTGCTTTTTTCTTTTGGGGCATGAGAAAGAATTTCATTGATATCCTCATAGAATCCCATATTTAGCATCTCATCTGCTTCATCAAGTACACAATACTCAATTTTAGAGATGTCAACCATATTACGGCTTATCATATCCTTCATTCGCCCTGGAGTAGCCACAACAATTTGTGCTCCTCTTTTTACCTGTTTCGCTTGGTCGGTAATACTCGCACCACCATAAATAGCTACCACATTTATATTTGGTAAATATTTAGAGTATAGTTTTAATTCATTAGCAATTTGCAAACAAAGTTCACGCGTAGGCGATAAAATAAGCCCTTGAGTGGTTCTGCTGTTTACATCTATTTTCTGAATCATAGGAAAGCCGAAAGCAGCTGTTTTCCCCGTACCTGTCTGTGCCAAAGCAACCATATCGGTATCATTGGCTAGTAGGACCGGAATAGCTTTCTCCTGTACTTCAGAAGGCGATTCAAAGCCCATATCTGTAATGGCTTTAAGTAGCTGTTCGTTCAGTCCTAATTGTTCAAATTTGTTCATATATGTGTTTAAAAATAAGGGCGCAAAGGTAGGTTTATTAATTGACACTACACTATATATCTTAAGAATTATTTTAATTCTTTGTTGTTGATTATGAGGTTTTTAGTGGTTGCTTTTTTATATAGAAAGCTATTGGATGTCAAAAAGTAGTACAATATAGGTTGAAAGTTGATTATTTAACAACTTAATTGAAGAATAAGTGAGGAATTGATAATGGTTTAGTGTTGCAAAAAAACTTTTTAGAAGATAAGCAAGGTTACTTTACACTCTTTTTTCTAACAACAAAGTAATCCTACCTCTTTATTTGGAAAACATTGGAAAGATCCAAAAGAGATTAATAAAGATGTTCTAAGGTGCTATTGATTATTTTAAGTAAATTAGATTTCTTTTTGGTAGCCTACTACGTCTAATATTTTACCAAATTTTTCTCCTACATTTTTAAAATTAGCGCATTCAAAATAACCACATTTAGAGAATAATGCTATGCTTCCGGTATTGTCACCAGTAATTATTCCTAGTAAGTTTTTAATACCGTTATTCTTTGCTTTTTCTTCTATAAAATGCAGTGTTTTCTTACCTATTCCTTTTCCGCTAAATCCGTTTTTAAGATAAATAGTTACTTCTGCGGTACGGTTATATGCTTGGCGTTTTTTAAAATGTGTGGTAAAGCAATAACCTGCTAATTCTTCATCAGCATAAATTAAAAAGGAATGGTATAGATGATGGTCAAAATAAAGCAATTCCTTTAATTCATCTAAAGAAATTGGTTGTGTATGAAAAGTGGCAGTAGAGTTTTCAATATACCAATCATAGATTTCTTTTACTAATGGTAAGTCTTTTTCTTGAATGTTTTTAAAGTCAAGTTTCATCAATTATACTTAATTTTTAGGATTATTAATTAGCTTAGCTATTTGTTTTATTTATCTTCTCTCTTCTCTCTTCTCTCTTCTCTATACTTTATAATCTACTATTTGCAATAGACAATAGATTTTTTGATTATGGTTTTAAATAATCAATGAGTTGTTTCATTGCTTTTGCACGGTGACTCACTTTATTTTTTTCTTCTGAAGAAAATTCAGCAAATGTTTTTGTAGTTCCTTCTGGTTGAAATATAGGGTCGTATCCAAAACCATTGTCGCCTTTTTTTTCAGTGGTAATAACTCCATTTACGATACCATTAAAAATAATTTTTTCTTGATCTGTACGAAGTGCTATTACAGTTTTAAATCTTGCAGCACGGTTGTCTTTTTCTGCTAGTTCTTGTAATAACTTGTCCATATTGTCATCACTATTTTTTTGAGATCCCGCATAGCGTGCAGAGTATACCCCAGGGGCATTGTCTAAACTTTCTACCTCTAGTCCAGTATCATCTGCAAAACAATTTAGATTGTAATTATCAAATACATAATTAGCTTTTATAGCGGCGTTTTCTTCAATAGTATCTCCGTTTTCTTCAATTTCTTCAGTGCAACCAATATCCTCAAGAGATAGTAGTTCTATATAATCTGGTAATATGGACTTTACTTCCTTTAATTTGTTTAAGTTATGAGTGGCAAAAACTAGTTTCATCTAGGAGGACTTTATAAGAATTAAATTACTTTATGTTGTTTTTTGATTGTATATTTAGAGTAAAATTATTGGATTTTAACTATTACTTACAAATAAATCAAAAAGAATATATGCAAAAGTATACATTAATAGTTTCTTTTTTCTTGTTAAGTCAGTTTGGTTTTTCACAAATTCAAGTAGTAGATTCTACAAGCTCGGAAGAGGTAAAGCCAGAAAAACGCGTTGATTTTACCGTGATGCCATTTCTTAGTTATAATAGAAATTTAGAGTTTATGTTTGGAGTTATTCCAATGATGATGTATAAATTGGATCAGAATGATGATATTTCTCCAAAATCTATGTCAGGTGTTTCGGCAGTTTATACTACTAATGGTTCTTACTTTGTTGCTTTTTTTAATAGGTTTTTCTTTGCTGAAAATAAATGGAGAGCCAAATTTTTTGCTGTAAAAGGAGACCATATTTCACAATTTTATGATGATGATACTGAAGTGCCAGGATTTTATGAATATGCCACTAACACTACTGTTTTAAGTGTAGGAGCCCAACGAAGAATTGTTGAGAGTTTATATGGAGGTCTTACTTATACGTATGCAGATTATGATACCAATTATGATAATGGAAATCCTTCAACAGCGGTAACTACTAATGCTATTGAAATGAATTTATTGTATGATACCAGAGACGCTATTTACTATCCAATGAACGGACATAAAGCGCAGCTTCGCTGGATTTCTTACCCAGAGTGGTTTGGCAATGATATGGAAGCTAATAAAATATTGATGGAGTATAATAAGTATATCCCAATGAAGAATGGAAAAGATATTATTGCTGCACGAGCTTCTGCTAAGGTAGGGTTAGGAGATATTGCTTTTGAACAGCAAGTAACTATTGGTAATAAAGATATTAGAGGGTATTCTCAAGGGGAATTTCGTGGCGATGGAATAATGGCTATTCAGGGAGAATATCGATATAATTTTGGAGGAAAAATGGGGCTTGTTGGGTTTGCAGGTATGGCAACTTTATATGGGTCGGATGTGGAAGATAATAACTGGAAAATGTATCCTGGAGCAGGGGTTGGTTATAGGTATCAAGCGTTTAAAAAAGCAAAATTTAATATCGGACTTGATGCTGCTGTAGGAAAAGACGATTGGGGAATTTATTTTAGAATTGGAGAAGCCTTTTAGTAGATTAATATTAAAACCAATTTTTTTACCTGTGGTGATACGGTTCATTTCTTAAAATTGTAAATCCTCTATACAGTTGTTCAACAAAAAATAAACGAATCATTTGGTGTGAGAATGTCATTTTAGAAAGTGAGATTTTCCCTTGAGACTTTTTATAGATAGTATCCGAAAATCCGTACGGACCACCAATTACAAAAACGAGTTGCTTAACTCCGCTATTCATGTGTTTCTGTAGGTAATTTGCAAAAACTTCCGAAGAAAATGTTTTTCCATTCTCATCTAATAGAATTAAAATATCTGTAGGATTAAGCTTTTTTAAAATTAATTCCCCTTCTTTTTCCTTTTGCTGAGCTTCGGAAAGGTTTTTTACATTTTTAATATCTGGAATAATTTCAAAGTCAAAATTTACATAAAAACCTAAACGTTTAACGTATTGGTCGATAAGCGAATTAAGCTCCTTTCCGTCGGTTTTGCCTACAGCAATTAATTTGATATTCATGATGCAAAATTATGAAATCTTATAAAATATTCGGAGTTTGCAATAGAATTACATAAAATAAGTCGGTTCAGGCTACTAGCTAAAAAGGTTTTTAATAAATTAGCGCAAAACATTAGGGAATGATTTCTGAAAAACAATTTCAAGAGGAACTCGAGCTTATAATAACAAACGCCATACGAGAAGATGTAGGAGATGGCGATCATAGTTCGTTAGCTTGTATTCCATCTGAGGCAAAAGGAAAAGCAAAACTTTTAGTTAAAGATAAAGGTATTATTGCGGGCGTGGAATTTGCTAAACGAGTCTTTAATTATGTAGATGCTTCTCTGGAAATAGAAACGCTAATAAACGATGGGGCTACAGTAAAAGAAGGAGATATTGTATTTTATGTAGAAGGGAGTTCTCAGTCAATTTTAAAAGCAGAGCGTTTGGTGCTCAATGCTATGCAGCGTATGAGTGCTATTGCTACTAAAACACAGCGCTATGTAAAATTGTTGGAAGGAACAGGAACAAAAATTCTTGATACTCGAAAAACAACTCCTGGAATTCGTGCTATTGAAAAATGGGCGGTAAAAATTGGAGGCGGAGAGAATCATAGGTTTGCTTTGTATGATATGATTATGTTGAAAGATAATCATATTGATTTTGCTGGTGGAATTTCTCAGGCTATAGAGAAAACAAAAAAATACCTAAAAGAAACTAAAAGAGATTTAAAAATAATTGTAGAGGCTAGAGATCTTCAAGAAGTGGAGGTTATTTTAAAAGCTGGAGGAGTGTATAGAATTCTTTTAGATAATTTTAATTATGAAGAGACGCGAAAAGCCGTGAAATTAATAGGCAATGAATGTCTCACAGAATCTTCGGGTGGAATTAATGAAAAAACCTTGCGTTTGTATGCCGAATGTGGGGTAGATTATATATCTTCTGGTGCGCTAACACATTCCATTTATAATATGGATTTGAGTTTAAAAGCGGTATAATATGTCAGTAGAAATAGAGGAGAAATTAGCTAAAATACCTGTAGTAAATTACTTCGTAAAACTATTAAAAAATATAAAATTGCCTGGTTTTGAAGGGCTATCGGTTTATGATTTAACCGAAATGTATTTTGTAGGAATAGTAAAAGGGGCTTTAACATACAGAGCAAGTGCTATTTCTTTTAGTTTTTTTATGGCTCTTTTTCCTTTTCTTCTATTTATTCTAAACTTAATTCCGTATGTTCCAATAGAGGGTTTCCAACAAGACTTTATTCATTTTATAGAAAGCCTATTGCCACCGCAAACCGCAAATTTTTTCGATTCTATTATAGAAGATATTGTTAGTAAACAACGTGGCGGATTACTTTCATCGGTATTCTTTTTGTCTATTTTTTTAATGGCAAACGGTATCAATGCCATTTTTGGAGGCTTTGAGACTTCTTACCATGTTGTTATTACTAGAAATATTATTAAGCAGTATTTTGTAGCTGTTGGGGTAGCTTTGTTAATGGCCTTTTTATTTTTGGCTAGTGTAATAGGATTTATTTTTTATGAAATCTATATTGTTCAGTATTTAAGTGAGTTGGCGTCCAAAACAAATGGTATGGATGTTGCAAGAGGAGATGTTATTGGGGCACGAATAGGAAGATTTTTGTTCTTTGTGATTATCTCGTTTTTAACCACTGCAATCTTATATTATTTTGGAACGACAGAAGGTAGACAAACAAAGTTTTTCTCGCCTGGTGCATTATTAACAACAATATTGATAATTGTAACTACGTATCTGTTTGGTATTTATATAGAGAATTTTTCTCAATACAATGAAATTTATGGTTCCATCGGAGCGTTACTTATTTTAATGCTATATATTTGGATTAATTCGAATATTTTGCTTTTAGGATTTGAGTTAAATGCTTCTTTGAGAAGCCTAAAACGTAACTTTTAAATTTATAATTATGACGAGTAAGAAATTATTTTTGTTTGCAACATTTGTTGTTTTATGCGGATTTACTGCTTTTTCCCAAAGTGTTTTTGGAAAATGGAAAACTATTGATGATGAAAGCGGAAAAGAAAAATCCATCGTGGAAATTTATGAAAAAGATGGAAAAGTATTCGGGAAGGTGGTTGAGCTGCTCAATAAAGACCGTCAAGATGCTGTTTGTGATAAATGCGATGGAGCCAAAAAAGATGCTCCAGTTTTAGGAATGGTAATTATAGAAAACCTTGAAAAAGATGACGACGAATATGCTGGTGGAACCATACTAGATCCTGAAAAAGGGAAGGAGTATAAATGTAAAATATGGGTTGATGAGGACGATGCCAATATCTTAAATGTAAGAGGATATATTGCATTTTTATTTAGAACACAAACATGGCACAGGGTTAACTAAGTTGCTATAAGGCGTAATTAGAGAAGAAATACGTCTCAAAAAAATAATACTAATAAAGAAAAGAGAACTAAGAAAATATATATTCTTATTCTCTTTTCTTATTTTTGTTTAGAATCCATTCTGGAGAAAATGGCATAAATAGAGTCTATTTAGAGTCCAAAAAAATCCAACACTTAAAACCCAGTATTCAAAGAATGCACTTTATAGATGTAGTTTTACCGATTCCGTTAGAAAAAACATTTACTTATGTTGTTTCAGAAAAGGAAGCTTCTTTTTTAAAAACGGGAATGCGGGTAGCGGTTCCTTTTGGTAAAACCAAAATCTATACAGCGTTAGTGTATAGAGTGCATCAAACGCTTCCAGAGACCTATGTTCCGAAAGAAATAGATCAGATTTTAGATGAAGCACCTATAATTTCTGAAAAGCAATTGAAGGAGTGGGAGTGGATAGCATCCTATTATATGTGTTCGTTAGGAGAGGTTTTTAAAGCTGCAGTTCCTTCTGCTTTTTTGCTAGAAAGTGAAACGCTAATTCTTAAAAATGAAAGTTTTAATGTAGGCGAAGAAAATAGTTTGGCTGATGATGAATGGTTGGTTTATGAGGCGCTTCAGCATCAATCAATGCTAAAAGTGCAGGAGGTAAGTAGTATTATTGATCGGAAGAATATTCTTCCTGTACTCAAAAGACTTCTAGAAAAAAATGTAATTCATCTAAAAGAAGAAGTTTACGAGCAATACAAGCCAAAATTAGTGCGCTATATAAAATTGGGGAATGCGTATACTTCTGATGAAAAGTTAAGCGAATTATTAGCCTCTTTATCAAATAGAGCTCATAAGCAGCGAGAGGTGATAATGACCCTTTTTTCTATGGAAGCTACTACAAATAAGCCTATTAAAGTAAAGGATTTAGAGGGAAAAAGTGGTGCATCTTCCGCAGTGGTAAAAACATTGATTGAGAAAAGTATTTTAGAAGAATATCACCTTCAGCAAGATCGGATTCAATATGAAGGGGATAAAGTTTCTAGCTTGAAAGATTTAAATGAATACCAAGCATCTGCATTAACCGAAATCAATACTCATTTTAAAACCGATGAGGTTGTTTTGTTGCATGGTGTTACTTCTTCTGGAAAAACAGAAGTGTACGTCAAATTGATAGAGAAAGTAATAAATGAAGGAAAGCAGGTGTTGTATTTATTGCCAGAAATAGCACTTACAACGCAGCTTATAAAGCGCTTGCAGGATTATTTTGGAGAGAAGGTGAGTGTGTACCATTCTAAATATTCGGTTAATGAGCGGGTGGAAGTGTGGAATAATATATTGAAATCGGTTTCCAAGGCGCAGATTGTAATTGGAGCACGTTCTGCAGTTTTATTACCGTTTTCCAATTTAGGATTGGTTATTGTGGATGAAGAGCATGAGGTTTCTTTTAAGCAATTTGATCCAGCGCCACGTTATCATGCACGAGATACTGCTATTGTTTTGGCAAGTTTACATAAAGCTAAAACCTTACTTGGAACAGCTACGCCAAGTATAGAAAGTTTTTACAATACCAAAATTGGGAAGTATAAGTTAGTAGAAATAAATAGGCGTTACGGAAATGTATTGATGCCAGATATTGAACTTACAGATATTAAAGAAAAGCATCGAAAAAAACGAATGACGGGTCATTTTTCAGATCGGTTAATCGAGGCTATGCAAGAAGCTATAGAAGAAGGAGAGCAGATTATCCTTTTTCAAAATAGAAGAGGTTATGCACCTATTTTAGAATGTAATACTTGCGGGCACTCGCCACAATGCCCTAATTGTGATGTAAGTTTAACGTACCATCAATATAAAAATCAGTTACGCTGTCATTATTGTGGGTATGCTATGGCTAAGCAACTTGCATGTGGAGCTTGTTGGAGTAGTGAGTTAGATACCAAAGGTTTTGGTACAGAACAGATTGAGGCAGAACTAAAAGAAATATTTCCGAAGTTAAAAATTGGGAGAATGGATTCCGATACTACCCGAGGAAAATATGGTTATGAAAAAATAATTACTGCTTTTGAGCAGCAAGAAATAGATATTTTGGTAGGAACACAAATGCTTACTAAAGGACTAGATTTTCGGAATGTTAGTTTAGTAGGAGTAATGAATGCCGATAATTTATTGAATTTCCCCGATTTTAGAGCTCATGAAAGAAGTTTTCAGTTGATACAACAAGTTTCTGGAAGGGCAGGACGAACCAAGAAAAGAGGAAAAGTTATTATTCAAACTTACAATCCCTTTCATCAAGTTTTACAGCAAGCTTCATTGAATAGGTATGAAGAATTATTTACGGATCAAGTTAATGAAAGACGACAATTTAAATATCCGCCTTTTACAAGAATTATAAAAATTGTTTTTAAAAATAAAGACTATAATAAGGTAAACGAAGCTAGTAGTTGGTATGCTAAAGCCCTGCATACTGTTTTTGATAGTTATACGAAGACTGAAATTTTAGGTCCAGAGTTTCCGCCAGTTTCTCGTATTAGAAATGAATATTTAAAAAATATTGTTATTAAGATGCCTCAAAATCAATCTACAAAACAAACTAAAGATGCGTTGAGGAAAATTGATAAAACTTTTAATGCAATTGCTGCTTACAGAAGTGTAAGAATAATTTATAATGTAGACGCTTATTAAGGCTGCTGACTACTAAGTGCTTCAGAAAGTTCTTGCTTTTTGTTTCTGCTTAAAGGAATTTGTGTTCCATTTACTTCCACATTTTTACTATTAAACTTTTCTACTTTGTCTAAATTCACAATGTAAGATTTGTGAATTCTTAAGAAACGTTCCTGTGGGAGTTCTTTTTCAAAAGACTTCATTGTAGAAAGAATAACGATGTTAGCATCGTCGGTTACAAGTTTAATATAATCTCCTAAGGCTTCTACCCAGTTTATTTCATTTAAAAAAACTTTTCTTTTCTTTAAATTACTTTTCACAAAGATATGATCGTCGTCTTCTTTGGAAGCTACTTTTAATTTGAAGTTTTCCTGCGCTCTTTTAACAGATGCTTCGAAGCGTTCTTGTGTAATTGGTTTGTGGAGGTAATCGGTAACATCGTAATCAAAAGCTTTTAAGGCATATTGTGCGCTACCAGTAATTAAAATTACTTGGGGAGGCTCATTTAAAGCCTCTAATAAATCAAAACCATTTACTACTGGCATCTCAATATCTAAGAAAATGAGATCTATTGTTTGTTTTTTAAGTCCATTTCTGGCTTCAATAGCATTACTGTATTCCGCTACTAAGTTTAGCATCGGGTGGTTTTTTATTAACCTAGCAACCGACATACGTTGGATACTAGAGTCATCAACAATAATACAATTCATCTTCATTTTTACAAACTAGGTATATGGTTGGATAATATATAGTACAATTTTAGTGAAAAATTAGAGGTAAAACAAAGAAAATGTTGTCAAATACCTTATTTTTGTGGCTTAGAGGGGAAAATCATCCTTCTTTTATCGAAATAACCAAGAGAGGTTTTTTTATTAAAATAATTAATTGTACTTTTGCACCCTTAAAAATTAATAATAATATAAGTTATGAATCATTACGAAACTGTTTTCATTCTTAATCCCGTTTTATCTGAGACTCAGATAAAGGAAACAGTTAAGAAGTTTGAAGATTTCTTAACCTCTAAAGGGGCAGAGTTTGTATCTAAAGAAGATTGGGGGCTAAAAAAATTAGCGTACCCTATCCAGAACAAAAAAAGTGGATTCTACCACCTTTTTGAATTTCAAGTTGCTGGAGAAGCAATTGAGCCTTTTGAATTAGAATTTAGACGCGACGAGCGTGTAATGCGTTATTTAACTGTTAAGTTAGACAAACACGCTATCGCTTGGGCAGAAAAAAGAAGAACAAAACTTAAACAAAAAGCTTAGTAATTATGTCATCTATAGAGCAACAAGCAAAAGGAAAAAAAGACGGAGAGATTAGATATCTAACTCCACTTAATATAGAAACCAATAAGACAAAGAAATATTGTCGTTTCAAAAAGTCAGGTATCAAGTATATCGATTATAAAGATCCAGACTTTTTATTAAAATTGGTTAATGAACAAGGTAAAATTTTACCAAGAAGGTTAACCGGAACATCATTAAAGTATCAAAGAAAAGTGTCTGTAGCAATCAAAAGATGTCGTCACATAGCTTTAATGCCATACGTAGCAGATTTATTAAAATAAAAGAAGGTAACCATGGAATTAATATTAAAGAAAGACGTAGAGAATTTAGGTTTTAAAGACGATGTGGTGACTGTAAAGAATGGTTACGGACGTAACTTTCTAATCCCACAAGGTCAAGCAATTTTGGCTACCAGTTCTGCAAAAAAAGTATTGGCTGAAAACTTAAAGCAAAGAGCTTTTAAAGAAAAGAAAGTAATTGCTGATGCTCAAAAAGTTGCAGATCAACTTAAAGATCTTACTATAAAAATTACAGCAAAAGCTGGAGCAGGAAATAAATTATTCGGATCTATTGGAAATGCAGATCTTTCTGAAGCAATTCAAAAAGAAGCTAATTTAGCAGTAGAAAAGAAATATATCAGCATCTTAGGAGGTAACGTAAAAGTTGCTGGTCCTTATGAGGCTACTATAAGATTACACAGAGAAGTAGTTGTTAATTTCCCTTTCGAAGTAGTTGTAGAAGGAAAATAATAAACATCATTCTTTATAAGAAATAGCTTGAGGCTGTATTAAAATTTAGTTTTTAATCAGCCTCTTTCTTATTTTTACAAACTCATAATATTTTTTTAGTGAAGTATAGAAGACTTACAAAGGAGCAGTTAGAAGAAATGCATCAAGAATTTATAAACTTCTTGGCAGCACAAACTATAACTGTTGATGAATGGAACGATATTAAAAAGAATAAACCGCAAGTGGCTGAAGACGAAATAGATGTTTTTAGCGATTTGGTTTGGGAAGGTGTTTTAAGTAAAGTAACCTACTTAGAAAATATTTCAGCTACCGAAATGCATTTATTTCATTTAGGCGAAAAGGAAATGAGATTAATTGCAGTACGTGTACATCAACCAGGGGTAAACCTAACTACTAAAGAAGGTTTTACTTGGTTTAAAAACAACTTTTTAACGGATGCTGTTGAAATGATGGTAGCCGCAAAAGCATATACCGAAGATAGAAATAAAGATAAGTTTGAGCTTATTGAAAAAGGTGCAGTAATTACCAAAGGAGAATTATTTACCTATTTTGATGAGATTTTACCTAATTGAGGTGAAAAAGTAGAAAGTTAAAAAGTAGAAAGTTAAAAAGTTAAAAAACAGAGGGTTATACTTATATCATTAACTTATAACTTGATTTTAATTACTAGTAATAAAGCAACAACGAGCAATAGATACAATGGCACAAAAACCCAGTATAGCAAAAGGAACTAGAGATTTTACTCCTGAGGAAGTTTCAAAACGTAATTATATAATTAGTACCATTAAAAGGCATTTTGAAACTTTTGGATTCCTTCCAATTGAAACGCCTAGTTTTGAAAACTCAGACACTTTAATGGGGAAATACGGGGATGAAGGTGACCGATTGATATTTAAAATTCTGAATTCTGGCGACTTTCTTTCTAAGGTAGACAATGCTTTGTACGAAAAGAAAGATGCAAATGTTTTAACTTCAAAAATTTCGGAAAAAGCATTGCGTTACGATTTAACTGTTCCCTTTGCTCGTTATGTAGTAATGCACCAAAACGAAATTGACTTGCCTTTTAAGCGGTATCAAGTGCAACCTGTTTGGCGTGCCGACAGACCTCAAAAGGGACGTTTTAGAGAGTTTTATCAGTGTGATGCCGATGTGGTAGGTTCTAAATCGCTTTGGCAAGAGGTGGAATTTGTACAGTTGTATGACGCTGTTTTTAATAGTTTGAAGCTAGAGGGGATAACTATTAAAATGAATAATAGAAAAATACTTTCTGGAATAGCAGAAGTTATTGGTGCTAAAGATAAACTCATAGATTTTACAGTAGCATTAGATAAGCTAGATAAAATTGGCGAAGATGGTGTGAAAAGGGAGATGTTGGAAAAAGGAATTAGCGAGGAAGCACTTACTAAAGTTCAACCTTTATTTTCTTTTACAGGGAGTAATACAGATAAATTAAACAGCCTTCGTTCTCTACTGGAAACATCGGAAGAAGGGATGAAAGGAGTAGAAGAATTAAGTTTTATAATGGAAGCAATTGCTACTTTGGGACTTAAAACTGCTACCTTAGATTTGGATGTTACGCTAGCGCGTGGTTTAAATTATTATACAGGTGCTATTTTTGAAGTAAGTGCTCCTTCCGAAGTTAAAATGGGCTCTATAGGTGGCGGTGGTCGTTATGACGATCTAACGGGTATTTTTGGCTTAAAAGACGTGAGTGGCGTTGGAATTTCTTTTGGATTGGATAGAATTTATTTGGTTTTAGAAGAATTAAATCTTTTTCCTGAAGAGGTGTTAGAAAGTACAAAAGTATTATTCTTAAACTTTGGAGAAACAGAAGCTTTATATTGTTTAAAAGCACTTAAAAAACTGCGTGAAGTAGACGTAAAATCGGAAATGTATCCTGATGATGCTAAGATGAAAAAACAAATGAATTTTGCTAACAAAAGAAATATTCCTTTTGTAGTATTAGCAGGTTCAAAAGAAATCCAAGAAGAAAAGTTTACATTAAAAAACATGAAGACCGGAGAACAATTTGAAGTAACTACAGAAGAATTAATAGAAAAAGTAAGCTAGAATATAGGCTTTATGCTGTTGTTCAGTGTTCTGTGCTCAGTTGGCAGTATTCAGTTGGCAATGCTCAGTAGGCAGATTGCAGTAGGTTTCTGGTTTTTAGTTTATGGTTTATGGTAAACTAAAATCTGACTTCCGACTCCTTCTATAATAGTAGGCAGTGTTCAGTTGGCAGATTGCAGTAGGTTTTTGGTTTTTAGTTTATGGTTTTGGAAAACTAAAATCTGACTTCCGACTTCTTCTATAATAGTAGGCAGTGCTCAGTAGGCAGATTGCAGTAGGTTTCTGGTAAACTAAAATCTAACTTCCGACTACCGACTCCCGATTTCTTCAATCTTTCAATCTTTCAATCTTTCAATTTTTCAATAAGTAGTAGGTTTATGGTAAACTAAGAACTTTCAAAAGAATACGAACACAAAGTCTATATGATTTTGTCAGTCTTCAGTCTTGTCTCTTGTCTCTTGTCTTCCGACTAATTTCAGTTAAAAAAAGACATCAATATCCAACATAATTAAGAAGTAACAACATTTTTTTAGACCAACAACAGTAAGCTGTAGCTGAACAACATACAGAAATATATTTTTAAAAATAAGCGCTTTAATCAAAGGAATTAGCATAATAAATTTCTAATTTTAGAAGGTTATTTTATAATTAAATTTTAACCAACCTACTAAATGAAATCTGTTTGGATTCCAAATTATTAAGGAAGTACTATGCTTTTTTAACTTCATTTAGCGCTTATATTTTTTAGATTGAAAACACCTACTAGAATACTTTCTATCGACATTATGAGGGGCTTAACCCTCTTTCTCATGCTTTTTGTTAATGATTTATTTGAGCCTGGAGTTCCAAAATGGCTAGTACATAGCAAAGCTACCGAAGATGCTATGGGACTCGCAGATTGGGTGTTCCCAGGGTTCTTATTCATGGTGGGACTTTCTATTCCTTTTGCATTCCTATCTAGAAGAAAAAAGGGAGAAGGAGACCTTGAAATTCTCAAACATATTTTAGTAAGAACTTTGAGCCTTTTATTAATAGGTGTTTTTATGATTAATATCCATGAGATTAATGCTGAGCTTTCAGGAATTAATAAGTATTTATGGGCAATTTTAGTGTATATATCTATTTTTTTAATTTGGAATAAATATCCAGAAAACTCCAAATATAATATGCTTTTCAAAGTATTAAAAGGACTAGGGATAGTAGGTTTAGTAGTATTAGCCTATATTTTTAAAGGAGGAACCGAAGCCCATCCAACTTGGTTAACTACTGGATGGTGGGGTATTTTAGGACTCATAGGATGGGGGTATTTTGCTGGGGCGTTAACTTATTTATTTACAAAAGGAAAGTTAGTTGGAGTAGTGCTGTTATGGGGATGCTTTGTTTTACTAAATGTACTATCTCAATTAGAATTATTAGGTTTTTTAAATCCTATAAAACCTTATTTTGGAGTTTTAATAAGTGGTAATACGCCTTCCATTGTGCTCTGTGGTTTGGGAGTTGGAATACTTTTAAAAGAAAACAAATCTAATTTTAAAAGACTCATTAGGATTCTTTTACCATTAGGAATAATAGTGCTTCTTATTGGTTTTGCATTTAGAAATTGGTTTATTATTTCTAAAATCCAAGGAACTCCCTCTTGGGCCATGATTTGTAACGGAATAAGCATTCTAGTATTTTGTTTTTTATTTTATGTAATAGATTATTTAAAATTGTCTAGATGGACTGCCCTCTTTAAACCTGCTGGTCAAAATTCATTAACAACCTATTTAGCTCCAGATATTATTTATTATACTATTTGGGGACTAGGTTGGAATATTCTTATATACAAGCAAGAAGAATCTGTATTAATCGCTGTAGGAGGGTCTATTCTCTGGGCAATTGCTATGATTGGTTTTGCTGCCTTACTTTCAAAAATTTATATCAGATTAAAACTTTAAAAAAATGAAACAGATTTATTTAGTACTTACATTTTTGATTAGCTGCTGTTTATTACAGGCTCAAAATGAGCTCCCTCTAAAAGGAATTGCTATTGCAGCGCCCGCAAAACAAGATGTTAATCGGTTTGTTAAATTTATAAATGAAGAGCTTGCACCTCGAAATATTAATACCATGGTATTGAGAGTGGATTATAATTATGAGTATAAATCGCATCCTGAACTGGTAAATAAAAGTGCCCTTTCTTCAGAAGAAATTAATAAAATAGTGGAGGCTTGTAAAAATCATCAAATAGATATTATTCCGCAGATAAATTTATTAGGGCACCAGTCGTGGGCAGATTCTATAGAAAAACTATTAGAGGTATATCCCGAATTTGATGAAACTCCACATGTTGAAATTCCAGAGGAATACGAATGGCCTAATGAAGATGGGTTGTATTGCAAGAGTTATTGTCCGCTTCATCCAGAAGTACATAAAGTAGTTTTTGATTTAGTTGATGAAATTGTAGAAGTTTTTCAAGCCAATGCTTTTCATGCAGGAATGGACGAAGTATTTTATATTGGAGATACTAAATGCCCTCGATGTGGCGGAAGGGATAAAGCCGAATTATACGCTGGAGAAGTTACCAAAATTAGAAACCATTTGGCAAGTAATGGAAAGCGACTTTGGATTTGGGGAGACCGATTAATAGATGGTAAAACCACTGGAATGGGAATGTGGGAAGCAAGTATGAATAATACGTACCGAGCCATTAATTTAATTCCTAAGGATGTTATGATTTGCGATTGGCATTATGAGCGTGCCGATCCAACGGCAGTGTATTTTGCAATGAACGGTTTTGATGTGGCTACCTGCTCTTGGAGAAAACCAGAAGTAGCCCTCAAGCAACAACAAATGCTTAAAGACCTTAAAGCAAATGCCACCGACGAAATGAAAAACCGTTATAGAGGAATGTTGCATACGGTATGGACAAGTGCTGGCAATTTCTTAGATATGTTTTATGCCGAAGATAGCAAAGAGGTAAATGAGGCAACAACATTTAAAGCGCTGTTTAAAGCCTCATAAACCTTATAATTCTTCGCATTGATAACCAAAAGTATGTAAAGTATTCTTTATGGTTTTAGCGGTTAGATGTACAGTTTCGACCCTGAGGATTTTATCACAATCCTCAAGGTCAAAATTCCACTGTTCGTTTTTTTGCATTAGTTTATTTAAAGAAGGACGTATTTGTTGTACTTCTTTTTCTTTCCCTACAGAAGTTTTAAATACTAATACTGATTTCATTGATTTAAAATTCCGCAATTAATTGTTATCTAGTAACTTAATTATTTTGGATGGTGTTAATCATTACCTATTAAATCACCATTATAGGCTTTCATAATAAATTAATGCTTAACGCTCCCAAAAAAATGGAGGTTCAATATTTAAGCTTCTTAAGTAAACATAGCCTTGTCCACGGTGATGCACTTCATTATCTATAAAATACAAGATAAAAGACATTACGGTGCCATCATATTCTCCAAAAAGCTTCATTTCTCTTGAAAAATCTTTTGTTTCAAGTTGTTCCCAGTAGCTATTAATTTCTTCGGTAGATTTATCCCATAATTCTAAAATAGCCGACTTTTTCCCTCCATGGTCAAAATCTTCTCTTAGCTTTTCGGTGTTACCAATTACAATTTCTTTCATACCTGGAGCAGCTATTCCAATAAGCTCCATAGTCATTTCTGCAAAAGTTCTCATTCCCCCAATTTTATAGGTAAAGAATTCTTTTTCAGGAAATAGTTCAATAACACGGCGGGTAAGAGTTCTATGCCCTTGCCAATGTTTTAATAACTCATCTGGAGTTAGTATTGTAGTTACATTTTCCTTGGTTTGATTGTTTGAATTTTCCATAATAAAAGATTTTGTTTTTTATCTGATAACAAAATTAGAGGAGGGGGATGACAGCCTTATGTCAGTAGTAAAAAAAGTTTTTTACTGAAGTTTAAAATTATAGATATTTTTCTTCTTGTATAGGTACATTAACTTATAATAAGAAATGTTTTACTCAATAATCGAGATTTGAATGCTCCAAAACCTATCCTGAGTTTACAAAAGGACTTACCCCGAGATTGTTTACTCATGTTTTTACGTATGGCAACGTATAATTTTAGGTCGCAGACGTAAACGAATACGTCTTAGTACGTAAAATTATACGTAAGTAGTGTAAAGGAATACGTTTAAAACGTAAAAATTTGGATTATTAACGTATGCGTATACGTCTGCCTACGTATAAAGATAGATAGTAAACGTATACAGGGATGTTTTTATAGTTTTAATATAAGTAACATTTAGGGGATGTGTAAAAAAATAATACTGACAAAAGGCTGTCACAAGACTAGGTTAATTTTGTATAAAATCATTTAAAAAAATGGCATTATATATTGATGACGAAGTTTGGGCTTCTGGAGAATTTTATTTTTTCTGGAAGTCTTATCTTTGGAAGATATGCCAAAACATTATGAGCGATACTACCATAAAACGCTTTAACCGAATAGTTACTATTTTGACACAATTACAGTCGAAAAAAATAGTGAAAGCACAAGACTTAGCAGACCGCTTTGAAGTAAGTTTACGTACAATTTATAGAGATATTAGAACCCTTGAAGCTTCTGGAGTTCCTATTATTAGTGAAGCTGGAATTGGATATAGTATTATGGAGGGGTATAGACTTCCGCCAGTTATGTTTACTAAAGAAGAAGCGGGGAGCTTTGTTGCTGCGGAAAAGTTAATGCAACAGTTTACAGACGATTCTTTGGGGGCGTATTATAAAGCTGCTATGTACAAAATAAAATCGGTTTTAAGAGGTTATGAAAAGGATTGGATTGATGCTATAGAGTCTCAGATTACTATAAATTCGTCTCGAGAACTTTTTAATAAAGACATTCCAAATGCCTTAGAAATAATTTTTGAAAGCATAGCAGAGAAGCGCCAAATCTACCTTCAATACCAAGCACTCCATGCAGATACACATTCTGAGAGATTGATAGAACCTGTAGGGCTCTTTCATGAGCACAATTATTGGTATATGATGGCGTATTGCCATTTAAGAAAAGACTACCGCCAATTTCGAACCGATAGAATCCTACAAATAAAAAGAACGCAAACGCCATTTTTATTAGCTCATGGGGCATTAGACAATTATTTGAAAAAAGAAGATCCTGCAAATAAAACTAAGATTGTGATTTTAGTAGATAAGCAGGTTTCAAAATACATGAAAAGTAATACCAATTATTACGGACTTATTTCTGAGAAAGTAAAAGGGAAAGATGTAGAGATGACTTTTCTAACTGCCGATGTAAAAGGTGGTTTTGCACGCTGGTTTTTAATGTTTTCCGATTATGCTACCATTCTAGAACCACAGTCGCTAAAACACAGAGTAAAAGAGATTATTACAGAAGCCGCTTCTAGGTTGTAGGAGGTATTGTTGTATTTGAGTAGTTATTTTTAACCCCTCATTGAGGGTTTTATTCCCCAGAGCCTGTTCTGAGTATATCGAAGTGTTCTACGTCGAAATGAATTAAATTTGTTTCCTTAGAATGCCTCGTAGGCTTGCCTCGAGGTAGTTGATTGAAGTTTTTAAAATAAGACACCTTGCTATTAATACAAATGAATAAAAAGATAATTTTAATAATTTTGTTTAGCTCTAATACCAATCCAAATGCCAGTGACTTTATTTTTTTCATTGTTTTTAACTAGCGTCTTTTGTTTCTTTAAAACACTTATTTTGTGATAGTTAAAATTTAGTCTTTGTTCTTTTTTCTAATAGCGAAGCATTCTTGTATTTTTACTCGGACATTAACGACTTTTAATCAATAAAATGATGAATCCTAAAGTTGATTTCTTTTTTGAAAAAGATACACAGTGGCAAGCCGCATACAAGAAATTGAGAACTATAGTATTGGATTGCGGACTAACAGAGGAGCTAAAATGGGGAGTTCCTTGCTATACATACAATGGAAGCAATGTAGTTTTAATACACGGGTTTAAAGAGTATTGTGCGCTCTTGTTCCATAAAGGGGTATTGTTAAACGATGGACATGCTATTTTAATTCAGCAAACAGAAAATGTACAGTCGGCTCGGCAAATTCGTTTTACAAGTCTGCAAGAAATAGTAGACTTAGAACGGATTATAAAAACCTATATTTTTGAAGCTGTAGAAGTAGAAAAAGCAGGGTTGAAAGTTGAATTAAAAAAGACTAAGGAGTATGAAGTTCCAGAAGAATTTCAGCAAAAGCTAAATGAAGATCCAGAATTAAAAACTGCTTTTGAAGCCTTAACTCCAGGGAGGCAACGCGGGTATTTATTATATTTTTCTCAAGCCAAGCAGTCTAAAACTCGGGGGGCAAGAGTAGAGAAATATATTCCAAAAATTATGGAAGGACTAGGATTGAACGATTAATTCCTAAATGCTTGAATTAAAACTGTTCAAGGACTCTTTGTGGACTTATTTAATGAGAGTTTTGAGATAGCAGCATTAACTAATTCAGGGTTTTATAGTACTCAAAACTCTATTTAAACTCCGAGGGGTAATTCCTAAGTAATTAGCAATATCTTGTTTTGATATTTCGTCTATAAGAGTAGGGAATTGATGGATTAATCGCAGTAAATTATCTTCTAACGTATGAGATTGATTGTAGGCATGTCTCACAGCCGTATAGGTGAGTTTTTTACTTAATGCTTTTAAAATATGCTTATTAAAAGTGATATCTTTTTCTAATAATTGGTCGAAATAAGAAGCTTCTATTTTATAGACTTCAACAGCGTTTATGGCTTCAATACAACAAAAACTAACCTCGCCATTAATGGCTTCTAATTCTCCGAAAATTTCTCCTTCGCCAAAAAACTCTTGGATAAAATCAACTCCATTATCTTCTGTTAAATAACATTTTGTAATACCAGATTTTATAATATATACCGAGAAAACTCTTTTCTTTTGGTCTACTATCTTTTCTCCTGAAGAAAAGGACTGAGCTATAATAGTATCTTCCGATTCTTTTAGGAGTTTTTCTGTTATATACTGAAGGAGGTCGGCGTTTTTTCGTATCATTTTATCACTTCGGACAAATGTCCTTTTTTGGTAGCATTACAATCTATTTCTTTGCAAATTAAAATTAAAAAAAGATATTCAATACGCATGGGCTTCTTAAAAAATATCGCGATAAAATATAATACACATCCTATTTATAATTTAAAATTTGCGATGGTATGTTCGAGTTCGTTATTGTTTTCTGCGAGTTACAATATGCTAATTCCCGAGCTTCCTGCGTATTTAAGTTCTTTAGGAGGCGCAAAATACATAGGACTTATTATAGCCTTGTTTACATTAACAGCAGGAATTTCTAGACCTTTTAGCGGACGCATAACCGATACGGTTGGACGTGTGCCAGTAATGGTTTTTGGAGCATTAGTATGTGTGCTTTGTGGAATGTTATATCCTGTTTTAAACACAGTTGTAGGTTTTTTGCTACTGCGACTCTTACATGGGTTTTCTACAGGTTTTAAACCTACTGCAACCTCAGCTTATGTTGCAGATATTACACCTCAACGCTCTTGGGGAGAGGCTATTGGGATGCAAAGTTTGTTTTACAGTACAGGAATGGCTGTTGGTCCCGCAGTTGGAAGTTTTATTAAAATGAATTATACCTATAATACATTGTTTTACCTTTCTTCTGCATGTGCTTTTCTTTCGATGTTAATTATTTTAAACATGAAAGAAACCTTAGAACCCAAGAAAAAATTTACATGGAAATTATTAAAAATAACACGAAGAGATATTATAGCTATTGAAGTTTTACCAGCGGCTTTGGTAACATTTTTATGCTATGTTTCTTATGGGGTAATGCTTACGCTTATTCCAGATTGGACTACAAATTTAGGAATAGCAAATAAAGGATTATTCTTCATTGTATTTACTATCTCATCTTTAATTATCCGATTTATCGGAGGGAAAGCTTCCGATAAGTATGGGCGTACGGTGGTAATTACATTAGGATTAATTGTATTGGCTATTGCAGTTATTGTTATTGGAATGGCAACCTCCTATGTTTTATTTATTGTAGGTGCTATTCTATATGGTATTGGAATGGGAGGCTTAACGCCGTCTTTGAATGCTTGGACTATAGATATGAGTAAAGCTGAAGCTAGAGGAAAGGCTATGGCAACTATGTACATAGCTTTAGAAGCAGGAATAGGTATTGGAGCGTTATTTTCTGGATGGTATTATCAAACAACAATTGAAAGAATCCCGAATGCATTTTATGCTTCATCAATAATTGCTATAATTGGACTTGTTTATATGCTTAGAAAAATTTCAGTAACTAAAAATAACATACATAAATAAAGAAAAAGCATGGAGAGAACTTTTCTCCATGCCATTCTAACGCTAATCAACTAAGCGTTTTACAAACCAAAAGTCGTGTAAGTTTAAATTGACAGTTATAAGATGATAATTTTCTTTTACCAATATATTCTTAACAAGTCCTTTGGTTCCATAACTGTAGGAAATATTTAGGGTTGAATTATTTCTGTTGCTAATAGGTAAACCTAAACCACCAGTAATGCTGTAATTACTTATTTTACTATTATTTATTTCTAAATATCCATCGTCGTAATTAAAACCTGCTCTGTAAGAAATCCGTTTAAAGTAACTTTTATTTCTAGCGCCATTGGTGTATTCTAATCCGATTCCGTATATATTTTGGTCGGTATATGTGCCAATATGGTCTGTTTGATTGGTATTGTCCCAAAAACTCTTCTTATAATCTCCATTAATAGTAAGCTGATTATTAAATAGGCGACTACTAAATCCAAGTCCGAATTGCATGGGAAGTTTAAAATCTGCGGCATCATCTTCCGCTTGGTCTTCAATAGTAATGCTATTATATTCTAAAGTTTTATAAGTAGAACGTTTTAGGTTTCCGTTTAAAGTAGTGGGAAGCTTTATGGTACTACCAATTGTAAGGTTTTTTAAAACGTCAATTTGTGTGCCAAAGCCTAATTGAACCCCAGAGTAAGCAGTTTCTTCTTCTAAAGAAAAAGAAGCACTACTAATACTAAAGTCTTCATTTTCCTGAATATTTCCGAACAATACAGAGGCGCTCATTCCTAAACTAATACGTGGAATAAGGGAATACCCAAAATTCCCAGTAAATTCATTTAAGCCTCCATTTCCAGAAATATTACTCTCAAAAGTTTCTGTAGAACCTTCAATATTGGTTTCTAAACCAATTAAAGAATAACCTACTTGACTATATGGAATAAGGGTTAATCCCATCCCCATTTTACTATTTATAGGAAAAGCTATCGCAATATTAGAAAAATTAAAACTACTGTTATTCTCAGAATTATTTTTATTAGCATAGGTGTTCATTTCTGCTTTTCCTCCAACATCAAATAGAAAGCTATTTTGAGGTATAACCGAATAGGAGGCGGGGTTTAAATTATTGATATAGCCATTAGACTTCATGGCAATTCCAGTAAACCCCATCCCATTTACTTTTCCAATACTACTTTGATTAATTACACCAAGCCCGTATAAGGAATAGGGGGAACTTGTTAAGCTTTCCGATTGTGCAGCTGCAGTAAGGGATAAAAAAGAGAGTATGAGTACGAGGTTAATCTTCATCATAAACAGTATATATTAAGTTTAATTCAATTTTGTAACTAGTATTGGTATTTCCATAAATTACCATTCTATCAACACTAGACTGGTAATTATTTGGAAGTAAAGCAAAGGCTTGGATATCGTCGGTCTGACTGTTTAAAAGTTCTTCAACATAGGTTCCAAAGGGAAGCGCATAATAAATATTATTAAACTCTTGATCTGTTTTATTTAGAATAGCTTGTACAGCGCTACCGTCGCTATAGGTTAGTTGCTGTGTAATGTTATTATTGTTGTCTATTGCATATACATTTAGCGTATCTCTAAGGGAGAGATTATCGTTATACGACTGTAATACTGGATTTATTTTTAACGTAGCATCAAGAATAGTTCCTGTTCCTTCAATATCAAAAAGAGATTTTATGGTAGGAAATTTAACTGTAGTAGCAACTCCAATTCCAGATTGAATAAAAGATTTATTTTCTGAAAGATTACTAGAAAGTCCTTCTTCTTGATTAGTTAGTTGTTGGAGATATTCGTTAGAATTTTCTGTTGAAATCTGATTAAAAAATGAAACATAATCTGTTCCTTTATTTATAGGGATATCAATATAACTCTGAGAGGTGTATGTATCTTCTTCTACTGAATAATAGAGCCTCATATAGCAAGAGGTGGTTTCAGTAGAAAAACCAATTACTGCCCCATCGTCATTAATTCCAGGTTGTAATGTAATTCCTCTAAAATAATTTTTAAACTCATCGGTATTTGTAATCAGTTTTGTTTGTAGTTTGTCAAATATCTCTTTGCCTAGATCGTCATTGATTTTTATTTCTAAAGTATCAGCTTCCATTGGACGTGGGCTGTAGGTAAGCATTCCGATATCTTCTAAATCATATTCAATTTTACTAGTGTTATAAAAGGCATCTTCTTTAGGTTTTATAGCTTCACTAGCTCTTTTTATATGAATTTCGTTGTAAGAAATGGTGTCGTTATAATAATAATTATCGTAATGTAAGTACAAATTAATACTGTCGTAAGTAGCTTCACTATCTATAGTATAGCTATTGGGAAGCATTTCAAAAAAACTAGCTGTTTTTACATTCCCAAATTCGGGGTCGGTATATTTTCCTACTAAAATTCGGTTGCTATTGGAGGTAATAAGACTGTCAAATTTTATGGTAGCGGTTTCAATAGTAAGCGTATCAATTTCAATAACCCTAATCTGACTATTGGCAAAAGAGTTTCCCGCATTAAAGTCTGGGTCATAACTACTGTCGTCTGTGCAGGAACACAGAAAAAATAAAGTTAGAATAGAAATGTAAATAGGTGTTCGCATATGTTTTTTTGGTAAATGTAACGGAGCTATGAGTCATGAAAAATCTTAATATATTATTCAGGGAATTTTGTATATCAACACTGTTAAGAAGCCGATTAATATTTTAAAAAGCACTGATAGATAAATTCATCCTATTGGTATATTAAAATTGAGGGTTTATATATTCAATTTTTTTAGACTTTATCACTGCTTTAGTTTTACCTGAAAATTAAATCTATGAAGCGTTTATACAGTTTAAAATTATTAGTACTATTAGCAGTAACCAGCACAACATTTACAGCTTGTTCGTCTGATGATGACGACGAAGAATTAGGGAATTGGATAGACCGTTCCATTTTTGATGGTACTCCAAGAAGTGGATCGTCTGCCTTTACAATAGATAATATTGGATATATGGGCGTTGGTTATGACGGAGATGATTATCTAAATGATTTCTGGGCTTATGATATGGATGGAAATTACTGGTCGCAGAAAGCAGACTTTCCTGGGGTAGCAAGAAGTGCTGGGGTAGGATTTCAAATAGACGGAAAAGGATATATAGGTTCTGGTTATGATGGACTAGACGAATTAGGAGATTTCTATCAATACAATCCAACTACAAATACATGGAATGCTATTGCAGATTTTCCAGGAACACACAGACGTAGCGCTACAGCTTTTAGTGTAGATGGATACGGATATTTTGGAACAGGTTTCGATGGAGATAACGACCGTAAAGATTTTTGGAAATACGATCCTTCAACCGATACTTGGGTAGAGCTTGAAGGGTATGGAGGAAATAAAAAGAGAGCTGCTACAGCTTTTGTTATTGATGGAATTGTATACCTAGGAACCGGAGTTTCTAACGGGGTATATACAGACGACTTTTGGAAGTTTAATCCAGCTACAAATGAGTGGACAAAATTATTAGATTTAGATGAAGAAGATAGTTACTCCGTTGTTAGAAGTAATGCCGTAAGTTTTACAATGAATGGTTATGGGTATGTAGTAAGCGGAGAACAAAATGGGGCAGTTGC
The DNA here is from genome assembly GCF_056857615.1 of Galbibacter sp. L-19. Classification (NCBI taxonomy): domain Bacteria; kingdom Pseudomonadati; phylum Bacteroidota; class Flavobacteriia; order Flavobacteriales; family Flavobacteriaceae; genus Galbibacter; species Galbibacter sp. L-19. The sequence goes on from NZ_JBSXNL010000041.1 coordinate 113,264, forward strand.
AAGTGCTTGGCAATACAATCCTCTAACAGATGTTTGGGAAGAAATGACAAGTTTTGAAGGTTCTTCTAGATTGGATGCTATTGGATTTTCAAATGGTACAAGAAGTTTTGTTGGATTAGGAAGAACGGGAAGTCTTTATTTAGACGATTTAGATGAGTTTTTTCCTGATATGGAATACGACGATGAAGATTAAAGTGAGAAAATTTCTTACTTGTTTGTTGAGTAGATTAAGAGGTGCGCTGGATCCGCACCTCTTAAAATAAATTTAAGAATTCTTTTAGATGAGGTTAAATAAAACAAAAAGCTACTTGCTTATTATCAGTTCTTTAGTATTATTATCCGCGTTTTGGATTTTTAAGAAGGACGAATTACTCTCCGCAAAGGTTATAAAAGTTAACAACGGATATGGTTATGAAGTATTATATAAAGAGAATGTTATAATAAAGCAAGAGTATATCCCAGCAATTAGTTATAGAAAAGTCTTTGTAAGTGAAGCAGATGCATGGAAGGTTGCTACGTTAGTAAAATATAAATTGAAACAGAGAGAAAAGCCAATTATAGCAATAAAAGACTTAGATAGTTTAGATGTTAATATAAATAAATGAAAGCTCCGAAGAAATTAGTTAATGAAGTTTTACTACACTTTTTAGTGTGGCTTTGTTGGTTTGGTGTTATGTTATTTCAGTCGTATAGCAGAACAGGTACTATAGATTTCACCTCCAATTTATCGCCTAGATTTTTCATTAATATTGTACTTTTTTACTTTAACTATTACTATTTAGTGCCCAAGCTTTTATTGAAAAAAAAAATACTTCCATATTTATTTATTTCCCTAGCAATTATAGTGGTAGTAAACTATATTATGGAGTTAACATTACCTCCTGATTTATTATTTCATCGGGAGGAAATTAAAGGATTGCCTCGACCTGAAGATTTTGCAAGAAGATTTCCTAGAGACGATTGGTTTAAATTTAAAATGTTTATTGGCCCTGCAATAGGTGGCGCATTTTATTTTGTTGTGGGAACAATTATACGAGTATATATTGAATGGAATAAAAATGAACGTATTCGGGAAAAGACAGAAAATGAGAAGATTAATTCTGAACTTCAGTTTTTAAAAACGCAATTAAATCCTCACTTTTTGTTTAATTCTTTAAATGCAGTATATACGTTATCTATTAAAAAATCTCCAGATACTCCGGAGGCCATTATAAGTCTTTCAGAATTAATGCGCTACATGATTTATGAGGCAAATAAGGAGGTGGTTTACTTGGAAAAAGAGCTGGAATACATTAAAAGTTATATTCAACTTCAAAGATTGAGATTGCCTAATGCAGAAGATGTTTATTTTAATATTTATGGCGATGATAAAGGGAAAACAATCAAACCTTTACTATTCATTTCATTTATTGAAAATGCGTTTAAATACGGAACTGATTATACGGGAAATACATGGGTTAAAATAAATATTTCTATTCAGGAGGATAAGGTTCACTTGTTTGTAAAAAATAAAATAGGAATTATACAAAAATCCCCTGAAAGTTCGGGAATTGGATTGAAAAATATTCAGAATAGACTCAAATTATTATATCCTGAAACGCATAAACTAGACATAGAAAACGACGGGAATTACTATACCATAAATTTAACGATACTAAATATTCAAAGTGATGAGGTGTATAATAATAGATGATGAGCCATTGGCAATAGATTTAATAAAAGAATATTGTAGCAAATTAGACTTTATTGATGTAGTAGGCATTTTTACTAATGCCTTAGACGCTATTGTTACCATTAAAGAGAAAAAAGTAGACTTGATATTTTCGGATATTGAAATGCCACAAATTAATGGAATCGATTTTATTAATTCTCTAGACAATAAGCCGCTGTTTATTTTTACCACTGCCTATTCACAATATGCTGTTGAAGGTTTTGAACTTAATGCAGTAGATTATTTAGTAAAACCTATTCCATACCACAGGTTTATAAAAGCTGTTTCGAGAGCAAAAGAAATTATTTCAAACAAAAATTCTACTATGATTACAAATGTATTTTCTTCCGCAGGAGAAAAAAAATTAGAAAACGATTATATTTTCATTAAAGCCGATTACGAAAATGTGAAAGTTAATTTAGAAGAAATAAAATATATTCAAGGCCTGAAAGATTATTTAAAAGTTCATGTTGATGGGACTAATAAACCTATTCTAACCTTGATGAGTTTTAAGGAGCTCTTATCAAAACTTCCAGAAAAGAATTTTGTACGTATTCATAGATCGTTTGTAATTAATGTACCTTTTGTGAAAACGATTCAGAAAAATAAAGTAGTTATTGATGATATACGGATTCCAATAGGAGAAAGCTATAAAGAGGAATTCTATAACCGATTAGGAATTAAATAATAGCTAAAAATGGATAGAAAGAAATTTTTAAAGTGAGGAGTACTAGGTCTTAGAACTCTTACTTTTCTTCTGGGAAGTTTATCTGCTTGCAGTGACTAATGCTGAAAGAATTTTGAATTAGTGATCTGAACTAATTTTTGAGTATTTTGACTTATTAAAATATCTAAACAAAATATTAATCAAATTAAGAAGCTTTTTAAGCAATACAAGGTCAAAACGTTTTTCGCTTCTGCCTCAGCGACTCGTAACGATTTTAAAGACGATTCTGATATTACTTTATTGTAGATTTTGAAGAAACGGACTCTTTTAAATACACGAACTTATATTTTCAACTTAAAGAGAATTTAGAAAAATTATTTCAGCGACAAATTGATTTAATCGAAGAAAGAAATCCAAAGAATAATGGTAAAGCACTAGCCGCAATAACCTATAAGCAAACGGGCGGAAATCGCTAAACGAAATGATAGTACTTTTTATACAACCCCTCTTTAGTTTAATTACCTACCGAGTGGGTAAATAACTTAGGATTAATTACCAGCATTGCCCAAGCCCAATTATTTGTATTGTCGTTTGGTCTACCTTCTTTTATTAAACTCATACTTTCCGAAGCAAACATATGAGAATATCCTACTTTTAAAGTAGCAAATTTCATAAGTTTATGAGTATATTGTAAATCTATTTCGGTACCCAAATAAGAATCTGCATTATTAGCAAGGTCTCCATTAGCTCCAAAGTAATGTACCGAGGTTAATAGGTTTGATTTTTCTCCTGTTTTAAAAACTACTTTACCATAAACATCATTTAAACCTGCGCTATTGGTATAATTTCCCACATAGAAATAATCCATAAATCCGTTAAAAGCATGGTTGGTTCCATATAAAGGGAAAAAGGAATTATTATCTGCTCCTCCTTGGTCGGAGCCACTTAATAATTCAAATCCTAATGCGAATAAAGTATTTTGTGGTTTGTAGCTTCCTTCCAACATAAATTCATAAGCATTTAAATCAACATTTAAAGGATATGCTTTTCCAAATTGATAGTAAAAGCTCCCCGACATATTTATAACGGAAATTGGAAATGTAAAATATGTACCTGCTGTTTGTGTGTAATAAACACCGTCGGCTTCATCATTGATATCAAATTTTTGAAATCCTGTATTTAAAAATAAAAAACTTGCAGAAGCGTTTTCTAAAGTCTTTTTAGCATATAAATACTGCATAGTTTTGTAAGTAAAAAAGCCAGGGACATTGTATGCTGTACCTTCGTTTTGCTGACTTGTTTGGCTAAATGCAAAGCCTGCATCTGCCATAAAAGATTCGTTATGGTATCTTATCAATGCAGCATCATGAAAACGACCTTGCATTGCCCAATCAAGTCCTCCAAAAATACGCTCATTATCGTAAGCAATACTTTGGCGCCCTACTTTAGTCGACCAATTTTTATTTATATTCAATTCAGCCCAAGCCTGAAATAAAGAGAAAGAATCATTACCATCAATAGGCAATATTTGTCTGGTATCTCCCCATGTGCTAACATCCTGCACACTAATCATAACAGCTAACAACTCAGATTTATAATCAATATTTAATCTCGATCGTTGGGCAACAAATGCAGCAGGGTCTGCATCATCGGGAAATAACGAACTATAACCATGTCGGTATTCAAAACGCGGACGAATATCGGCGGATACTTCTACTGTTTGACTTAAAATTAGATTAGAAAAGCAGAGCAAAACAATTAAGGTTGTAGTAATTTTTTTCATACGATTAGATTTAATTTTTCAGTGTTTTAATCCCTCATAGAGGGCTAGTTCCCCGACGCTCTGCGTCGAAATGAATTAAATTTGTTTCCTTTGAATACCTTGTGGGCTTGCCCCGAGGTAGTTACTTAATTAAGCAAAGAGTCATACTTTGTAAAAACCTATGTTCTATTCAATTTATTTTGTTAAAACGATTATACTTCGGCTAAGTTTAGCACAGGTTTTGGTTATAATAAATCCTCTTATGAGGGTTTCAAAAAATGAATCTTAATCAAATCTACGTATTTAAACTTAATTATTAAGTATAAATACGTAATTATTTTATAGTTGGTTAAAAATATTCATTATGTTTGTTACAGTTAAAGATAAAGAAATGATTTCTGTAAAGGAAGCTCTTGCGTTAATTCAAAATAATTCTATTTCGTTAGGAGTAGAGGAGGTAAGTGTATCAGAAGCATTAGACTCATATTTATCGGAGGCTGTGTTTTCCCCAATTAATTTACCTCCTTTTCGGCAATCGGCAATGGATGGTTTTGCAGTTCGATCTCATCAGGGAGGATTTTATACAATTAAAGAGGAAATTCAGGCTGGAGATTCAAAAGATATTAAATTGGAAGTAGGAGAAGGAGCTCGGATTTTTACAGGTGCACAAGTTCCAGATGACGCAGATAATGTTATTATGAAAGAGCATGTTTTGGAAAAAGAAGAGCAAATCTTTCTTCAGAAAAAAACAGAAAAAAATAATATTAGAATCCCTGGAGAATTAATAAAAAAGGGTGCGTTAGCATTGCCAAAAGGGACTTTATTAAACAGTGCAGCATTGGCTTTTTTAAGTGGTTTAGGAATTGCTAAAGTAAAAATTAATAAAAAACCTAGTGTTGCAATTTTAATAACAGGAAATGAATTAGAATCTGCCGGTGAGAGTTTAACACGAGGGAAAATTTATGACAGTAATTCCATAATGTTAAAAATGCTATTAAAAAAAGCTGGAATAGAAAAAATTGCCTGTTATAACGTAAAAGATACCGAAGAGGATTCTGTTGAGGTGGTAAAGAAAGCAATAGAAAATTATGATCTGCTAATTGCATCTGGAGGTATTTCTGTGGGAGATTACGACTTAATGCGAAATGCTTTTCAAACAAATGGTGTATGTGAGAAGTTTTATAAAATTAATCAGCGTCCAGGAAAACCTATTTATTTTGGAAAGAAAGAAAATACATTGGTATTTGGATTACCAGGAAATCCAGCCGCTTGTTTTATAAATTATCAAGTATATGTACTGCCTGCAATTCAATTAGCTCTTGGTAACGAATCTATTCTATTATTAAAAAAGGCAACCTTAGAAGAGGAATTATTAAACCCTACCAATAAGAGTTTGTTTTTGAGAGCTGAAGTAAGAGGGGGTTCAGTGAAAATAAGCGAGAATCAGAATTCTGCAATGCTTCAAAGTTTGGTAGCTGCAAATGCCTTAGTATATATTCCAGAAACTATAAAAAAAATAGAAAAGGGAGAAGAAGTTCATTATCTAGAGATTCTTCAGTAACTTTATAATCCGAATAGATTTTTACACGATTTTAAGATGAAGAAAAAGAAAAATGTATTTATGGAAGGGGCTATTTTGCCAGACTTTATAGCTAATTCTATTGCAAAACACCAGTCAAAACATTCTATTGGAGCTCATAATATTTTTTTGGGACAAGTGCGTGCAGATGTAATTGAAGGTAAAAAAGTAAGCGCTATTGAATATACAACATACGAAAGTATGGCCGACGAAAAGTTATATGAAATTAGAGAGAAAGCCTTTGCAAAATTTAATTTAACATGTATGCATATTTATCATAGTCTAGGAAAAGTAAATGCTGGAGAAATTTGTCTTTTTGTTTTTGTTTCTTCAGAACGTAGAAAAGAGGTTTATGAAGCAACAGAAGCTATAGTTAATATGATAAAAGAGGAAGTTCCCATTTTTGGCAAAGAAATTTTTGAAGATGAAACTCATCAATGGAAAGTGAATAGTTAGTATTCTAAACATAAAATTAAATACACTTACCAAATACCCAAACTTTAGTAAATGAAAGATATTTCCAACGAAATAAAAACAGCTTGTGTTTCTGTAGCAGAAATTAATATAGAGTTGCACGAAGAGTTGATTCCGTTATATACTAAAGAAGTTTTTGCTTCTATAAAAGGAGGGGTGCAACTGGCTGTAAAGAATGCATTTTCAATACTTCCAGAGGTTTATCCAACTATAATAGATGCAATAGAAGTGTTAGATACTTTAGAAGGAACTTGTTTAAAGTTTACAGTAACAGTTAAGGCAATCCATAAAGATAATTTAGATTCGGAGGCTATGTTAGGTGCTTCTGTTGCTGCTATTATTCTTTCAAAAATGCTAGAAACGACTCATGCAGGAGTTGCCATTGGGGCGGTTAAAATTTTAAAAAGTAAGAGTGCATTACAAGGTTTTAAAAGGATGTTTCCTTCTAATTTAAAGGCGGCAGTAATTGTTTGTTCTGATACTATTTCTGAAGGAAAGAAAGAGGATAAAGCAGGGAAAGCTATAATAGAGAAGTTAAAAGAATCTTCTGTAAAAGTGTCTCATTATGAAGTGATTCCAGATGAAAAAGATAGTATTGCTGAAAAAGCTTTGGAGCTTTCTAAAACCAATAATTTATTAATTTATACTGGAGGAACTGGTCTGTCATTTAGGGATGTCACTCCAGAGGCGTTAGCACCACTTCTAGAGCGAAATATTCCTGGAATTGAAGAAGCTATTCGTAGTTATGGACAAGAGCGAATGCCTTTTGCAATGCTCTCAAGAAGCGTGGCTGGAACTATTGGAAATTGTTTAGTTTTAGCTTTGCCAGGCTCTACCAATGGAGCCCGAGAGTCTATGGATGCTATTTTTCCTCATGTATTGCATGTATTTAAAATTCTAAGAGGGCAATCGCATGATTAGTTGAGAGTCGGGGAGTTGGAAGAAGTAAAAAAGTTAAAGGAAACAAGAATTAAAGAATCAAGAACAAAGATTTGTACATGTCTCTTGTCTTGATTGATAGTTGAAGAAGTTGGAAGTCCGAAGTCCGAAGTAAAAAAGTTAATGAGTTAAAGAGAAAAAGAATAAAGATTTTATGTTGTTTCTCTTGTCTCTTGTCTTTTGTCTTTTGCCTCTTGCCTCTTGCCTCTTTGTCTCTTTGTCTCTTTGTCTCTTGCCTCTTTGTCTCCTGTCTTGACTGATAGTAGGTTGTTGTTAGTTGAACTATAAAAGACAAAGATATTAACTAACAACAATTAACTATTAACTATTAACGAATAACAATTTTTTTGCTTCAAGCCATTAACTAATTTCTTTAATCAAATTCAATTTATTAAGAGAAGATTTTGGTGCTTCACATAACGAGCAGCAATAGGCTTCGGGAAGTTCTTCAAAGGGAGTATTTGTAGGAATATCTTGCGTAGAATCTCCATATATTGGGTCGTAAATAGTAAGACATTCGCTACATTGGTAGACTTCGGTTTCTATTTCTTTCTTAGCTTCAGTTTCTTTCTTAGGGGTTTCTTTTTCATCGCCTAAAGTTTCAAAATACATTTTACTCAGTTCCATTAACAATCCTGGTAACTCAACCTTATCTATATCTTGGACATGTGTAATGTACTCTAGCGTATTTGGATCGAAGTTTTTGGCGTATAATAAGTTATAAGTATTTCTAATTTTAAAACTGCCTAACGCTTCTGGTTGTTTATTTTTTTCAATAACAATAGCTGTAAAGTAATATGCTTTTTTATTGTAATCTGTAATTCCAAAAGTAAGACCATAGGTACTTATGTCGTTTTGGTCGAAATTAGCAACCAAGAATTTTTTTAATTTTACGGCTTCTTTATTTGCTACAGGGAGATGCCAATTAAGTTCAAGCATTGAATGGCGAACGTTAATTCCTCGTTTTCCTAGAAATTTTTCCCACTTTAACTTAAATTCTGTTTGAATTCCCTTAATAATAAACGATTTCCATGGCGTAATGCAGATCTTTCCAATTTTGCACTCAGCGCATAAATCGCACATAGCTTTTAAAAAATCTAGATCGTATTTATTGTTTCTCCAATAAAGCCCTAACCAATATTTATCGGAACCCATTCTATTCATTCCTTCATAATAAGGGAAAGGATGAAATGGTACATCCAATGGAGTGTCTACAGTTCTATTATTTGTATCGATGGCATCGTTCACCAATTCAAAAACCATAGTAATTTCTTCTGGTTCTTCTTGTAATAATTCTTCAATAGCAAGTGATACTTTTGAAATATCCCAACTGTAAATAAGCGCTGGGTACATTATTGTTTTTTCCCAATGCGGCAATCTTACATACAAGTACCAATAATCTTCGTGAGGAGAAGCTATAAAATTTAGATGTCCCGTAAAGAGAGGAACAAGTCGTTGTTTGGGGTCGGTAATATTTATTTTTAGTAAAGGATGATGTCTAAATTGCTCTAAAATATACAGGTAACGGTCGCCCGTTAACCAAGAACTTTTTGGGAAAATATCAGCAGAAACGTAGGAACTCATAATGTTTTCTGTTCCTTTTTCATTTGGAGCAATCCATTCTAAGCTATTAAAATTTGAGATGTTTTCTTTAGCTATTTCTTTTGAAAAAAGAATATCTTGTCGAGAGCCAAAAGATATTGTTTTTAAGCCAGAATTCTCTGCCGCTTCTGCAATCGATTTTAATTCTCCAGGAGATAAAACGCCTCCTTTTATAATTAATCTATTTAATTCCTTCTTCATCCCATTCTATTTTACTCGATAATCGAGGTTTTACTATTTAAAAAACTTTATTAGTTTTATCAGAAATATCTTAAGCTAAAACACTATTACTTTTTAATAATTCTCGAACTTCTGTTTTACAACTTCCACAGCCTAAACCAGCGCCAGTTTGCTTACATAATTCAGTAAAATCATTACATCCGCTGTTAATAGCCTCTTCAATATTTCCAGCACCTACTTGACTACAAGAGCAAACGAGTTTTCCTAAAACGGGCTTGGTGTTTGTAGCACCTCGTAAAAGGGTGTTTCTTTTGTCGGAGAGTTCCATTTTGCCTTCAATCATTTCTTTAAACTCAGCAAACTCATCTTTATCGCCCATTAAAATAGCACCCACTAAAAGATCGTCTTTTACAATACATTTTTTGTAATAGCGTTTACTAACATCCATAAAAATGATCTCTTCATAACTAGAGTCGTTTTCAGGAACATTTATTTCTCCAATACTACAGAGATTTAAATCGTTGAATTTTAAAATATTCATTAAAACAGAACCTTTGTAACCGCTACTTATATCCCCAGCAATAAAGTTTGAGAGGATATTTGCTTGCTCTTCTGCTGCTGAAGTAATTCCAAACAATTCATTATTAAATTGAGCAATTTCTCCAATAGCAAAAATGGAAGCATCAGAGCTTTGCAGATGTTGATTTATTTTGATGCCTCTACCACAGTCAATCCCTGCTTGTTTTGCTATTTCTATGTTTGGCCGTGTTCCAATAGCATATACAATAGCATGGGCGTTAAAGCTTTTTCCACTTTTTAAGGTGATGGATAAATTTCCTGTTTCATCATCGTCAAAAACAGTACTTACTTCATTATCAAAATAGATTTGAACTCCTCTTTCTTGCACATCTAGCGCAAGTAATTTACTTGAAGTTTTATCCAATTGGCGCTCCATTAATCTAGAAGAGCGTTGTACAATGGTAATTTTTACACCTTGATGTTTTAAAGCAGCAGCTAGTTCAAGTCCTAAAAGTCCGCCACCAACAATTACCACATGCTGGTCCTGACTAGGAAGTGCGGTATTTTCTAGATGTTTTTTAAATTCATCAGCATCACTTTTACTTCGCATTGTAAACCTTCCAGGAAGCTCTAATTGTACATCATTAGGAACAAAAGCACGACTCCCAGTGGCTAAAATAAGCTTGTCATAAAAATGTTTATTTCCGTGACTGTCGATAATAAATTTATTGTCTTTATCTATAGAAACTATTGAAGTACTCCCGTGTAAGGCAATTTTAAGCTTTCCAAGTTCTTTTTCTTTTACCTTCTGAAGTTGCTCCCATGAAAGTTCTTCAGTAATATATTCCGGTAATAAAACCCTGTTATAAAAAGGATGTGGTTCTTGTGAGAAAACAAGAATTTCGTCATGGATATTATGCTCCCTATAATTTTGTACAAATCTGAAAGCAGCAGCACCAGCACCTACTACTATTATTTTTTCAGTTTCTTTTTTATATTTTGAAACGGCAACAGCTGTAAATTTAAAATCAGGTTCTTTAGACTGTGGGTCAATAATATTATTTGTAAGATTATTAGCCCTATTTAGATCGCTTTTTAAGACTTTTCCCCAGTGCATCGGAATAAAAATAACACCTTCTCGTACAGAATCTGTTATTTTTGCTCGTAATCTAACTACTCCATTTTTACTTTTTATTTCTGTAATATCTCCGTTTTTAACTCCATAAACATATGCATCTACAGAATTAATTTCTAAAACAGGAGCAGGGTAGTGCGTATGTAAGCGAGCTACTTTGCCTGTTTTTGTCATGGTATGCCATTGATCTCTAACCCTTCCAGTAGTTAAGATTAATGGAAATTCACTACTCGGTTGTATGGATGCATTTTCAACGCTATAAGGAATATTAAAAATAGCTTTTTGAGAAGGAGTATAAAATTTTTTATCTTCAAAAAGGCGTGTAGTTCCTTGATGTCTATACTCAGGAACAGGCCATTGCATGGTACCTTCATTTTTGAGTCGGTCGTAATCTAAAAAAGAAATATCAATATTTGTGCCTTTAGTCATAGCACAATATTCTCGATATATTTCTTCGGTAGCATTATAATTAAACCCTCTGAACCCCATTTTATTGGCAAAATCACACAGAATTTCAACATCTGGTCGTGCTTCTCCAGGAGCGTTTATAGCTTTTGGAAGGTAGGAGATACGGCGCTCCGAATTAGTCATGGTACCTTCTTTTTCCAGCCATCCTGCTGCAGGGAGTAGGAGATCTGCCATTTTTGTAGTATCAGATTTGTGAGAAATATCTTGAACCACTACAAACTTTGCATTTTTAAGAGCTTTTTCAACCCTTCTAACATTTGGCATACTTATAAGCGGATTGGTACAGACAATCCAAATAGCTTTAAGTTTGCCCTTTTCTAGCGCTTCAAACATTTCTGTAGCAGTGTAGCCAGGTTTCCCCGAGATACTATTTACTCCCCAAAATTGAGCAACTTCTTTGCGGTGCTCTTCATTAAACAGGTTTTTATGAACCGCCAATAAATTTGCCATTCCGCCAACTTCTCGTCCTCCCATGGCATTTGGTTGTCCAGTAAGTGAAAAAGGACCAGCACCTGGTTTTCCTATTTGTCCTGTTATGAGCGATAAATTGAGTAATGAAAAATTCTTATCTGTGCCAACCACACTTTGATTTAGTCCCATAGCCCACATGCTTATAAAGCCTTTGGCGAGACCAATCATATCGGCTGCTCTTTTTATATCATTTTCTGAAACTCCACAGATTTTGGCTGCTTTTTTAATTGAAGTTTCTAAAATTTGTTCTTTATATTTCTGAAAATCCTCAGTGTGCTCTTTAATAAAATTATAATCAATAAGACCACGTTCTAACAGACGCCTACCTATAGCATTATGAAGCACAACGTCCGTTCCAGGAATAAGTTGCAAATGTAAATCGGCAAAGTTTGCTGAATCCGTTTTTCTAGGATCTATAACTATAATTTTAACATTCGGATTTTCCTCTTTGTGTTTTTCAATTCTTCGGAAGAGAATAGGATGACACCAAGCTGGATTAGCCCCAGAAATAAGGAAGCAATCCGCTAATTCAATATCTTCATAAGCAATAGGGACAGAGTCTTCTCCAAATGTTTTTTTATAACCTACAACAGCCGAACTCATGCATAAACGAGAATTGGTATCAATATTATTAGTGCCTAAAAAGCCTTTTGTAAGTTTATTAGCAATGTAATATTCTTCTGTTAAACATTGTCCAGAAACATAAAAACCAACACTATCTGGACCGTGTTTTTTTATAATCGATTTAAAAACTGAAGCTGCTCGTTCCATTGCATCATCCCAAGAAACACGCTCTCTAGGATGCGATTTACTCCATCTCATTTCGGGATACAGAATCCTATCAGAAGTATCATTCGCAACATAATGGAGGTTCATTCCTTTAGAACATAACATTCCTTTGTTAACTGGGTGGTCTTTGTCGCCTTCCACATAAACTTTGTTTTGAGCGTCTTTTTTAACAACAATTCCACAGCCAACACCACAATACGAACAGGTAGTTTTTACTTCTTCTTTCAACATGAATGTTTGTTTTTTTAGCTAAAATAACTTCGCATTTTGTGCTTAATTATAATAGCTTGAATTCAATTTCCGATATTTTTTTCTGATATAAAATAGGTTCAAGCAATTATTACGGATGTAGTAATTTAGTGGCGTTTAGATTTTTATATTCAGAATTTAACCCCATAAAGTTTATCCATTTACTTACTCAGAGAGACTTTAATGCTACGGCGCTGGCGTAGATTTTTCTTGTTGCTTCTTACAACAAATGCATCTCGGTTTTGTTTTGAACCTCTCATTGAGGGTTTATTCCCTAGAGCCTGTTATGAGTATTTCGAAGTGTTCTACGTCGAAATGGATTAAATTATTTTTCTTTGAATACCTCGTAGGTTTGCCCCGAGGTAGTTGATTTAATTGACAGTTGCAAACTCTCTAGATGTTTGATGTAATTCCTTTTGGGCAATTTTTTCATCTTGAGCGGAAAATCTAATTGCTAGCGCACAAATTCCAGTAGCTACAACTAACATTCCAATCATTAAATAACCACTAGATACTGCAGAAGCTGCTGCTTCTGATTGTGCTGCTTTTATAACAGCCTCTCCCATACCTTGATGATCTTCAATTGCAATTTTTTCTGCAATAGCCGATTTAGATTTTAAGAGAATAGCCGCTAAAAAAGCTCCTACATTTCCTCCAGCTCCTACAATTCCAGAAATAGAACCAATAGCTTTTTTATTTATAAATGGAACTACCGAAAATGTTGCTCCTTCTGCCATTTGTACAGACAAGCTAAAGGCAACTAAGAATACGATTCCTGCAATCAAGCTCGTCATGGTAGAAAATACGGTTAGCATAACGCCTTCTATAGCTAATATGGCTACCAAAAAGAGTACGCGACCACGTAAGCCTTTTGTTTTTCCAAATTTATCTCCAAAGAATCCCCCAAGAGTTCTAGCAAAAATATTCATCAAAGCAAATGATAAAACAATGTTACCTGCTGTAATTCTTTCTAATTGAAAGGTGTTTTGTAAATAGTCGTCCATAGTACCATACACTGTAAGTTCAATACCAAAACACGCGGCATATACAATAAATAAAATCCAAACTCTATAATCTTTAATGGCTTCAAGAAACCCTACTTCGTCTTTTTTTCCATTCGGTATTTTCTTACCTTTTTCTTTAAGCGCTTTTATATTTCCTTCAGGAGTATCTTGAGTGAAAAAGAAGTATACAATTCCCATCAAAAAACAAATGGTTCCAGCAATAATCATAGCATACCTCCAGGCGTCGGTTTCTGCTACTCCAAAACTTATTACTGCCGCCGCAATTAAAGGCATTCCTAATCGGTTTGCACCACCACCAAGATTTCCCCATCCTGCAGAAGTTGCATTTGCAGTTCCTACAATATTGGAAGCAAACATTAAAGAGGTGTGTACTTGAGTAATTACAAAAGAAGCTCCTATAAAACCTATTAAAAACCTACAAATTAAAAATTGCATAGGAGTTTGTGCTAAACCACTTAATATTACTGGAATAGACCCAATTATTAATAGCCATGTATAGCATAAACGTGGGCCGTATTTATCACACAACTTTCCAATAAGTAAGCGTGCAAATACAGTTCCTGTTACCGCTAATATCACTGCATTCCATTTTTGGTCTGGAGTTAATCCTAATTCTTTTACCACATCGGGCATAAAGGGAACAATACCAAACCATGCGAAGAAACACATGAAAAAGGCAATTGATGAGATCCAAAATGTTCTAATTGGAATGCTCTTTAAATTTGTTAAATTTAACTTGGTTGCTTTGGTTGTTACTGTTGTCTTCATAAAACTTAAATTTTCTTTTATAAAATTAAGTATTAATACGTAATAATTAAAATAATAAGTAAGTATTTGAGCGGAATTATGAAATATTGAATTTTAAAGGAATTAAATAAAAACTATTTAATTCCTTGGTTTTAAATTGAATAATATTTAAAAAACCAAGAAAGATGTAGATGAAGGTTTTGTTGTAAATACGTAGTTTTTAAGTTGAATTCCTTATGAGGGAGAGGTTATAGTAGGTTATAAGTATTTGCTTTGTTAGCAAGCTCCATCTGATTTTTCACTTCTAATTTCTTCATCAAGTTGAAGCGGTGTACTTCTGCTGTCCGTTTACTAATTTTTAATTCTTCGGCAATTTCTTTGTTACTTAATCCTTTAAGTACGTGTTTCAGAATTTGTTTTTCTCTTTTGGTAAGATTAAAGTCGTTTTCAACAGAAGTATCAGTAACTTTTTTAGGTTTTCCATCAACAAAATTATTGATGATTATAGAAGAAACATCACCAGAAAAATATTTCCCACCTTCCGCAACGGTATGTAAAGCTTTTAAGAATTCTTCTTTACTAGAACCTTTTAATAAATAACCGTCTGCTCCAGATTGTATGGATTGTACTACGTATTCTTCAGAATCGTGCATAGAAAGTACCAAGGCTTTTACTTCGGGGTTTGATTTTTTGAGTCGTTTTACAACTTCTATACCATTCATTTCTGGCATTCTAATATCTACAACTAATAAATCAGGTTTATTTTTCGCAATAATTTCCAATGCTTCTTTGCCATTAGAAGCTTCATCAATTACATGTATTGATTTATCGTCTTCCAATAAAGATTTGATTCCATCTCTTACAAGAACATGGTCGTCTGCAAGAATAATATTAATATGTTCCATAGTTGCGTTAGTCGTATTCTAAGTACGAAAATACGGAAAAATACTTAACCTACTAAGTAATGCTTTTATTGAGCTCATAAATTTTAGCCACAGATTCACGGATATAAATTTTCCCTTTTCCTGTAGGGGTTCATGGTAGGATTAAAAAAATAATATAGATGTATTTGTAAATTGGTGGCTAGTAAATTTTTTCGTCAATTATAACAAATCCCTTATTTCTAAATAGGCACATTCATGGTTACTCGTGTTCCTTCTCCAGGGTTAGAGCTCATAAATAATCGTCCGTTGATGTAGTTAATACGCTCTTTCATAAAGGTGAGCCCCATACCACCCTCGCCATTTTCTCTTGGTTTTAATTTATTAGTATCAAACCCTCTACCGTTATCATCAATAGTAATGCTAAGTAACTCTTTACTATGAGAAATTGTAATAATTATATGAGTAGATTCGGCATATTTAATGGCATTATTAACAGCCTCCTGCGTAATTCTGTATATGTTAATTTCTGTAAGAGAATCCAACCGATCGTTAAACTCAGTTTTATTAAACAATACAATATTCTTGCCCGTAAACTTTGCTAATTCTTGAGAGAGCTTTGTAAGTGCTGGAACTATACCATGGTCGGTTAATTCTGGTGGTGTTAAATTAAAAGTAGCTGTTCTAACTCCTTTAATAATATTAGTTGTTAGCTCCTTTAAATGCTCAATTTTTTCAGCGGTTCTCTCTGTGTTTTTAACGTCAATACTTTCAATATTAAATTTTAATCCAGTTAGCATTTGTCCAATTCCGTCATGGATATCTTTGGCAATCCGATTTTGTTCTTGTTCTTGGTTTTCAATTATTTTTGCTGAAAGTGTTTTTTGTTGATCAATTTTAGCTTCGAAACGCTCTTTAGTGAGACGTTCTATTTGAAGCTGCGCTTTTTTACGTTCCGTAATATCAAAGCAAATAAGCAATAATTCATCTTTTTGTTCGCCAGAATGATAAGGAATAATAGACATTTCTAACCAAATAGCTTCACCATTGGCTAGAGTTCCTTTTATTTCTCCCTGCCAGCCCGTATTTTGATGGTTTGCAAGGAGGGTTTCGATATATTCTTGTTCTTTTTTATCCGTAGAAATTACTTCAGAAAACTTTGTTGTATTGCTAAAACTTCTATAATTAAACCGACTGGAAAATTTATTTCCTAGATGAATTAAATAGCCGTCTAAGGAGATACGAGCAAATAATAATGTTTGCTCCATAACTAAACTTAATGCTTTTAATTGATTTACAGATTTTTCTTTTGCCTGACTAAGGGCATCTGCATTAAAAGCCATTTCTTTTGCTTTTTCTTCGGAAACTAATAGGTTTTTAATTGTTTGTTTTGTTCGTTTTGCTGCTGGCCAAAAGATGAATAAAAACTCGGCTAATAAAATGGCGAGGGTTACAATAAGTAAAATGAATTCTAATTTCTGAAGTTTTTCTACTTTTAGTGTAGCCTCTTTATCATATTGATTTACAATACGATCCATAATAGTTAAAAACTGTTGTTCTTGAATTCTTAAATTAGCGGTTTCTTGCTGAATTTGCTTTTTAAAAATTGAAGCATTAATACTTGACTCCTGAAGTATGTTTTTTACAGAAGTTTGGATTTTTGTAAAAGAAGGTTGTAGCTCCTTAAACATAAGTTGTATAGCTTCAGAATTATTACCTTCTATTTGTAAACTATCATTCCCATTTTGTAAAGATTGGTGAGAGGATTCCCACAATTGGAGCGTACTTTTGATATTGTCTAAAACCTCTCCTTTATTAGTAGTAAGGTTTGCATTTGTGTACAATAATACTTCTTTGGTAAGTTTCTGACTTAACATTCGCTGCCTTCCAGCAATGTTAATAATTTTAGCATCATCTTGTTGGTCCCTTAAATATTTACGTACTAAAATCTGACTTAGAATAACAGACACCGCAATAGCACTTAAGGCTATAATGTACAGTTTTCTAAGTTTGTTAAAAGTATTTTGGTCTAAGGAAGTGACCTTTGTGCTCATAGTTTTTAAGCTAATGCTTGTTTAATAAGCGATAAACTCTTGTTGTTCAAGGGGAGTTTTAGAGCTGCTTTATGACCTTTATCCGACATTTTTCCCCATGTTTTTTGTAGAATGTCAATTATCTTTTCATCGGAATGTTTGTCGGCAAAATCTTCAAAATAATACTGAAGAAAGACTAAACATACTACATCTTCTAAAGTTTGAGTTTCTTCATCTTTTTTAAGTAATTTCTTCTTAATTAAAAAAGAAACTCTTTCAGAAAAACTGTCATCGTATCCAACTTCATTTAAAATATCAGCAGTAATTTCAGCATGCATTTTTTTGAGTTCTTCTCTCCATTTTAAATACCCAATTCGGTCCATAGGGTAAGAGTTTCTGTCTATTTTCCAACGCTCTATATGTTGAGCTCTGGCAGCAATTTGTAATTCTTCACTAGCATTAGGCTCAAAAGAAAGCAAGGTTTCTGTCATACGTTGTGAGTACAACAATTCTTTTGGGTATTCTTTTCCTTGATAGGTTTCTGTATTCGGATCTTGAGCGTTTGCACGATCTATTTTTTCAATGGCTTCTTTAAAATTGGGCTGGCTCATATATTGTTTTCTTAATCTGTGAAGCCAATATACACATTTTCATTTTCAATTTTAACAGGATAGGTAGCAATTTTATAATCTTCCCCGTTTAAATTTTCTCCATTTTCTAAGGAAAATGTTTTTTTGTGTAGCGGACAAGCAATTTTTGGAATCCCACTTAAATCGCCCACCATACCTCGAGAAAGTACCATTTCCATTTTATGAGGACATAAATTCTGACAGGCATACCAAGCCGATTTTCGGGTGAAATTGTATACCGCAATTTGCTTTGTTTTGTATTTAACACAAGCGCCTCCATTTTCTGGGAAATCGTTAATATTTCCAGCGTTGAACCAATGCATAACTTTATTTTGTGTAACCGATTGATATTGTTGAAGTAGTTGTTCCATAATTTAAAAATTGTAAGATTAGTATTAGTCCCTCATAGAGGGTTTTATTCTCCAGAGCCTGTCCTGAGTTTACCGAAGGACTCTGCGTCGAAATAAATTAAATTTGTTTCCTTTGACTACCTTGTGGGCTTGCCCCGAGGTAGTTGATTGTTATAAACTATTTTTCAGTTTGCAGTTGGCAGGATTCTCACAACTAACTTCCTACCAACTGATAAACTGACCACTGTAAAAATTACCTCAGTGCAAGCACTCGAGAGATAATGAGTTGGAATATTCTTTAATTTGAGCCATGCCAAAGTAAGTAAACCCTTACAATGAGATTAAATCCAAGCTTTAGGCATTTTTTGATCTCTAAGCGCTACATATTCAATGTTGTTATCTCTATCTTCTGAGTTGACAAAATGCTTAAATCTTTTCATCATTTCTGGATCTTCAATAGCTTGTTTCCATTCGCATTCGTACTTATTAACAAGGCTTTGCATTTCTTTTTCTAAATCTTCAGCAATGCCTAAAGAGTCTTCTATGATTACTTTTTTTAGGTATTCTATACCTCCATCTAATTTTTCTAACCATGGAGCAGTGCGTGTAAGAGGTGCGGCAGTTCTTATGTAATACATTAAAAATCTATCAAGGTACTTTACGCAAGTTTCATCATCTAATTGTTCTGCTAATAGAATTGCATGTTTAGGGGTTGCACCACCATTACCACATACATATAAGTTCCATCCACCATCTACAGCAATGAGTCCAAAATCTTTTCCTCTTGCCTCTGCACACTCTCTAATGCAACCAGAAACGCCTCCTTTAAGTTTGTGAGGGGAGCGTAATCCGCGGTATCTGTTTTCAATTTCAATAGCAAAAGAAACACTTTCATGCATTCCATATCTACACCATGTAGAGCCAACACAGCTCTTTACGGTTCTTAAGGATTTTCCATATGCGTGTCCGCTTTCAAACCCAGCATCTATTAATTCTTTCCAAATAAGAGGTAATTCATGGAGTTCCGCACCAAAAAGGTCAATGCGTTGTCCGCCTGTTATTTTTGTATAGAGGTCATACTTTTGAGCTACTTTTCCTAACACCATTAATTTTTCAGGTGAAATTTCTCCTCCAGCAACTCTTGGAACTATGGAGTAGGTTCCGTTCCGTTGAATATTCGCTAAAAATTTATCGTTGGAATCTTGAATGGTAACTTGCTTATTTGCAGTTTCCATATAAATGCTTGCAAATAAAGATGCTAAAGCAGGTTTGCAAGTTTCACAACCATCGCCTTTTCCAAATAAATCTAAAGCTTCGTCGTAATTCTTAACCTTATTTACTTTAATAAGATCATATAATTCTTGTCGGTTATAAGCAAAGTGCTCACACAAGGTTTCTTTTACTTCTTTTCCTAAAGATTTTAAAGTTTCGTTTACTAAATCAACAACCATTGGTTTACATCCACCGCAACCGCTTGTAGCTTTTGTTGCTTTTACAACATCAGAAAGAGAACAACAAGATTCGTCTTTTATCATCCCGCAGATACTCCCTTTAGTAACACTCTCACAAGAACAAATCTGTGCAGTGTCAGGAAAATCCATCACACTTCCTACAGAAGAACTTTCGCCTCCCCGAGCTCCTAAAATTAAGTCTTCAGGATTTTCTGGAAGTTTCATTTCATTTATATATAACTGAAATAAAGTATTATAATCTGAAGAATCCCCTACTAGAATTCCTCCTAAGAGTTTTGAACCATCTTTAGTTACGTTAATTCGTTTGTAAACTCCTTTGTGTTTGTTTTCAAAAGAGATAACCGATACATCATCATTTTCAATAAAAGGATCTCCAAAGCTAGCAACCTCAGTTCCAATTAATTTTAGTTGAGTGGACATGTCAATAGATGAAACCATGGTAGTATCTCCACCAGTAATTTGCTCTACAGCTACATTTGCCATATCGTAACCAGGAGCTACCAATCCATAAATACCATCATTATAAAGCGCAACTTCTCCAATGGCATACACATTTTCTGCTGATGTTTGCATTTTATTATTTACCCAAATTCCACCACGTTCTCCAACTTTTATTCCAGCTTCTCTAGCTAATTCGTCTCTCGGGCGAATCCCCGCAGAGATAATTAACATATCTACTTTTAAAGAAGTATTGTCGTTAAATTGCATTGCTTCAATAGCATTTTCTCCAATAATTTCTGAGGTAGCTTTTTCCAAATGAACTTTAATATCCATTTGTTCTATTTTACTTTTTAATAGATTACTGGCAGGTAAATCTAGTTGTCTAGGCATTAACCTAGGAGCAAATTCAATAACATGAGTTTCCATGCCCAGTTCTTTGGCTGCATTTGCGGCCTCCAAACCTAATAACCCGCCACCAAGTACAGCGGCTTGTGCTTTTCCTTCTTTTTTTATTTTAGAAGCATAGGTTTTCATTGCGTCTAAGTCTTCTAACGTTCTGTATACAAAGACCCCAGATTTTTCGGAGCCTTTAATTGGAGGGATAAAAGGAGACGAACCAGTAGCTATAACTAGATAATCATATGTATAAGTTTCATTTTTATAAGTAGTTATTTCTCTTTTCTGAGTATCAATATTTGAAATTAATGAAGAAGTATGAAGTGTAATGTCGTTTTCTAAATACCAATTGGTTGGAGCAAGTAAAAGTTCATTGGCAGATTTTTCTCCAAAATACTCACTTAGATGCACTCTATCATAAGCAGGTCTTGGTTCCTCACCAAAAACTTCAATTTTAAAATCATTTCTATTGGTTTTATTTACTAGTTTTTCGCAAAACTTATAACCAACCATTCCATTTCCGATTACTATGATTTTCTTCATGACTACGTAATTTTGAATCAAATATAAGTAAAAATACTTAATTTTAAATACGTAGATTACTTAATTCATGTTTTGACTTTAATTTTTAGAGAATCATAGATTTTCGGCATTTAAAATTTTTAGATGTGTAATATAGAAGGGTTTAAATAAAAATATCCGCACTCAAATTAAAAATATAAAGAGTGCGGATATTGGTAAGTTCTAGGGGAACTTAAAATTTGGTTATTAGAACATGAATCCTAAACCAGCTGAAAATACTGAGTTGTGAATGTCTGTATCTTCTACAACTTCAGATAATCCATAAGAGTATCTGGCTTGTAAAAAGAAGCCGTTTTCAAATTTATATTCGGCACCACCGGTTAACTGAAAATCGATATCATTAATTTGGTCGGTATCAAAATCTCCAGCATCTTCCGTTGGTTGAAAATCTAATTCTTCATTCACTTTAAAACCTACTTGTGGACCTGCATGTAAGTTAAATCCTTCAGCTAAATATACTTTTGCCAAAAGTGGAACTTGAATATAATCTACTTGGAATTCTGCATCGATATCATCCAAATCAAATCCTTGACCTGAATAGAAAACCTCTGGCTGAACAGAAAAACGCTCACTTAATGGCGCTTCAGCAACTAAACCAGCATAAAAACTGGTTCTGTTATCTGGACTGTCAATATCATCTCCAGCTACACTAGAAAAGTTTAAACCCCCGCGGGCACCTAATTGGACCTCATCAGACCAAGATTGTGCGCTTGCTATGGTTCCTACTAATAAAGTTGCTATTACTAAAATGTGTTTTTTCATGATTAAATAGTTTTAATTATTAATTAAAAATTGGTTTGCTGGTTCAAATGTAGGATGCTTATTTAAACGAAATTGTTAACCACTTTATAAGTGTTTTATAAGAAAAGCTTAAAACTATCAACGATTATTTACTATTAAAGTGTGTATGTATTTCAACGGATTTAGCTATCCGTTTATCTATAGAGTCTTACAAAATTTTAGTTAAATATTATTTTCTATTGTATGAGTTTTAAGTTTTGTGAAAACTTTAATGTTTAGCTTTTTTATACCTTTACTCACAAATTGGAATTGTACCTTTTTGAGGGGTATAACGGTAAATTATTTAGAGAAGCTAAAAAATAACCATATTTATTCCCTAATACTTACAAATAAACAGTAACAGATGAAAAAAATATTAGTTGTAGTAATGTTTATAGGTTTATTATCCTGCAAACAAAAGTCAAAAACTCCTCAAGTTTCTAATGAGAATGCGTCTGAAGTTGGAGTAGAAGTAGCTGAAGACACAATAGTAGAAGAAGAAGCTACTACAATACCCGAAAAAAATATAACTCCTCTGGCATCTATTTCTGATACTACTTTTGTAAGATTAGCAGATTATAGTGATGATTTTGTCTATGAAATGAAGTATGCTACAGAAGACAATTTTTTAAAAGCACAAGTTTACGATTGTGGAGAATGTTATGTTCGGGCTGTAACCGCTAGAGGGCTGCTAAAAGCAAATCAGGCTTTTATGGAAAAAGGGTATCGGATTAAGTTTTTTGATTGCTACCGTCCGCATGATGTGCAGAAGAAAATGTGGAAAATTGTTCCAAATGCTACTTATGTTGCCAATCCGGCAAAAGGCTCTATACATAATAAGGGAGGCGCTGTAGATATTACGTTGACTACTTTAGAGGGCAAAGAACTGGAGATGGGAACTCCATTTGATTTCTTTGGAAGAAAGGCAAGACATGCGTATACCGATTTGCCAAAAGAAGTGTTAGATAACCGAAAATTATTAAAAACTACAATGGAATCTTTCGGTTTTGGCGCTATAACTTCAGAGTGGTGGCATTATAATTATAAGCCTACTTTAAACTATAAAGTAGCTAATTTTACTTGGGATTGTAATTAAGAATTTATCAAGGAAACTATGTGGCAGGCTACAATAGCAGCGGTTTCTGTACGTAAACGATTGTCGCTTAAACTTACAGGAGTAAATCCATGATCTACTGCTGTTTTTATTTCATTTAAAGAAAAATCGCCTTCTGGTCCAATAAGAATTAAAACCTTATTGTCTGCCATAATTTTTCGTTTTAAATCGTATTTCTCTTGCTCTTCGCAATGTGCAATAAATAATTGACCCTCTCTTTTTTCATCTAAAAAAGAAGTAAAATTTATGGCATCGTTTAGTTTTGGTAAGTAGCAATTTAAAGATTGCTTCATAGCTGCTTGTAGGATTTTTTCGTAGCGTTCTATTTTTATAGTTTTTCGCTCGGAATGGTCGCAAATTATAGGCGTAATTTCATCAATACCAATTTCTGTAGCTTTCTCCAAAAACCATTCAAAGCGGTCGTTCATTTTTGTTGGAGCCACCGCCATATGTAAATAGTAATTCTTTTTATATTTTAAATTGGCGTCCTTAATAGTTACAACGCAATTTTTTATGTCAGCATTAATTATTTCAGCATCAAAAAGCCATCCTTTACCATTGGTAATATATAAGGTATCTCCTTCTTTTTTACGGAGCACTTTACTAATATGCCTACTTTCTTCTTTGTCGAAAGTAAATTGTTGTGCGTTGCTTTCTAATTCTGGTGCGTAAAAAAGTTGCATAGAGATGTGAGTTAATATGTTGAAAGTTGAAAGTTTAAAAGTTAAGACGTTGAAAGTTGAAAAGTTAGTTTATCAAATCAAGATTAGAGCGCAAATCTAGCTTTTGCTGTAATTGTTTGATTTGTAAAATCTTGGTTTAAAAATTTATAATATCCAACAATTCCAATCATTCCAGCATTGTCTGTTGTGTATTCAAATTTAGGAACAAAAGTTTTCCAACCAAAACGTTGTTCTCCTTCTTTTAAAGCTTTTCTAATTCCAGAGTTTGCAGAAACGCCACCGCCAATGGCTATTTGTTTGATTCCTGTTTGCTTGGAGGCTTTTTTCAGTTTATCAATTAAAATTCCAATTATTGTATATTGAATGGAAGCACATATATCGTACAAATTTTCTTCAATAAAATTAGGATTTTCCTTTACCTCTTTCTGAATAAAATAAAGAACCGCTGTTTTAAAGCCGCTAAAACTAAAGTTTAATTCGCCAACTTTAGGTTTAGGAAATGGAAATGCTTTTGGGTTACCTAATTGGGCATATTTATCAATTAAAGGACCACCTGGATAGGGGAGTCCTAATATTTTAGCCGATTTGTCAAAAGCTTCTCCAACAGCATCATCTATAGTTTCCCCAATAACTTCCATTTCAAAGTGGTTATAAACTTTAACAATTTGGGTATGTCCGCCGCTAATAGTCATTGCTAAAAAAGGAAAACTAGGTTTTGGAGTATCAGGCTCGTCAATAAAATGTGCTAAAATATGCGCTTGCATATGGTTAACCTCTATGAGAGGAATGTTTAAACCTAGCGCCAAGGACTTAGCAAAGGAAGTTCCTACAAGCAAAGATCCCATTAATCCAGGGCCACGCGTAAAAGCTATTGCAGCTAACTGTTTTTTATCGATATTTGCCTTGCTTAATGCTTGATGAACCACCGGAACAATATTTTGTTGATGTGCCCTTGAGGCAAGCTCTGGAACCACGCCGCCATATTCTTCGTGAATTTTTTGGTTGGCAACAACATTGCTCAACACTTTATCGTTGTGTAATACAGCTGCCGAAGTATCATCGCAAGAAGATTCTATCGCTAGTATGTAAACATCTTGAGTATTCATGCTATCTTTGAAACTGGAAATTAATAAGCAAAGGTAAAACATTAAAATCTATCAAAAAACTAAGGAAAATATTATTTAGGGTACTACTTGTTTTAATACTAATAGTGGTATTGACTAGTATTTTTCTGTCGTTACCTTTTGTCCAAACTTCTATTGCTAAAAGGGCTACCAATTATTTAAATGAAACTTTTAATACCCGTATTTATATTGATGGCGTTCAGTTTATGCCATTTTTTGGAGATGTAAATATTAAAGGGGTTTATATTGAAGATTATAAAAAGGATACCTTAGTTTATATAAATAAATTAAATACCTCAATCCTTAGTTTACGCCATGTGGTTAAAGGCGATCTAGAATTTGGCGATATCCGAGCTGATGAATTATTATTGAATTTAAAAATTCATAAAGGAGAAGATAATACCAATTTAAACGTTTTTGTAGATAAGTTGGATAGTGGAGAAGGAGACCCTAATAATCCTTTTTTGATGACCTCGTCTCATATTTCTGTTAATAAAAGTGAGTTTAGGTTGGTGGACGAAAATAAAGAAAATCCGCTTATTGTTGGCCTAGAAAACCTTCATATAGAAGCCGATTCTTTTCAAATTTTAGGACCTAAAGTTACGGTTGGTGTAGACCAGTTAGATTTTACTACAAAAAAGGGAGTGGTTGTAAATCGTTTGCAGACAGATTTTTCTTATACTAAAACAGCAATGAGATTGGATAGTTTATCTATAGAAACTCCAGAATCTTATATTAAAGGAAATGTTGTTTTTGATTATAAAATTGAAGATTTTAAAGATTTTTTAAATGAAGTAAATCTTACAGGGAACTTTGAAGAATCTACTGTAGCTTTGGATGAGATTAATCTTTATTTTGATGAATTTGGAAGCGGAAAAAAGGTAGAATTATCAACAGATTTTGAAGGGGTTTTGAATAAGTTAGCCATGAATAATTTAAAGATGACTTCTGGAAACACCTTGATTGATGGCGACTTTGTATTTAATAATTTATTCGAAAAAGCAAAGCCTTTTAGTATAGATGCTCATATTAATAATGTTTCTTCAAATTATTATCAGCTTACCAATTTATTACCTGGAATTCTCGGTAAAACCTTACCTTCTTCTTTTAGTAAATTTGGTCAACTTTCCGTTTTTGGAAGTATGAGAATTACAGAGCAATCGGTTTATGCAAAAGTAAATTTGATTTCAGATATAGGAAAAGGGTATTCCGATTTAACACTTACAAATATTGACAATATAGACAATGCATCTTATAAGGGATTACTGTCTTTACAAGATTTTGATATGGGAATTTTCCTAGAAGATGAATCGTTGGGGTTAACCAATTTAGATGTAAATGTAGACGGACAAGGATTCAAACAAGAATCGCTTAATACCGAAATAATAGGAGAAATCTTCAGTGTAAATTATAACGGATACGAATATAAAAACCTTAAAGTTTCTGGGATTTTAAAAGATCAATTGTTTGATGGTTCTGTTACCTCAAAGGATCAAAACTTTGATGTTGCTTTTAAAGGTTTGGCAGACCTCTCTGGAACTACCAACGAATTTAAATTTGTGGCTTCTGTAAATAATATTGATTTAAACCGATTAAATTTTGTCTCTAGAGATAGTATTTCGGTTTTTAAAGGAAATATTGTGGCAGATATGTCTGGAAATAGCTTGTATGATCTTGCAGGAGAAATAAGTTTTTATAAAACAAATTATACCAACCAAAATGATAGTTATTATTTTGATGATTTTACGGTTACCTCCGAGTTTAAAGAAGAAGAACGGATTATAACTGTAAATTCTCCAGATATTATAACGGGCTCGTTAAAAGGTAAATATAGAGTTAGGGAGTTGGGGAATTTAGTAAAGAATTCTATTGGAAGTATTTATACCAATTATAAGCCAGAACCCGTAGCCGAAGGGCAGTATGTAGATTTTAATTTTAAAATTTATAACAAAATTATAGAAGTATTTTTCCCAAAAATTGAGTTTGGAAGTAATACATTTATAAAAGGAAGTATTGTTGCAGATGAAGGCGACTTTAAACTAAATTTTAATTCTCCTAAAATTAATGCCAACGGAAATATATTTGATAATATTCAAATTCAAATAGATAATAAAAATCCGCTGTATAATACCTATGTAGAAGTTCAAAATATCGAATCTAATATTTATGATGTTACCGATTTTTCTTTAATAAATACCAAAATTAACGACACGCTATTTTTTAGAACTGAGTTTAAAGGAGGGAAAGAATTTAATGATATTTACAATCTTAATTTTTATCATACCTTTAATAATAAACAGGAGTCAGTAATTGGTTTAAAACGCTCTCAGCTAGGGTTTAAAGGACGAGATTGGATTATAAATGAAGATAACGATACAGATAATAAAGTAAGTTTTAGTAAGACATTAGATACCATAAATATAAGTAGGGTAGTGATGAATTACCAAGACGAGCAAATTAGTTTGGAGGGGACTCTAAGAGATAGTACTTATAAAGATATCGACCTTCAGTTTGATAAGGTTACCTTGGATAAAATAATGCCAGAAGTAGATAGTTTAAAACTAGATGGAATTGTAGATGGTTACTTAAATATTCTTCAGCGTAATAGTAATTATACACCTTCATCTAATGTTAAAATTTCTGACTTTAAAGTAAACGATTTACCGTTAGGGAACTTATTTCTCTCCATTCTTGGGAACGATAATTTGAGTCAGTTTGCAGTAAATGCCAAAATTGTAAATCAGGATAGAGAGTCGTTAAATATTTTAGGAGACATTATTTCTACTGAAAAAAGTACACAACTAGATTTAAGTGGACGGTTGGAAAGTTTAAACCTTAAAGCGTTAAGTCCGCTTGGAGGAGATGTAATTTCTAATATGCGTGGATTAGCTTCTGGAGATTTTAAACTCACTGGCGCCATAGAAAATCCAGAAATGAATGGTGCCCTACAAATAACCGATGGCGGATTAAAAATTCCTTATCTAAATGTAGATCTTGATTTTGAAAAGATAGCCGATGTAAATTTAGAAGGACGCTCATTTAAATTTGATGATATTGGAATTATAGACACCCAGTACAAAACACAAGCTAAACTAAATGGATCTATAACATACGATCATTTTAAAGACTGGTATCTCGATCTTTATTTGGATACTGAAGGCGAACGCTTTTTGGTGCTAAATACAAAAATGCAAGAAGAATCCTTATATTATGGGACAGGATTTATAAGTGGGAAGGCTCAAATTTATGGGCTTACCAATAAAATGATAAATATTGATGTAAATGCAAGAACAGAAAAAGGAACAACTTTTGTAATTCCTGTTAGTGATATTACTGAAATAGGAGATACTTCAATTATTAATTTTATTGATAAAAATGAATCAAAAGAAGAAGCAGAACGTCAAAAACTTGCAGAAGTAAAAGGTGTAGAAATGCAGTTTGATTTAGATGTAACTCCAGATGCCGAGGTAGAAATAATTATAGATCCCAAAACCCGAAGCACTTTAAAAGGTACAGGCGCAGGAAACTTACTTATAGAAATTAATACCAATGGAAAGTTTAGAATGTATGGAGATTTTATTACCTATACAGGAGAATATCTATTTAAATATGGAGGTTTTATAAACAAACGTTTTGTAGTACAACCAGGAGGAACTATCAATTGGGAAGGAGATCCACTAGATGATGTAGATATGAATATTGCTGCCAAATATTCGCTTTACGCAAATCCTGCTGTTCTTTTGGAAAACAGTTTGCTTACTCGTAAATTAGAAACCGATGTTATTATAAAATTACAAGGACAATTAATGCAGCCTTCTTTGGATTACGAAATTAATTTTCCGTCGGCTAATGCTGTTATAAATGCAGAATTACAATACCGTTTAGACGATAACTCTAAAAGAGAGCTCCAAGCTTTTTCATTACTATCTCAAGGGGTATTTTTAAATGAATTAAGTATTAATCAAACCGCTGTAACCGGAAACTTAGTGCAAACTGCTTCGAGTTTATTTAACCAAGTACTAAATTCTGGAGATGGTAAATTTGATGTTGGAGTATCTTATGACATTGGAGAAAAGAATCCAGAATTGGATTTTGTTTCTGAAGACCGATTAGGAGTTACCGTTTCCACACAAATTAGTGAACGGATTTTAATTAATGGTAAAATTGGAGTTCCTGTGGGAGGGGTTACAGAAACAGTTGTTGCGGGAGATGTGGAAGTGCAAATACTTTTAAATGAAGAAGGAAGTTTAATTGCACGAATATTTAACCGCGAGGATCAAATTCAGCAATTCTTTGCACAGCAGCAAGGGTATACACAAGGGTTTGGGATTTCTTACCAAGTAGAGTTTGATACTTTTAGACAACTTTTAAGGAAGATTTTTGAAGCCAATCCTGATAAAGAAAATCAGCCTAAAAAAGAAGCTAAAAAAGAAGAAGAGGAAGAGGAAAGTATGGGGAATGGATTGGTGAATTTCAAGATAAAAAAACGTAAGGAGTCTTCTTGATTTTCGTCTAAAATGTAAAATGCGATTTCCTTAATTTGTAAGATTTGATTTTTATAAATTTCTACTTTCTTATTAATAGTCCCAAAATTTAACATTTTACCTTTCTAAAAGGTACTTTTTTAATCAAATCGGAAATCAGCATATAAAAAAAAATAACGCATTTGTTAAGAATTTATCAACGAAAACGATTGAAACTTTCAATATTGTATTTTTAATCAAAACAATATGAGAAAATTGAAATTTCTTTGGTAGTTTTACGATCCAAATATTAAAATTAATGTCTACGAGTATTAAAAAAATAGGAGTTTTAACCTCTGGAGGAGATGCTCCAGGAATGAATGCTGCACTTCGTTCGGTTGTTAGGACTTGTGCATATCATAATATAGAGTGTGTTGGTATCTATAGAGGATATCAAGGACTTATTGAAGGAGATTTAGAAGTATTAGATGCTAGAAGTGTAAGAAATATTATTAACCGAGGAGGGACAATTCTAAAATCGGCTAGATCTAAAGAGTTTAGAACAAAAGAAGGAAGAGCAAAAGCACACCAACAATTATTAGATAACCAAATAGATGCATTGGTATTAATTGGTGGAGATGGTACTTTTACAGGAGGGATGATTTTTAATGAAGAATATGGATACCCTGTAATTGGAATTCCTGGTACTATAGATAACGATATTGACGGAACCACTTTTACTTTAGGTTATGATACTGCTTTAAATACTGTGGTAGATGCTATTGATAGAATTAGAGATACAGCAAGTTCTCACGACCGTTTATTTTTTATTGAAGTAATGGGGAGAGATTGCGGGCAATTAGCTTTAAATTCTGGAGTTGGAGCAGGAGCAGAGGAAATTCTTATTCCTGAAGCTAACTTAGGATTGGATCGTTTATTACACTCTCTAGAAAGAAGTAGAAAAAGTGGAAAAACATCAAGTATCGTTGTAGTTGCTGAAGGAGATAAGTCTGGTAAAAATGTTTTCGAACTTGCAGAATATGTAGAAGAAAACCTACCGAACTACGATATTAGAGTGTCTGTATTAGGGCATATGCAGCGTGGAGGATCTCCTTCATGTTTTGACAGAGTGTTAGCTAGTAGAATGGGAGTTCGTGCAGTAGAATCGCTTATGGAAGGTAAATCTAATCTAATGGTTGGAATTATTAAAGATGAAATAGTTCTTACTCCAATTGAGCAAGCTATTAAAGGAAAAACAACTATTGATTCCGAGCTCATGAGAGTTTGTGAAATCATGTCAACATAAATAACAAACCAAAATAGTAAATGTCACATTGTGACAAAATGATAATTAATAATTTAAAAATTTAGAATAACATGTCAACAGTTAAGATTGGGATAAACGGATTTGGACGTATTGGAAGATTGGTTTTTAGAGCCACAGTAAAAAGACCAAACGTAGAAATTGTAGGAATAAATGATTTATTAGATGTAGAGCATTTAGCATATTTATTAGAGTATGATTCTGTACACGGAAGATTTGATGGAAAAATCGAAGTGAAAGATGGAAACCTAGTAGTTGATGGGAAAACAATCAGAATTACTGCTGAAAGAGATCCTAAAAACCTAAAATGGGATGCTGTAGGAGCAGATATCGTTGCTGAATGTACAGGTATTTTTACTACTTTAGAGACTGCTCAATACCACTTAGATGCAGGAGCTAAGAAAGTAGTTATTTCTGCACCTTCTAAAGATGCACCTATGTTTGTTATGGGAGTTAACCATAAAGATGTTAAAGCATCAGATAGAATTGTTTCTAATGCATCTTGTACTACAAACTGTTTAGCGCCAATTACAAAAGTATTACACGATAACTTTGGAATTGAAGAAGGATTAATGACAACAGTTCACGCAACTACTGCAACTCAGTTAACAGTAGATGGTCCATCTAGAAAAGATTATAGAGGTGGTCGTAGTGCTTTATTAAACATTATTCCAGCTTCTACTGGAGCTGCTAAAGCGGTAGCAAAAGTAATTCCAGCAATGGAAGGAAAACTTACAGGAATGGCATTTAGAGTTCCTACTGCCGATGTTTCTGTAGTGGATCTTACTGTAAAATTAGCAAAAGATACTTCTTACGAAGAAATCAAAAAAGTAATGAAATCTGCTTCTGAAAACGAATTAAAAGGAATTTTAGGATATACAGATGAACTAGTAGTTTCTCAAGATTTTGTGGGAGAAACTTGTACTAGTATTTTTGATGCTGATGCTGGAATTGAATTAAACTCTAAGTTCTTTAAAGTAGTTTCTTGGTATGATAATGAAACTGGATACTCAAATAAACTAGTTGATTTAGCAGAATATATCACTGCATTATAATTTAAAATAGGATCTAAAAAGTAATCTGAAAAGATTATAATTTTTATTAAGATCTGCTTACGCTTACTAAACTAACTCAAAAGCTAACTATTTGACAGGTTTAAGCCTTATTAATTTAAGGCTTTCTTCTGTTGAATTCTGGGTAACTCCAAGCAGACTTAATAGTTTTCAGAAAACTATTAACTTAAACTTAAAGTATGATTTTAATTGTAGATAGTGGTGCAACAAAATCTGATTGGATCGCATTAGATGAAGATGGTAACAAGTTATTTGTAACTAAAACATTGGGCTTAAGTCCAGAAGTTTTAACAAGCGAAATTATTAATGAACGTTTGGCTAATAACTTTGAACTATACAAACATCGAAAAGAAGTAACTCAACTCTATTTTTATGGGGCTGGTTGTGGAACTGAGAGAATGCGAAAATTTTTAAAAGGAATCTTCGCAGATTACTTTCCTAATGCAAAAACTTCAGTAAAGGAAGATACATATGCAGCTATCTACGCTACTGTGGAGCCAGATCAACACGCTATCGTTTGTATTTTGGGTACAGGCTCTAATTGTAGTTATTGGGATGGAAAAGAGCTTTTTCAGAAGGTAACTTCATTAGGTTATATTTTAATGGACGATTGTAGTGGTAATTACTTCGGAAGACAATTAATAAGAGATTATTACTATCATAAAATTCCTGAGAAATTAGCTGTTAAATTTGCAAGTGAATACGATCTTGAAGAGGATAGTGTTAAAAATCATTTGTATAAACAGCCAAATCCAAATACTTATTTAGCAACATTTGCTCGCTTTGTAATCCAAAATAAAGATGAAGAATATTGTCAGTCTTTAATTAAAAAAGGAATGCAATTGTTTATTAGTAATTCAATTACTCAATTTGAGCAAGCAAAAGAAGTTCCAATTCATTTTATAGGAAGTATTGCTTATTATTTACAAGACGAATTAAAGCAGACACTCTCTGAAAATGGATTGTCTATCGGAAAGGTTTTAAGGAGGCCGATTGATGGATTGGTAGATTATCATAAATCTGTTTTATTCGATTAAAAAGAATAAAAACCAACTATAAATTAAAGGTTGTTTCTTGTAAAGAAGCAACCTTTTTTATTGTTCTTAGATATGTTTTTATTAATGTCCGATTAAAAATACAAGACCGCTTCGCTGTAAGAAAAAAGAACAAAGACTAAATCTTAACTATTATAAAATGAGTAGTTTAAAGAAGTTACATTGTTAAAATTTTCTTTTTATTAACAGCAAGGGGGCTATTTTAAAAATCTCTATTAACCCTTGATATAAGTGGAGTCCAATAAATTTCGTTAATCTTTATCGGACAACAATAATATGTTTTATAAGTTTAAGCTGCAGATTCACAGATTTATTTTTCTTCTCTTATTAAGGTTATGGGTAAGGAAGAAGCAAAAAAATATTTGTGAATTCGTGGCAGAAAAACTTTGTAGCCTATGTATAGGAGATTTTTTAAATAAAAATGTTTATTAACTTATGGAAGTTTTTCTTCAGTAAACAAACTCTGGTTTTCATTAGTATCCACAGCGGTAACTCCTGTTTTATTTAAGGTATTATTTTGATTATCTATAAAAGGCAGGGTATAAGAAGTAGTTTCTGAATTTAAAATAATATGATTCCAATTTTGGTTGGAATATTGGTAATAAAGCACATATTTAGAAACATCATTTTTGTTAGGATGATCCCATATAATAGCTACTTTATTTTCTTTTACAACTGCATTTACAATAGGCTTTGCTGGAGGGGTATTATCTAGCCACGGACTAGGAGGAACAAGAGTTTTTTTTGCATAAGAGTGTGTTAAAATACCTACAGCTAAGGAATCGTACTTTAAAAGCGGACCAATACTCCAATGGATGGAGCCTTTGCTTTTAGGAAGAATATTTCGAGTGATGTTGATTTGATTATCAATTTCATTAACATTTTCTAAATCTCCCCCATAATCTACTTTAATTCCAGGCCATAAATGTCTGTTTTTACTATTTTCTTCTTGCCACCAAGTTAATAGCTCAGGGAAGCGTTGTCCTTCTTTATTTATTTTCCAATACAATTGAGGCGAAAAATAATCAATCCATCCTTTATTGAGCCATAATTTAGCGTCGGCGTATAATTTGTTGTATTGGTCAAAGCCAACAACAGAAGCTGGATGTCCAGGACGCCAAATTCCAAACGGACTAATACCAAATTTTACATAAGGCTTTTCTTCTTTAATGGCTTGGTAAACCATTTTGATAAAACTGTTTACATTTTCTCGTCTCCAATCGTTTCTAGTTAGTTTTCCTCCAGAATTTAAGTACTGATTCCAACTCTTGTCATCTGGAAAATCTTTGCCATTATTATAAGATTCGTATGGGTAAAAATAGTCGTCAAAATGAATTCCGTCAATGTCGTATCTGCTAACAATGTCTTTTACAACTTTAAGCGAATGTTCTTTAGTTTTATCTAAAGCAGGATCCATCCACCACATCCCATTTTCTAACTTGACAACAAGTTCTGGATGTGTTTTTATGATAGATTGTTCCGATATTTCTTTTCCTTGAGAATGATGCGCTCTGTAGGGATTTAACCATACATGAAGTTCAATTCCTCTTTTATGAGCTTCATCAATCCAAAATAATAAAGGATCGTAGTATGGAGAAGGCGCTAATCCTTGCTTTCCAGTAAGGTAATAGGACCAAGGCTCTATTTCACTTTTGTAAAGAGCATCTGCTTGCGGTCTTACTTGAAAAATAGCCGCATTGTAATGATGAGATTCTAAGAAATCTAAGAGTTCAAGAGCTTCTTTTTGCTGTTCTTCCGAAGAGAGTCCTGGTTTGCTAGGCCAATTAATATTAGCAACAGTAGCAATCCAAGCGGCTCTAAACTCTTCTATATTATAAGGAGTTTTAGGATTCCATTTTAAAGTTGAAGCTTCATCATTAGAAATATCAATCCCCTCAGGATTATTTACGTACGTACTACTGCTAGTGTTAATAGTATTGTTAACAACAGGAGTGTAAGTAGTCTTACATGCAGAAGTCAGTACTAAAATAAATACACTGAAACCTATTTTTAGAAACGACTTCATAAATTATAGAATTGAAGAACAAAAAATAATGGCAAACTTCGATCCTCTTTTATTCGAAAACCGAGATTTAGATGTTTTTGACGCTTGCAAAACGCGCTAGTAAAACACTTTGTTATTTTACTGCAATCATTGAGATTTCAACGTTTACATTTTTAGGGAGTGTTTTTACAGCAACAGTTTCTCTGGCAGGTGCAGTAGCTTCATCAAAATAAGCACCGTATATTTTGTTAATTGTAGTAAAATCATTCATATCATTTAAAAAAATAGAACTTTTTACTACATTTTCAAATGTCATATCAGCAGCGTTTAAAACAGCCTCTAGGTTTTTCATTACTAATTTTGCTTCGTCTTCAACCCCGCTTGTAATAAGTTCGTTAGTTTCTGGGTTAATTGCAATTTGTCCAGAAATATATAGCGTGTTATTGGCAAAAACTGCTTGATTGTATGGTCCTAGTGGTGCAGGTGCTTTATCGGTGTTTATTATTTTTTTCATAATTATTTATTGAATTATTGGTTGAATAAGTTTTATGTTTTTATTCGATAATTGAGTTTTTCTCGAAATATAATTTACAGATTCTTATCTGGTTCACTTCTTTTTTCCCACTTAAGATCGCTTAACATAGACGATTTAATTCCGATAAAGAAGAACCAAGAAGCTCTAGAGCTAAAAGGAACCCAGTTAAAGTTAAGTCTAAAACTTTTTAAATCTCTAGAAAATCTTAACTGTGTATATGTAAATCCTTTTTGTTTAAAGTCGTATCCCGATGAAACTCCTACTTTCCATTGCGGTGTTAGATCTACATTTCCAGAAAACATAAGAGAATTATTACTTATTTCGTTTTGCCTATTGCTATTGGAGTAGGTTAAGGAATAAGCAAGCCTCAAATCCCATGGGAGTTTGGCGGCATACGCTTCTGTGGGTAAATCTTCCTTGTCTTCCTCCTCTTCGTCGTTGGCAAAAGTTCTATCATCACTAAAGTCTTGCGCTCTACCAAATAAGTCGTCTTCCCGACCTCCACTTTGTGTATTATCTACTTGCTCTTTATCTTCTCCTCCAGAAAATGTTTTACTATTAATGGAGTAACTTACGTTTACATTAGCGTTGGTCATTCTAAACAAACTACCGCCGTTTTCGTAGTTAAAAACATCAATTCTAGTTCCATTATTATCAATAGCATAAGGATCTAATGTGGCGCCAAAGTTTACATTCATTTTATTCTGAAAAAACTGCGTTCCACCACTAACTCTCACGGGGCTCCATGGTAGGGAATCGGCTACAATATTATATGCGGTACTAAAGTTTAAGTTATTTAGAAGCATCACTTTTTTGGGCTCCGTAGCCATAGTGTCTTTGTCTCGAACCTTAGCTTCTACCACATTACTTAATGAGAAGCCAATATTATTGGAATTGCTTAAACTAGGAGTTCCATATATACCATTTTCAAATCGGGTGTATTCGCGTTCTACACCATCCTCTCCAACATATTCATCGTAATATTGGTCGAATGATGGCGTGTATCCATAACTTACCGATGGTCTAACAGTATGTCGGATAGCTTGGATTTTTTTATCCTCTCCAAAGTTAAAAGTTCCGTATAATGTTGTACCTATACTTGCATTAAAGTTGTAGGTTCCAAACCTATCAAAATTATTTAAAGTGTCTATGGTAGCTTCGTCTAATAACTCGTTATAATCGTTTCTCTTAATGGTTTTAAGTTGCCATACTTCATTATAATTTGCACCAACAGACGTACTAAAAAACTTAAATATTTTAAAGTTTGTACTAAGTGGAATGGTGTGTTGGAAACCAACTTTAGCATCATCAAACATTTCACTTTTAAACAAAAGAGTATCTATAGTGCTAATTCTATTTTCTGCTCTAAAGTTATACTGAAAGTTTATATTCTGAATAATACCTCTTTTTCCACCATCTCTACTGGCAAACGGATAAATACGCTCCATACTAGCTTGAAGGGTTGGTAAGGTAAGGTTAACCGATTGATCTCTTGTGTTTTGTTGGATAGAGGTGGTAGCATTTAAATTTACCATCGGGTAGCCTGGGAATGTTTTATTGTAGGAAATCGATGATTGTAAAGTGTTATTTAAGAAATTAGGGGTGTTTAATTGATTAAAAGAATCTTGGTAATATTGGCTACTACCAAAGTTAACAGATGCCGAAAGTCTAGAATTTGGATTTGCCTTTGCATCCTGACTATGGTTCCATTGAATATTGTAAATAGTACTTCTACTATAATCTGGAAATCCACGCTGACTCTCAATATTGTTTTCGTATCTAAACCTTAAAGCACCTCTAAACTTGTACCGTTTGGCATAGTTTGTTTCGGTTCTAAAACCATAACTTCCGTTGGTGTAATAATCTCCAAGCAACGCTAGGTCAAAATAATCGCTTATGGCAAAATAATACCCTCCATTTTGTAAAGAGTACCCACGTCTGTTTGTTTGTCCAGGGGTTGGCATTATAATTCCAGAATTTCTTCGCTCTTGAGACATAGGGAAATATGCAAACGGAACTGCAATTGGGGTTGGAACATCTGCAATATACATATTACTAAACCCTGCTATAATTTTTTTGTTAGGAACAAACTTACCTTTACGAACTCGAATGTAATAATCGGGATTTTCGGCATCTTCAGAAGTTGTTATTTTTCCTTCTTTTAAAAAGTATACAGAATCGTTTTCCTTTTTAACAATTTCGGCAAATACATTCATAGATTCCCCCATAGATTGTTCGGTTCTTGAATTAAAGATAAGTGCCTTTTTGGTGTCAAAATTAAACCGAATAGAATCGGGTTCAATAACACTATTTCCTTGTTTAAAATAAGGAGGTTGGGTAAGGTTGCCTGCGGAATCTTTTATTCTTCCAGCATAAACTTCATTGGTAACATAGTCAATTACTATAATTCCAGATTTAAGCTCATAATCTTGATAGAGTACTTCGGCTTCATTATAAAGGTAGATTTTCTTCTCCTTCCGACTCATTTTCATGTAGTCTTTAGCTTTATAATTAATTTTTCCTTGAAGAAAACCTTGTTTTGTACTGTCTTTTGGTATGGAATCTGTTTGTGTAGTATCTATAACAGCAGTATCGATTAATAACTCGGGAGCATTAATCTTTATAGTATCTTGAGCTTCTTTTTGAGCTTCAATATTGAGGGCTTGAACCTTAGGTCTTTCTTGGGCATAAAAAATGCCACTGATAAACAGAGAGAACAGCGCTAAAAGTATGTTACGTTTCTTTGCTCGCAAAGCTTTTAATCCTATTTTTGTATAAAGAATGGCTCGGTTTTTGACGTGCCAAACATACGTATATTTTTTGGTCTGTTTGTTATAGATTAACAAATTTTAATCAAATAAATAACTGTATTAAACCGTTATTATTTTATGAGTAGATTTTTTAGCACCTTATTTTTATTGATGAGTTTAAGCTTATCGCAAATTATATATTCTCATGGAGAAACGCCACCGAACGATGGGAAATTTACAGTAGTTTTAGATGCTGGACATGGAGGGCATGACCCAGGGAATTTAGGTAACGGTTTCAAAGAGAAGGACATTGCTCTTAAAATAGTATTACAAGTAGGAGCAATTTTAGAGAAAGATCCTAATATAAATGTAATATATACTCGGAAGGATGATAGCTTTGTAGACTTATATGTTAGAGGAAAAATAGCGAATGAGGCAAAAGCCGATTTATTTGTTTCTGTACATTGTAATTCTCATAATTCTAGTGCGCATGGTACCGAAACATTTGTATTAGGACTTCATGCTAATAAAAGAAACTTTGAAGTTGCTAAAAATGAGAACTCTGTAATTTATTTAGAAGATGATTATGAAGTAAATTATGCTGGTTATGACATTAACTCTCCAGAATCGTTTATTGGATTAACTATTATGCAAGAAGAGTTTTTAGATAATAGTATTTTATTGGCTAAATCTATTCAAGATAATTTTACAGGAAAACTAAAACGGGTAGATAGAGGTGTAAAGCAAGCTGGATTTATAGTGTTACATCAAACATTTATGCCTAGTGTATTGGTAGAAACAGGTTTTTTAACCTATAAGCCAGAAGGGTCTTATTTAAATTCTAGTAAAGGAAAATCTGACATGGCAACTTCTATTGCAGATGCTGTTTTAAAATATAAACATTCTGTAGACGAAAATATTGGAGATGATTTTTCTTTTGAAGTTAAAGACCATACTTCTCATGCTTCAAATACCACCGCTACAAATTCTTCGGATGGAGTAGATACGGTTGAAGGGGTTACTTTTAGGGTTCAAATTGCAGCAGGTTCGAGCGCTATTGAAACAAAATCATACAATTTTAAAGGTTTGTCTCCTATCAGTAGAGAAAAAGAAGGAAATATATATCGTTATTACTACGGAGAAGTAGCTAGTTATGAGAGTGTTAAAGAGTTGCAGCAAAAAGCTAAAAAGAAAGGGTATGGTACTAGTTTTATAGTTGCCTTTAAAAATGGAGAAAAAGTTAAAGTGAAATCCGTACTTAATTCCATGTGAAATTAGAACGAATCTTACGGAAATTATTTCTAATTTTGTTGCTTACAGTAAAAAAAGAAGCTTTTGAAATTAACTAAAGAACTTAAAACAGGGATTATTGTAATAGGGGGGATTGTCTTGTTTATTTTAGGCTTTACGTTTCTAAAAGGACATAAGTTATTCAATTCTAGTCGTACTTATTACGCCGTATACGAAAATGTAAACGGAATATCTTCTGGTACTGCAGTAAGCATTAATGGTTTACAAGTAGGAAATATAAACGATATCACTTTTATAGACAGCAAGGGTAATTTGGTTATTACTTTTACGGTAGATAGTGAGTTTCAGTTTGCAAAAAATAGTGTAGCAGAAATATATGATACTGGAATTATTGGAGGGAAGAGTTTACGGGTTGTTCCTGTTTATGATAATAGTCCGATATCCAAAGATGGAGATACACTTAAAAGTAATGTGCAACCAGGCTTAACAGATTTGGTAACCCAAAAGTTGGCGCCATTGCAAAAAAGTTTAGACGGAGTACTCAAAAATGCCGATTCGGTAATGGTAGGCGTTGATGATATTTTAGATGAAGAAACCAGAGCCAATATAAAATCGAGTATAAAAAACTTAGACCAAGTAATTGCTAATTTTAGTCAGGCTTCAGGAACGTTAAATACTTTATTAGCCAGTAATAAAGATAAGTTAGACCGTTCCATATCTAATATAGATAACCTTTCTGCTAACTTATCTAAAGTGAGTGATACGCTTGCAAATTCAGATATTGGCGGTGCTGTTGGAGACCTTAAAAGTAGTATGGCAAAACTCGATAATATAATGACGAAAATAGAGTCTGGAAATGGTTCTGTTGGGAAGTTATTAAATGATGAAGAGTTATATACCAACCTAACAGATGCCTCTATGGAGTTGGAATTACTTTTAGAAGACCTTAGGTTGAATCCGAAACGATATGTCCATTTTTCTCTTTTTGGTAAAAAGGCAAAGCCTTACGAAGCACCAGAAGAAGAAACTAACAACGAATAGATGAATTATATTCCTCAGATACTTTTTGCAATAATTTTATTGGCTGGAATAGGTTATTTTGCTAGCAATATTAAAAAGCTTGTTAGAAATATTAAACTAGGTCAGGCAATAGATCGTACAGATAATAAATCGCAACGTTGGGCAAATATGGCTAGAATAGCCTTAGGACAACAAAAAATGGTTGTTCGTCCAATAGCAGGTTTTCTGCATGTAATTGTATATGTAGGATTTATTATTATCAATATAGAAGTATTAGAAATTATTATAGATGGACTTTTTGGAACACACCGAGTTTTTGCGTCTCTAGGTTCTGTATATAATTTTTTAATAGGTTCTTTTGAAATCCTAGCGTTTTTAGTAATTGTATCGGTAACCATTTTTTGGATTCGTAGAAATGTAATAAAATTAAAGCGTTTCTTTTATTCTGAAATGAGAGGATGGCCAAAAAGCGATGGGAATATTATTCTTTACTTTGAAGTAGTATTGATGCTTTTATTTTTAACAATGAATGGAGCCGACTATACATTACAACTAGCAGGAGCAGCTCATTACACGCAAGCAGGCGCTTTTCCTATAAGTCAGCTTTTTGTACCTCTTTTTGAAAACTTTAGTGAGTCTACATTAATTATAATAGAAAGAGCCGCATGGTGGCTGCATATAACTGGAATATTAATCTTTCTTAACTACCTATACTTTTCAAAGCACCTTCATATTCTTTTAGCATTTCCAAATACATGGTTTGCTAATTTAAATCCTAAAGGGCAGTTTGATAATTTAGAATCTGTTACCAATGAGGTTAAATTAATGATGGATCCAGATGCCGATCCATTTGCAATGCCTGAAGAAGGAGAGGTTGAAGATGTTCCTGAAAAGTTTGGAGCCTCGGATGTTACAGATTTAAATTGGGTACAACTTTTAAATGCCTATACCTGTACGGAATGTGGGCGTTGTACAAGCGAATGCCCTGCAAGTCAGACAGGGAAAAAATTATCTCCTCGAAAAATAATGATGGATACTAGAGATCGTTTGGAAGAGGTAGGAAAAAATATGGATGCCAATAAAGGGGTTTTTGTGGACGATGGAAAGCAATTACTAAACAATTATATCACTCCAGAAGAATTATGGGCTTGTACCACCTGTAATGCATGTGTAGAAGCGTGCCCTGTAAGCATTAGTCCGCTTTCAATTATTATGGATATGCGTCGTTATTTAGTAATGGAACAATCGGCAGCGCCAATGGAACTTAATAATATGATGGGGAATGTAGAAAACAATGGAGCGCCATGGCCATATAACCAAATGGACCGACTGAACTGGAAAAATGAATAAAAATTAGCTTATAGTTAAATCTTGTAAGTGATTAAAAATAACCAATTAATTTCGACATTACCGTCGGAGAATTTTACCCCGAGAATTCGGGACTCACAAAGTGAGGAAACCAATAAACATAACTTTAAAAAATGAACAAAGAAGACGTTGAAAAATTGCTAAATGAAAAATTGGAAGATGGAGAACACATAAGTCCTGTCTTGCCAAAAGGGATTAAAAATTATTTAATCGATATAGACGGTACTATTTGTGATGATATTCCGAATGAAGAGCCTGAGCGTATGGCAACAGCACAAGTGTATCCAGATGCTTTAAAAACGTTAAACAAGTGGTTTGAAGAAGGGCATGTCATATATTTCTTCACATCTCGTACAGAAGATCATAGAAAAACCACAGAAGATTGGTTAAATCGTCACGGATTTAAATATCATGGAATGGTAATGGGAAAACCAAGAGGAGGAAATTACCATTGGATAGACAACCACTTAGTTAAGGCTACACGTTATAACGGAAAATTTACAGACCTTATTGACAAGGAAGTAACTATTCAGGTTTTTGACGATGGAAAACACGATTAAGATAATAGATAATTCTGTTATTAACTTATAATTCTATAGTAGGATTGATTACTGTCATTTCGATTAAGGCATAGGGATATTATTTTTTCGAAATGACAGTTTAAAATATAACAGCAAATTAAGGGAAAATAAAGCAGTATGAGCGAAGCAATAAAAGTGCCTACAATGGCAGAAATGATGGCCGAAGGAAAAACTCCAGAAGTATTATTCTGGGTTGGTTGTTCTGGAAGTTTTGATGATAGAGCTAAAAAAATTACAAAAGCCTTTGTTAAATTATTAAACAAAGCTCAGGTAGATTTTGCTGTTTTAGGAACAGAAGAAAGCTGTACTGGAGATCCAGCAAAGCGTTCTGGGAATGAAATGTTGTTTCAAATGCAGGCCATGACAAACATTGAGGTTTTAAATGGTTATGAGATTAAAAAAATAGTTACTGCTTGCCCACATTGTTTTAATACATTAAAAAACGAATACCCTTCTTTGGGAGGGAGCTATGAAGTGGTTCACCATACACAATTTTTACGTTCTCTTTTAGAAGAAGGAAAACTAACTATTGAAGGAGGAAAGTTTAAAGGTAAAAGAATAACGTTCCATGATCCTTGTTATTTAGGAAGAGCTAACGATGTGTATGAAGCCCCACGAGCGCTTATCCAAAAGCTAGATGCAGAACTAGTAGAAATGAAAAACTGTAAAAAAAGAGGGTTATGTTGTGGTGCTGGAGGAGCTCAAATGTTTAAAGAACCAGAAAAAGGAAATAAAGACATTAATATAGAGCGTACCGAGCAAGCCATAGAAACAAAACCAGATATTATTGCAGCTGGATGTCCTTTTTGTAACACTATGCTTACAGATGGGGTTAAAGGAAAAGATAAAGAGGGAACTGTTGAAGTAATGGATGTTGCCGAGCTTATTGCAAATGCAGAAGATTTATAAACGGAACTTTTGCTTTAGTCCCTCATAGAGGGTCTAATTCCCCAGAGTCTTTACTGAGTTTACCGAAGGGCTCTGCGTCGAAATGAATTAAATTTGTTTCCGAATACCTTGTGGGCTTGCCCCGAGGTAGTTGATTAAAAAACACTCTTTAAAGAAAAAATAGAAAAAGGAATCTTTTAAATAAAAAGAAAATGTTTGTAGCTTTTAACGATTTATCAGAATCTGCTAGAGTTTGGATTTACCAAGCAAATAGAAGTTTTACTGAAGAAGAAATAGCAGAATTAACCACAAAACTCGAGAGTTTTATAGAGCAATGGACTGCTCATGGAGCAAATCTAAAAGCCTCTTTTGAAATACGTTACAAACGTTTTATTATCATTGCATTAGATCAAGAATTTAATATGGCTAGCGGATGCTCAATCGACGCCTCAGTTCGATTTATCCAACAGCTAGAGGTAGATTACAATGTTAATCTCCTCGATAAAATGAATGTCTCCTACAGACAAGGCGATTTTATTGCCTACAAGCCCCTTATCGATTTTAAGAAAATGGCTAAACAAAAAGCCGTTTCTCAAAACACCATCGTATTCAATAATTTGGTAACTAATAAAGAAGAATACCAAAATTATTGGGAAGTTCCAGCTAGAGATAGTTGGCATGCACGATTTATGAATTAGAACTCTATTCTACTTTTTTAATGATTCGTTAATTAAAAAGTTAGTGGGGTTTTTATGTTTTATAGGGATGTTTTTATATGCTCAAAGTATAAAAGCCGTTCCTGTATTAGGTTATTTTTAAAGATTGTACCTTATAAATAACTATCATAATAGGTTTTATATTACAAAATAGTCGAAGGTTTAAGTCTCATTTACTGAGTAAAAATTATTCAATGGTTTTAAAAAAAAATAGTGTTGTTTTAGGGCTTCTATTTATTTTCATACAAGGGTTTAGTCAGCAAGTAGACCCATTAGTAACTACCGATAGCGAGCAGCAAAAGGTTTGGGTTGATAGTATATATAATTCGCTTTCACTTCAAGAAAAAATAGGACAATTATTTATGATCAGAGCTTTTTCCGACAAAGGAAAAGCACATATTGACGATGTAAAAAAATTGGTTTCCGAATACCAAGTGGGAGGAGTAATATTCTCAACTGGAGGTCCGTATCGTCAAGCTAAACTTAATAATGAATTACAAAGTCTTTCTAAAGTAAAAATGTTAATGTCAATGGATGCCGAATGGGGTTTATCCATGCGTTTGGACTCTACATTTGCTTTTCCATACAACATGGTTTTAGGAGCTGTTAAGGATAATGATTTAATTAGACGTGTAGGAAAACATATTGGAGAACATACAAAACGGATGGGAATGCATATTAATTTTGCTCCCGATGTAGATATTAATACCAATCCTAAAAATCCAATTATAGGAAACCGTTCTTTTGGAGAAAATAGGGATAAGGTTACAGAAAAAGCAATGGCATTTATGGAAGGAATGCAATCTGCTGGAGTTTTGGCTAATGCAAAGCACTTCCCAGGTCACGGAGATACAGAGCAAGATTCTCATAAAACATTACCAACAATAACATTTAGTAAAGAAAGAATAGATAGCGTAGAGCTCTATCCATATAAACAACTTATTCCAAAAGGATTGGCTAGCG
Source organism: Galbibacter sp. L-19 (assembly GCF_056857615.1). Lineage (NCBI taxonomy): Bacteria > Pseudomonadati > Bacteroidota > Flavobacteriia > Flavobacteriales > Flavobacteriaceae > Galbibacter > Galbibacter sp. L-19. Next base: position 158,058 of record NZ_JBSXNL010000041.1, read on the forward strand.
TTATGGTAGCACATTTAAGTGTTCCTAGTTTAGAGTCTCGACCAGGTTTTCCTTCTTCAATTTCAGAAGGTATTGTAACAGGATTATTAAAAGATAAGCTTCAGTTTAACGGACTTATTTTTACAGATGCTTTAGAGATGAAGGGAGTAGCTAATTATGCAGATTCTGGGAATGTAGACCTTTCTGCTTTTTTAGCGGGAAATGATATGTTGCTTATATCAGCAGATACTCCAGAGGGAATAAAAAAGTTAACAGAAGCCTATACTAATGGAATTATTACAGAAGAACGTTTAGCATATTCAGTAAAAAAAGTATTAAAGGCTAAATATAAAGTAGGTTTAAATAATTATAAACCGGTAGCTCAAGCACATTTATATGAAGATTTAAATCGTGTTGAGGATACAATTTTATTTGAAGAAGTAATGGAAAATGCCATTACAGTTGCTAAAAACGATGAGCAAACAATTCCAATTAGAGATCTAGATAAGAAAAGTATTGCTTATATCGGGATGGGAGATGGAGATAATTCTACTTTTGTAGAAACATTAAAAAAATATACCTCTGTAGCTTATATTCATGGAGATGATTTAAGTGATATTGTAAACAGAATAAAACCTTATGATTTAGTTATTATTGGGCATCATAGAAGTACACAAACACCTTGGAAAGCGGCAGATTTTACAGATCAAGAGAAGGTTTGGATTTATGAAATAGCACGACAAAAAAAGGTTATTCTTGATGCTTTTGTAAAACCTTATGCACTTTTAGACCTTCAAAGTATTGATAATATAGAGTCTATAATTGTAAGTTATTTAAACGATCCTATTTCTCAAGAAAAATCTGCAGAGCTTATATTTGGAGCTCTTGCTTCTAAAGGGAGTTTGCCCGTTATGGCACACGAAAAATTACCAGAAAACAGAGGTTTTTTAACCAATTCCTTATCAAGATTAGGGTATAGCGTTCCTGAACGGGTTGGAATGAATAGTAAGACCCTGAAAAAAGTAGATTCTGTAATGAAACTTGCTATTAGTTCTGGAGCTACTCCTGGCGGACAAATTTTAATTGCAAGACAAGGAAAGGTAATTTATAATAAAAACTTCGGAAAGTTCTCTTATGGTGCAGACTCAGAACCTGTTAGGAGCAATAACTTATACGATCTTGCTTCTTTAACCAAAATAACGGCTACCTTGCCAAATATCATGCAATTGGTAGAGAAGAAGGAAATTACTTTTAATTCAACCTTAGGAGAAATGCTTCCTGAATTGAAAGGGAGTAACAAAGAAGATTTAAAATTGTTGGCAGTGCTTTCTCATTACGCTCGTTTAAAACCTTGGATTCCTTTTTATATAAGTACTTTGGATGAAGGGACCAAAAAGCCCTTAGATACGTATTATAAAGATGCTCCAACAAAGAATTTTGATACTCAAGTTGCCGATCATCTTTATATTAGAAATGATTATAAAGATTCTATTATTGATCAGATAAAAGAAAGCGAATTGCTGAGTAAACTTCAGTACAGATACAGCGACCTACCCTTTATTTTATTGCAACGCTATTTAGAAAATTATTACCATAGACCATTAGATAAAATAGCTCAAGATAATTTTTATAAATCTTTAGGGATGAATTATACTACCTTTAATCCATTAGATAAATTTGGAAAAGGAGAGATTGTTCCTACAGAAGTAGATGATTATTTTAGATATCAAACCATTCAAGGATATGTGCATGATATGGGAGCCGCTATGCTTGGTGGTGTTGGTGGGCATGCTGGACTTTTTAGTACTTCAAATGATCTTGCTAAGATGATGCAAATGTATCTTCAAAAAGGATATTATGGAGGCAAACGCTATTTTAGTTCCGAAACCTTAGATAAGTTTAATACCTGTTATTATTGCGACCAAGATAATAGAAGAGGGGTAGGATTTGATAAACCACAATTGGGAGAATCTGGTCCTACATGTGGCTGTGTATCAATGATGAGTTTTGGACATAGTGGCTTTACAGGAACCTATGCTTGGGTTGATCCTACAGATAGCTTGGTTTATATATTTTTGTCTAATAGAACGTATCCAACCATGTTAAATCGAAAATTAATTTCTGAAGGTACGCGTACTGTAATTCAGGAGATTATCTATGAATCGATTGAGAGATAACAGAAATTTAAAAATTCTTTTGTAAATATATTCCTATTGTTTCGACTCAGTTTTAAATCTATAATTAAGGTTTAATTTCCAGAGCCTGTTCTGAGTTTGCCGAAGGGTTTTATGTCTAAATGGATTAAATTATTTTCCTTTGAATACCTCTTGGGCTTGCCCCAAGGTTGTAGATTTAATAGATAGCTTTAAGACCGTTCTATTTTCAGAAAAAGAAAAAGCTATTTAGCACCTAAGAAATTAGTGAGATCTTAAAAGTTTGCCATTAAATCTCTCTGGTGTAATTAATATTTTAACTTAGTATATTCATTTAAATTAAAAAGTATGCGAATAGGGATTGTGTGTTATCCAACATTTGGCGGAAGTGGAGTAGTAGCAACAGAGTTAGGAATGGCTTTAGCAACACGCGGACACGAAATTCATTTTATAACTTACAAACAACCCGTTCGTTTGGCATTACTTAGTGGAAAAATCCATTTTCATGAAGTAAATGTACCAGAATACCCATTGTTTCATTACCAACCATATGAACTAGCATTGTCTAGTAAATTAGTGGATATGGTAAAACTTCATAAACTGGAAGTGTTACATGTTCATTATGCTATTCCTCATGCATATGCTGCTTATATGGCTAAAAAGATGCTGAAAACACAAGGAATTGAGATTCCTATTGTTACAACACTTCATGGTACAGATATAACCCTTGTAGGAAATCACCCTTTCTACAAACCTGCTGTTACTTTTAGTATCAATAAATCTGATGTGGTTACTTCAGTTTCACAAAGTTTAAAAGAGGATACAAACCGACTTTTTGATATAAAAAAGAAAATACATGTAGTTCCAAACTTTATAGATGTATCTAAATATAAGCATAGCTTTACTGATTGTCAGCGTGGGATGATGGCTACAGATAAAGAGCGTATAATAACACATATAAGTAACTTTAGAAAAGTAAAGCGCATTTCAGATGTAATCAATATTTTCTACGGAATTCAAAAAGAAATTCCTTCCAGACTAATAATGGTAGGCGAAGGTCCTGAACGAGAAGGAGCAGAAGCTTTGTGTGATGAATTAGGGATTGGCAACAAAGTTGCTTTTCTTGGAAATAGTAATGAAGTAGATAAAATACTTTGTTTCTCCGACTTATTTTTATTGCCTTCTGAAACCGAAAGTTTTGGTTTGGCAGCATTAGAAGCAATGGTAAATGAAGTTCCTGTAATATCTAGTAATACAGGAGGAATTCCTGAGGTAAATAAAGATGGGTTTAGCGGTTATTTAAGCAACGTTGGCGATGTAGAGTCCATGACAAATAACGCTATTAAGATTTTAAAAGAAGATAAAGTTTTAAATCAGTATAAAAAACAAGCTAGAGAACAAGCTACTTTGTTTGATATTAACCAAGTAGTCCCTAGGTATGAAGAAATATATGAAAAAGCTTATAAAAAGGCTTTTTAGTATAATTTAACTTTGAGTTACTTTCTATAGAATTGTGGTATCTTTGAATTTTACAAATTCTATGAAAACACTAAAAAGTACTTCCTTAGAAGAATTTTATAAAGAAGCTGCTGCATTTACTGGTAGAGATATAGATACTTTATTACCACCTGGAATTAATAAAGAAATAGGGCATTTTAATATTTTCGATATTTCAGAAACTATAAAGCAGGTAAAACGTAAAAATATAATGCCTTATAACCGTAGAGCTTATTATAAAATAAGTTTAATACGTGGGAAGAATAGGGCAGAGTATGCAGATAAAGTTATAGATATTGAAAAAAATGCACTACTCTTTGCTACCCCAAAAGTACCGTATCATTGGTTTCCATTAGAAGAAAATCAAGCAGGTTCTTTTTGTGTGTTTACGGATGAGTTTTTAATAAAAAATTTAACGGGAATAGTTTTAGACGAGTTGCCTATTTTTAAATCTGGAGGCTATCCTGTTTTTGAAATAGAAGATGAAGAAGCAGAGGAACTTCAACTGATTTTCAATAAAATGAAAACAGAAATAGCTTCAAATTATGTATATAAGTACGATTTGCTTCGGAATTATGTAATGGAACTTATTCATCAAGGACAAAAATTACAACCAGCTACACAATTACATACCGATAAAAATGCATCAGCAAGGATAATCTCCTTATTTATAGAATTATTAGAACGTCAATTCCCTATAGAATCTCCCGAACAAAAACTAGTACTGCGTACAGCAAAAGAATATGCAGAGCGCTTGGCTATTCATGTAAATCACCTAAACAAGGTGCTTAAAGATAATATGGGGAGAACAACAACAGATATTATAAGTAGTAGAATTATCCAAGAAGCTAAAATTTTACTAAAGCAAACCGATTGGAATATTTCTGAAATAGCTTATAGTTTGGGCTTTGAAGAAGTAGCTCACTTCTCTAATTTCTTTAAAAGACAAACTTCTGTAGCTCCAGTTAGTTTCCGTTCTTAAATCTTATTATTTGAATTTTGCAAACAATCCTTTGATGTTTGCAAACAGTCCCCTTTGTTTTTAGTTGAACTTTGTACTATCAAAATTTTAATAATAATTAATAATTAAAAAAATGAAAACAGAAAACAACAAAGTAGCTTTGGTAACAGGAGGGAGCAGAGGTTTAGGTAGAGATATGGCTATAAATCTTGCAAAGAAAGGGATTGATGTCATACTTACTTATAGAAGCAATAAAGAACAAGCAGATAACGTAGTAACCGAGATTCAGGCAATCGGACAAAAAGCAATAGCATACCAATTGGACACCTCAAAAATAGCTACATTTGATGCTTTTATCACTCAAGTAACTAATCATTTACAAGAGCATACAGGAAGTCCCAACTTTGATTTTCTAATAAATAATGCAGGAACAGCATTGTATGCACCTTTTATAGAAACTACCGAGGAGCAATTTGATGAGATGCTTAATATTCACTTAAAAGGTGTTTTCTTTTTAACACAAAAGACAGTTCCTTTTATAAATAAAGGGGGACGAATTATCAATATATCTTCAGGACTGGCTCGTTTTTCTTTCCCAGGTTCTTCTACCTATGCAACAATGAAAGGCGGAGTAGAAGTTTTTACCAGATATTTGGCAAAAGAATTAGGAGAAAAAGGTATTGCAGCCAATATAGTAGCTCCAGGTGCTATTGAAACCGATTTTGGAGGTGGACGTGTAAGAGATAATAAAGAAATTAACAATCACATTGCAGGTATAACAGCATTAGGTCGTGTTGGTTTACCTCAAGATATTGGTGGTGTAGTAGCTTTTTTATGTACCGAAGAAGCACGCTGGATTAACGGACAACGCATAGAGGTTTCTGGGGGAATGATGGTTTAAAAACAGATATAGCAAAAAAAAGGTCTAAAAAGTATCTAATCTCTACGTGTTGCAGTGAGTTTGTTAAGCTCCTTTTGACAATTGGAAATTGCTTTTTAGACCTTTTCTTTTGATGTGTTTCTAAATTACCTAACTAAATTATTGTCCAATTAAACTATCAAAAACAAGGCATCAAAAATTAAAATATCCCCTATATTTGTAGCAAGAAAATAATACAATACTATTCATGAGTAATACCATCACAGCAACAGATTTTAATTTTCCAAATCAGGAAAGTGTTTATAAAGGAAAGGTTAGGGAAGTTTATAATATTGGAAACGATTTGTTAGTGATGATTGCTACAGATAGACTTTCTGCTTTTGATGTAATTATGCCAAAGGGAATTCCTTACAAAGGTCAGATTTTAAATCAGATTGCAACCAAAATGATGGATGCTACAAAAGACATTGTTCCAAATTGGTTGGAAGCTACTCCAGATCCAAATGTAGCTGTTGGTCAGCTTTGTGAACCTTTTAAAGTAGAAATGGTTATTCGTGGATATTTATCGGGTCATGCAGCTAGAGAATACAAAGCAGGAAAACAAACGCTTTGTGGAGTTACAATGCCAGAAGGACTAAAAGAAAATGATAAGTTTCCAGCACCAATTATTACGCCTTCTACAAAAGCAGATCAAGGAGATCATGATGAAGATATTTCGAGAGAAGCTATTTTAAAAAAGGGAATTGTTTCTGAAGCAGATTATTTAGTATTAGAAAAATATACCCGTGCATTATTCCAAAGAGGAACTGAAATTGCAGCAGCACGCGGATTGATTTTAGTAGATACTAAATATGAATTTGGAAAAACAAAAGACGGTGAAATTGTTTTAATAGATGAAATTCATACCCCAGATTCTTCACGTTATTTTTATGCTGATGGATATGAAGAACGTCAAGAAAAAAGTGAAGCACAAAAGCAACTTTCTAAAGAGTTTGTGCGTCAATGGTTAATAGAAAATGGTTTTCAAGGGAAAGAAGGACAGCAAATTCCAGAAATGACCGATGCTTATATAACGTCTGTTTCAGAAAGATATATTGAGCTTTATGAAAATATTACAGGAGAGAAGTTTGTAAAAGCAGATGTTAGTAATATTCAATCGAGAATAGAAGAGAATGTGCTCAATTTTTTAAAAGCATAAACCCTTTATAGAGGGTTTAATTTCCAAAGCCTGTGCCGAGTTTACCGAAAAACTTAAGTTCGAAATAAATTAAGATTGTTTGGTTTGACTGCCTCGTGCGCTTGAATCAAGATAGTTGATTTAATAATATAATAGTGATAAATTTTAAGCCTTGACAGTAAATGTTGAGGCTTTTTTGTTTGTGTATTTTTTGTTCTAGATACCTATATGGGAAACAAAAGGGAGAAAAGTGGTTGAAACTTTTACGTTTTAAGATTGACAATTTTAATAGATCAACTAAAGAAGGCTTATGAGTTATCTGGACATCCATACTATCAAGTAAAACATAACTTTTGTTTTAACACAAATAACATTGTATTAACTTACCTTTTATAAAAAATAGTTTTTTTTGCTTACTTTTAGAAAATAGTCTCATTATAAAATAGGTATCGTCTAGAGTGGCATCTTATAAAATTCATAGAAACATAAAATTATCTTCTGAGATAGATATAAACTCTAAAGAAGGGTTTGATCTTATCTTTAAATTATACTATGGAAAACTGTTTCATATTGCCAAAGGATATTTAGTGTTTAATGAAGATGCTGAAGAAATAGTACAGAATGTATTTTTACAACTTTTAGAAAATAAAGATACTGCCTCTAAAATCAATAATCTTAATAATTACTTATATACCTTAACCAAGAATGCTTGCCTAGATCATTTAAAGCATTTAAAAGTTAAATCAAATTTCTCCGAGCAAAAGAAAAAAATTCAACAAGGCTTAATTAATGACGAAGCAGCTTCTTTACTGATAGAAAATGAGTTGAGTAAAAGGATAGAAGAAGCAATTGCGTTACTACCTGAAAAATGTAAAGTAGTATTTGTAAAAAGTAAGTATGAAGGCTTAAAACGAAAAGAAATAGCTAGTATATTAGATATTTCACCACGTACAGTGGATAATCATTTGGCAAATGCTTTAAAGCATATGCGACTGCATTTAAAAGAATACATTACATATTTATTTTAAAAAAAAACTAAATTTCGTTTAGGTAATTCTTCATTTTAAATCGTCTATAATTAAAGAGGCAATTTTTTAAATGAAAGAATTATTAAAAAAATATATTGAAGGGAAAACCGATGCTACAGAAACGGAGACTGTAGAAAATTGGATTCTTAGTAGTGATAAAAATCAGAAGACTTACAATATTTTAAAGACTGCTAATACTATTAATTCCTTTGAGGAAACCGAAGCCCGAATTAATGTAGATAAAGAATTAATTAAGCTTAAAGCGAGCAAGACCAAATCTTCAAAATCAATACGGACTTATTATAAATACGCAGCTATTTTTATAGTGCTGTTAGGAGGGGCGTATATATTTTTAATTCAAAATTCCTTTCAGCAAAAATCCATTCCAGAAAATGCAATAACACTTACGTTAGATGATGGTACAATAAAGGTTATTTCTGAAAACTCTGAAGAAGAAATACTAAGTAGCACAGGAAAAATGGTAGGAGTAAAAGGTTTAAATAAGATTGTATATAAAAACATAGCTAATAACATTGAAACGGAAGCGGTTTCTTATAACACCTTAAATGTACCCTACGGAAAACAATTTAACCTAGAATTGGCAGACGGTTCTGTTATATACTTAAACGCTGGGAGTAGAATAACTTACCCAACAAATTTTAACGGTCAAAAACACAGAGAGGTTTTAATTAGTGGAGAAGCATTTTTTGAAATAGCAAAAGATACATTACACCCATTTGTGGTGAGAGCAAATAACCTTGGAGTACAAGTTTATGGTACAAAATTTAACGTGTCGGCATATAAGGAAGATGCTACCGTACAAACAGTTTTGGTAGAAGGTTCTGTAGGGCTGTATTCTGAAAATGAAGATAAAAAAACAGAAACTACATTTTTAAAGCCTGGATATATGGCAATCTGGGAGAAGGCTGATGAAAATATCTCAATAGGTAAAACAGATGTATCTATTTATACCTCATGGATGCAAGGCGAGTTAGTATTTAAGCATATGCCATTTAGAAATATTTTGAAAAAATTAGAAAGACACTACAATGTGTCAATAGATATGCCTACAGATTCAATTGCAAATTTAACTTTTACAGCAAGTTTTAATGAAGATAAGGCGTTGCCAGAAGTATTAGAAACTTTTAAACAATATTATGGAATTCATTATCAAATAAACAATAATAAAGTAAATATATATTAACACATAAAACTATGGAGTCTATGAATAAATAAAGCTAATGAAACATCCATGTCTAATTTTTAGTCATACATCGGAATGCTTATCTGGATGTTCCGCATGATTACTAAATACAATAAAAAAGCACATGAAAGCTAACTAAGAAACTCTTGATATAAAAAAATCGGAAAATGCAGCCACATTTCCCGATTTAGAGAGTGATTAAATTATTTAACCACATTTTTAAGAAAAGCAAAAATATGAAAAATCTAACTAGGATTAGGAAAAACATTCCTATTCACCAAAGTCATGTTTTAAAAATGAAATTGTCTGTTGTACTATTTTTTTTCATGATAATTCAAGTAAACGCCAATTTAACTTACGGACAAAAAGATAAAGTATCCGTTAACCTCCAAAATGTAAATTTAGATAGAGTACTAACAGCTATTGAGTCGCAAACAGATTATCGATTTATTTATAAAGACGATGAAATAGATTACAAAAAGAGTGTTTCAATCAAGGTAGAGAAATCGCCAATAGAAGAGGTATTACAAGATTTATTCAGAAATACTTCTATAGACTACCAAGTAGTTGGAACCCAAATTATTTTAAAGCCGAATAAGCATATTAAAACAGAGGTTTTAACGCAAAAAACTACTATTGTACAAGTATCTGTAAATGGAAGTGTATTAGATGATAATGGGCAACCCTTACCAGGAGCTAGTATTTTAGAAAAAGGAACAACTAATGGTGCTACCACAGATTTTAACGGGAATTTTTCTTTAACACTTACTAATTCTGATGCGGTTCTAGTTGTATCTTATATTGGATTTGTAGCTAAAGAAGTAGCAGTAAATGGGAATGAAAATATAACAGTAACACTTGAAGAAGATTTTGCAAAACTCGATGAGGTAGTAGTAATTGGGTATGGGCAACAATCAAAAGCTAAAGTAATAGGTTCTGTAGGTAAAATAGAGGAAGAAGAACTTTCCAAAGTAGCGTCATCATCTGTAGGGCAACAATTAGCGGGGAAAATGTCAGGAGTTGTAGTTAATCAATCAAATGGACAACCAGGAGCGGCATCTCAAATTGTTATTAGAGGTACTGGTACGTTAACTGCGGGGACAAATCCATTGATAGTTGTAGATGGATTTCCATTATCCGAAGGGAGTTCATTAAACTCAATTAATCCAGATGATATTGCAACAGTTAATGTTTTAAAAGATGCGGCATCTGCATCTATTTATGGGTCTAGAGCAGTAAATGGGGTTATTTTAGTAACTACAAAACAAGGGAGTAAGAATGAAAAAACTACAATTACGTTAGATACTTATGTTGGGATGCAAGAACAAAGTTCTGGTGTAGAATTGGTGGATGCATACCAATTTGCACAATTTATAACAGAAGCACGAAATTGGGGGTATGTTTCCAAAGATCCAGCAAACCGTAGCGCAACAGATCCTAATTCTGTTCGAGTTACTAAAACTATAAACGGTCAAGGGATAGACGGACGAGAATTGTATTTAGATTTTCTGCAACCCTACCTAGATGGAAAACCAGGTCTTACAAATACAGATTGGATGGATGTTGCCTTTAGAGCTGCAGCAATGTATAATTATAACCTTTCAGCCTCAGGAGGTAATGAAAAAACAAAATTCTATACTTCTTTAGGTTATTTTAATCAGGAGGGAATTGTTATAGGAAGCGATTTAAAAAGATATTCTGCTAACATAAATTTAAATTCGAAATTAACAGATAAGATAAATATAGGTGTAAGTGTAAAACCTTCATTTACAGATCAAAATGCATTAGATCAAGGTAGTAGAAGTTCAGGAGCTATCGCCTTAGTTCCTTTAAATTTTTCTTATTACAGTCCATATACAGACAATGGAGATATTAATATAAGTGAGCAAATAATAAATGAGCAACGAGAAATTGAAGGAGTACGTATTAATGGTACCCCTGTTGAAAATTTATTAGCAACCTCAACAATGGTGAAAGATAATAGGCAACAATTTAGAGTATTTGGAAACGTATTTGCCGATTTTGAAATCGTTAAAAATTTAAAATATAAAATTTCATTAGGCGGAGATTATGAAAACTACACTCGCAATTTTTATTATCCATCCTCGGTTGGTTCATATAGAACGCCAGCTCCTCGTTCTGATGCCGAAGCTACTCAGGATAAACAAACTAGATATAATTATTTAATAGAGAACACATTGAATTATGATTTTTCTTTAGCTAAACATAATTTTGATTTATTAGCAGGTTATACATTTCAAAAGGAAAACATAGATTTTTCAAGTACTGTAGGTACTGGATTTGCCGATGATAATATTAAAAATATAGCAGGAGCAAGTTCTCATACTACAAATTATAATTTAGCAATATGGGCTTTAGAGTCATATTTTACAAGGTTGCAATACGACTATGATGCAAAATATCTTTTTAGCGCAGCTATAAGAAAAGACGGTTCCTCAAGATTTGGTAGTAATAATAGATGGGGATATTTTCCTTCTGTATCTGGAGGATGGGTTTTCACTAGAGAATCGTTTATGCCTTTAGAAGATATACTAACCTTTGGTAAAATATCTGCAAGTTGGGGACAAACAGGGAATAATCAAATAGGGAATTATGGATCGTACGCATTGGTTACAGATTCTAACTATGTTAACGGGAATTCTCTAGCAGCTGGTTATATAACTACATCTGCTCCAAATCCTAATTTAGGATGGGAAGTAGCATCAGCAATGAATATTGGACTAGATCTTAGCTTTTTTCATAAGTTAAACTTCAGCATGGCTTATTATAAAACTAATACCAAAGACTTATTATTAAATGTTCCTGTTCCTCAGCAAACTGGGTATGAGAATGTGTTAGCCAATATAGGGGAAATGGAAAATAAGGGTTTAGAATTTGAATTGAGCGGAAGAAATTTCATGCTAGGAAATGTAGGACTTGGCTTTAATGCTAATTTAACGTCATATCAGAATAAAGTATTGGCTTTGGGACCTGGACAAGAAGAGATTGCAACAGGAAGAGATCAACTTTTTGTTACTAAAGTTGGAGGTTCTATTGCTGAAATATATGGATATGAAGTAGATGGAGTTTTTAAAACTCAACAAGAAATAGATAATACCCCACATTTATCGGGAACACTTACAGGAGATTTCAAAGTGAAAGATATTAATGGAGATGGTAAGATTAATGATGATGATAAGGTGTCTAAAGGAACATATACACCAGATTTTACCTATGGTTTTGGAGGAAGTGTAGCTTACAAAGGTTTTAACTTTAGTTTTAATTTTAATGGAGTTTCAGGACGTACTTTAATGGATGGAGATATGGCTTCTTTAACGGAAGCTGGAGAAGGCTTTTCTGTACCTACAACGTATTATTTTGAAAATCGATACCATCCAGTAAACAATCCAGATGGATTTTTAGGGCAACCTAATTTTGGAAACTTTTCAAATTCTAGAAAAATTTTACGTAGCTCGGTAGTTGTAGAGGAAAATAATGGAGATTATATCAGACTTCGAGATATCAGAATAGCATACGATTTTAGTAAATCAATATTAGAAAGGTTACGTTTATCAAAACTTCAGTTATACGTATCTGGAAATAATGTATTTACAAAGACAGATTATAGAGGATGGAATCCAGATGGAACATCGTCCAATATTCTTACTTCAGGATATAATGATGGATCTAATTATCCATTAGCAAAAACCTATTTAGTAGGATTAAGAATAGCATATTAATCATTAACTGATAAAATACCAGAGATGAGAATATTAAAAATAATATTGATAGGGGGCTTATTCTTTATAGTTTCATGTGAAAAAGAATTAATCCAAAACCCAAATACAGACAAAGTTGCAAATAACTTTTATACAAATGAAGCAGAACTTGAAGAAGGAGTAAATGCAGTATATGCTACCTTACAGTTTGGCGGAAATTATGACATTGCAATTCCAGCATTAGGAGAAATACCTGGAGAAGATGCTTATGATGAAACTCCTGCAAATGATGGAGGAGTGTATGGAGAAATAGACCAATATAACCCGTTGTGCATTTAGGCAATATTGATTTTTAGGTTATTGATATTTCTGTTGAATTCAAATATGTTTATATATTGAATGACCGTCATAGCCGTAATCTTAGATAATATTCTGTTTTTGAATCCCTCAAAAGATT
>NZ_JBSXNL010000042.1:0-63556 GCF_056857615.1 Galbibacter sp. L-19
CGCTAAATTTACCACTTTCAAAATCTGCAACAATAGATTTTTTATACGCTTCAGAAAACTTACGGGATTTCTTAATTAATTTTATAGTTGCTTTCATATAAATTGACTTTAAGTGGTCAACCTATATCAGGGAAGTACAACATCCCGCTTTCAGACTTCCAAAAACAGCTCACGGCCTACACCGGGGGAGTTCCCTTGGGCCTAAATGCCGCCAACCAACCCACGCCCTCGCCGGCACAGGCAGCTATGACGGGCGGCCTGCAAATAGGGGAGCTACAGGATGGGGAACAAATGCGGAGGATATTGCTCAGGTTTACGGACTTTGACAAGAATGACGTTGAAAAACTTAAGGAACAATTGATTTTTCTTCCGAATGGAACTACACGTCCGCTATCATTTTTCAGTAAAGTAGAAGTTGTCCCCGGGGAGATCGAGCAAAAGAGGGAAGACCTTAAATCGGTCATTGGCCTTACGGCAAGGCTCGATAATCGGGATCTGGGGAGCGCAGTTTCGGAAATCCAACAAAAGCTCAAAGAAAATCTGGCGCTGCCTAAGGGCTATAGCATTGTTTACGGGGGTGCCTATGCAGAACAGCAACAGTCCTTTAATGAACTTTTGCTTATTCTGGCAATGGCATCGCTCTTTGTGTTTGCTGTGATCCTGTTCCTTTTTAAGGATTGGGGGATCGGCCTGATCTTGTTGTTTATTTCCGTAATGGGGATTTCGGGGTGCATATTGGCCTTATTTATTTTCGGCATTCCGTTGAACGTCAGTAGTTATACGGGCATTATAATGATCGTAGGGATCATTGCCGAGAACGGGATTTTTACCGTCAACCAATTTAAACAGAACCTATTGAAAAGTAAGGATATTGATTGGGCTATAAATTATGCGACCGCCCTTCGTCTCCGGCCTATACTAATGACTGCCTTGGGGGCTATTTTAGCCTTGATGCCACTTGCACTCGGCATTGGTCTCGGTGCACAGATGCAGCAACCTTTGGCAATTGCCGTAATCGGGGGTTTTGTTGTTGGCCTGCCCTTATTGCTTTTCGTACTTCCCAGCCTGATTAGGGTTTTGTATAGAAAGAGAAGGCTGTGAGAATAAATTCAATCAAAATAGAATGAAAAAGATGTCTGTGAAAAATTAAAACCTATGGGATAAACTTTGCACACCCTATGCATCACAATTTTGTTATCTTTGCAACGTGAAATTACTAACATTCATATTCGGTTTATATGTGCTAACGCTCAATGCGTTTCCCTGTACTGATGTTAGTGCGGATGTGGTTTCCGATAATTCTCAGACCGTGGTCGTAGCCGCTTCAAATTTGGATCATAACCATAGCTTGTCAGATACTTGCCCCCCTTTCTGTACCTGCCATTGCTGTCACGTACATACGGTGGAATTTGCTTCAGCGAATTTTAAGCCAATTAATACAGAAATATCTTCTAAGGTTTTCCTTCATTTTGATAGTTTGGGCGAAGAGCCTATTTCGTCCCTTTTAGATCCTCCAAGAGTTTAATTCATTTTTTATAGGATAGCTATGCTATATCCTTTTTCGACAGGTCAAGATTCTTTTGGCCACTCTTTTACATTTCAAAAACTGAATTAAATTTTCAACTTTTATGATCAATAAAATCATCGCTTTTTCCATCCGGAACAAGCTTATCGTGGGACTGATGGTACTCGCACTCGTGGGAGTGGGCGTCTATTCAATGTCCACCATTAACCTGGGCGCACAGCCCGATATTACCAATAACCAGGTACAGGTTATCACACAGTCGCCCAATCTGGCCACCGAAGACATCGAGCAATTTGTAACCTATCCCGTAGAGTTGGCGATGGCCAACCTACCGGGCGTTACAGAAGTAAGGTCTATCTCGCGTTTTGGGCTTTCGGTGGTGACCATTGTTTTTAAGGACGATATGGGCACGTACCTGCCCCGCCAACTGATTTCTGAAAAGCTCAACGAAGTAAAATCCGAGATTCCCGAACAATTCGGTAGTCCTGGAATGGGGCCGATCACCACCGGTCTGGGCGAAATCTATCAATATTCCCTAGTACCACAAGAAGGCTATGAGGATAAATTTTCTCCGACCAAATTACGAACCATACAGGACTGGATCGTAAAACGCCAATTGGCCTTAACGGAAGGTGTTGTGGAAGTCAATGCTTTTGGTGGGAAGATCAAGCAATATGAAATTGCCATCGATCCCGCCAAACTCAATGCGATGGATGTAACAATGACGGAAGTCTTTGATGCCCTTCAGGAAAACAATGTGAATACCGGGGGCGCTTACATCGAAAAGAACAAAATGGCCAATTTCATCCGTGGGGAAGGTTTGGCACGTTCGCTGGACGATATCCGTCAGATCGTGATAAAAAACGAAAATGGCCTGCCTATTTTAGTGAAAGACGTTGCCGAAAAAGTACATTTTGGGAGCCAAGTCCGCTACGGTGCCTTTACGCAGGATGGTCAAGAGGCTGTAGGGGGAACAATTATGATGCTGCGCGGTGATAACCCCAATTCAGTCGTGAATACCGTTAAGGACAGAATTAAAGAAGT
The DNA here is from genome assembly GCF_056857615.1 of Galbibacter sp. L-19. NCBI lineage: Bacteria > Pseudomonadati > Bacteroidota > Flavobacteriia > Flavobacteriales > Flavobacteriaceae > Galbibacter > Galbibacter sp. L-19. The sequence continues at coordinate 2,570 of NZ_JBSXNL010000042.1, forward strand.
ACAGAAATCTTTGCCGGAAGGATTGAAGATCGTGCCTTTTTTAGATCGAAGCGAACTCATCGGAAGGACTACGGCAACCATAGAGAAAAACCTTATAGAAGGGGCACTTATCGTGATTTTTGTACTGGTGCTGCTCCTCGGTAGTTTCCGTGGAGGATTGGTTACCGCTTCGTTAATTCCGCTTTCCCTGCTGTTTGCCTTTATTTTGATGAAAGCTTTTGGGGTCTGGGCCAACCTGATGTCCCTCGGGGCAATCGACTTCGGTATCATTGTCGATGGTGCTGTGATTATTGTGGAGGGAACGGTACACGAGATTGAAAAACGCATTAAACGTGGAAAACAGAGTTTTAATCAGTCCGAAATGGATGAAGTGGTCTATGATGCGAGTAGTACCGTAATGAATTCGGCCTTCTTTGGACAGATCATTATCCTGATCGTATTTACACCTATTTTATTCCTGACCGGGATCGAGGGCAAAATGTTCCGCCCTATGGCATTTACCTTCGGGTTTGCAGTATTAGGGGCGATTATATTATGCCTTACCTACGTACCGATGATTGCCTCGCTTACAATGAAACCGGCGACGAAAAAGAAAAATTGGTTTCATAAGATTGAAGATAAAATCTCGGGCTTTAGCAACGGGATGATGAGCCGTATCAACAACGGCTATCGGCCGGTAATCCTGAAATCCCTGAACCACCGCATTATCGTACTGGTCATCGCAGTTGTACTGCTTGTCGGTGCCGGATATTCTTTTAGCCGAATGGGCGGGGAATTTATCCCAAGTATCGATGAAGGCGATATCGCAATGCAGGCCTTGTTAAGGCCGGGAAGTTCTTTGACCGAATCCATCGAGACTTCAAAGAGGATAGAGAATATTGTGCTGGACAACTTTCCCGAGGTGGAAACGATGGTGGCCCGGATCGGGGTGGCCGATATCCCGACCGACCCGATGCCAATGGATATTGCCGATTCCTACATTATTTTGGACAAGGACAAGGATAATTGGACTTCGGCGGAAACAAAAGAGGAATTGATCGAAAAAATCAAAGAAAAATTATCGGTCGTTCCCGGGGTCAACTTCGTTTTTAGTCAGCCCGTGGAACTGCGATTTAACGAACTGCTTACCGGTGTTCGGGAAGATGTAGCGATTAAATTGTATGGTGAAGATCTTGATGTTTTAACTGAAAAGGCTTCTAAAATGGCCAATATAATCAAGACCGTGCCCGGTGCCGGCGATGTGAACCTGGAGGCCACCTCGGGACTGCCACAAATGACAGTTCGATTTAACCGAAGAAAGGTAGCCCAATACGGCCTGAACATCCAAAAACTGAACCAGTACGTAAGCACTGCTTTTGCGGGGAGTTCCGCAGGGGTCATCTTTGAGGGCGAAAAGCGCTTTGATATGGTTGTAAGATTGGACAAGGAACATCGCCAAAGCATCGATAATCTAAAAAACCTATTGATCGACCTGCCCGGTGGAAACCAGATCCCCATAAAAGAGGTGGCCGATATCAGTTACCAACCGGGACCGATGCAGATTTCCCGGGACAATACCTCTCGAAGGATTTACGTAGGGGTGAACGTACGGGGTCGAGATGTAGAATCAATGGTGCACGATATCCAGGCAAAAATGGATGAGCAATTGGATCTGCCGCCCGGCTACCATATTGAATACGGCGGTGCTTTTGAAAACCTGCAACGGGCGAAAGACCGTTTAGTCATTGTGGTTCCCATTGCTTTGGCGCTTATTTTCCTATTACTCTATTTTGCGTTGGGTTCGTTATCACAATCCATTATGATCTATATGGCGGTTCCCTTGGCGGCCATCGGCGGGATTTTTGCGCTTGCCATACGTGGGATGCCCTTTAGTATCTCCGCGGGTGTTGGTTTTATCGTACTCTTCGGGGTTGCGGTATTAAACGGCCTGGTACTCATCAGTAGATTGAACTCATTAAAAGAAGAAGGTGTTATGGATATACAGGAACGTATTTTAATAGGGACACAGGAACGGATCCGTCCCATTTTATTGACGGCCCTGGCCGCAATAATGGGCTTTTTTCCGATGGCACTTTCCCACGGGGCGGGTGCTTCGGTACAGCGACCATTGGCAACGGTTGTCATTGGCGGATTGATAACCGCGACCTTGCTTACGCTTATCGTAGTTCCCATTTTATACAGTTTTGTTGAAAAAACTGGAAAAAACAACAACGGAAAATCGGGTAAAGTTGCTATAAACCCTGCCCTGATCGCCGTTTTATTGGGTCTTATATCAATGGCCATCCCGGCAAGTGCAAGTGCGCAAACGCAGGATAGCCTCCAGCAAAATGCGCCCCGGCAGGATAGCCTTCAGGTTGAACAAGGGTTTACCCCAATTTCTTTACAGGATGCGGTTGAAAAAGCCAAAGCGAACTATCCCAAGTTAAAAGCGGCCCAATTGGAAATAGAGAATCAACAGGCTCTGAAAAAAACGGCTTGGGATTTGGGAACTACTAATATTTTTACGGGCGGTGAAGAGTTGCCGGACAGTCCCAATGGCGATGAAGGTATTTATACCACCATTGGCGTCCAGCAGCAGAATATCGATGTGTTCAGTATCGGTGCCAAAAATAGGGTACAAAATGAGAAAATTGCCCTAAGTGAAACGGCACTCGATCTAACCTCCCTTCAAGTCGAACGGGAAGTGAGCAAGGCCTGGGGCGATGCCTACACCTCCAAACGGAAGTACCAATTGTATGTGGAACTCGATTCCATTTTTAGCGATTTTGAACGGGCGGCGCGTATCCGTTATGAGACCGAGGCTTCCTCGAAGCTGGAATATTTGGCCGCCACCAATCAGGCCCGGCAGGTAAGCCTTCAGAAAATGCAGGTCTATCGGGATTATCTGGGCAATCTGCAAAAACTGAATTTATGGCTGGTGAGCGATACGCTCTTTACCGTTGCGGATGCAGGTGTAGATGAAATGGACACGCCCATACTACAGCGAAAGGATTCGATCACGAGCCACCCGATGCTGCAATATTATGAGCGGCAGATCGAGGTGGCCGATGCCGAGCGTAATCTCAGCAACAAAGCGTTTTTCCCAAAGTTCAACGCACAATATGGGCGGCAGAAAATTGCGGGACAGAACGGATTCTTCAACTTTCAGGTCGGGATTTCCATTCCGCTCTTTTTCGGCCCTGAACTGGGGCAGGCGCAATCGGCCAAAATACAGACCCAGATTGCGGAGCAGAATTTCAGGGAAAAACAGCTTCAGGTCAATTCAAAATATAAGGACCTGCAACAGGACTATCTAAAATGGCTGGAATCTTGGCAGTACTATGAACAGGAAGCCCTTCCGCTGGCCAAAGAGCAACGGGACGGGGCGGTTTTTGCCTATAAAGAGGGCGGTATCGATTATACCACCTTTCTGCAAACGGTACGCGACGCCATAGGCATTCAAAGTAAGTCCTGGGATGCACTTAACAATTATCTGAGATCAAAATACGAACTGGAATTTTTCCTCAATTCCGCTAAACAATAAAGACAGAAACTATGAATTTCAATATAAAATCAATTTTTTACGCAGCCCTGGTCCTATTCAGTTTAAGTTCCTGTAAACAGGAAAAAACCGCTGAAAGTGGGCACGAAGAGCATAATGAAACAGCTTCTGCCGAAAATGGTGGCGAGCATCAGGAAGAAAGCGCAGGCCTCGAGGGCAAAAAACTGCACCTGTCCCAACAAAAGTTTGAAGCGATGGGATTGAAGGTGGATAGCCTGCCCACCAAGAGCCTTACTGGGCTCGTGGAGGCCAACGGGCAATTGGAAGTGCCCCCGCAAAATGAAGCTGCCGTTACCGCAATTATTGGAGCCAACGTGACGAGCATAAAGGTCATTGAGGGCGATAAGGTGAGCAAAGGGAGCATTTTGGGGTATTTGAGCCATCCCGATCTTATCAAATTGCAGACCGATTATTCCAATGCCTATAATCGGATGAACTTTTTAAATAAGGAATATGACCGTCAAAAACGCTTGTACGATGCCGAAGTGGCTTCCGGAAGAAAATTTCAGGAAACTGAATCGGAATACAACAGTATGAAGGGGATGGTTAAGGGGCTGGAATCCAAGTTACGCTTATTTGGAGTTAGTCTGGACCGCATCAGGAACGGGAATGTTTATAGCCAAGTTCCCGTGGTAAGCCCAATCAACGGTTACGTGGAAAAAGTGAATATTAAAGTGGGACAATTTGTCCAGCAACAGACCGAAATTTTCGAGATCGTGAATACCGAACATATCCACGCCGACCTTATGGTATATGAAAAGGACGTCAGCAAGGTTAAAGAGGGACAGACGGTGGAATTTAATATCGAATCCCTTCCCGAATCCGATCTGAGTGCAAAAATTTATTCCGTAGGAAAAACATTCGAGCAGAATCCCAAAGCGGTTCACGTGCACGCTGAGATCGAGAAGAAGCAGGGCAATCTGTTTCCTGGTATGTACATTACGGGTAAGATAGCCACTTCAGAGAATCAGGTACCCGCCCTTCCCGAAGAGGCGATCATTACCGAAAACGGGGAGCCGTACATTTTTACGGCCAAAAAGGTAACCGAAGGTGGCGAGGAAGAATGGGCGTTGAGCCCCTTAAAAGTCGTAACCGGCCAAGAAGATGATGGATGGGTTGAGATTAAACTATTACAACCTTTGCAGTCCGGCGAAAAAGTGGTCTGGAACAAGGCATATTACCTGATCTCGGAAATGAAAAAAGGGGAAACAGAACACGGGCATTAAATTTATCATTAGCTGGGCTTGCCAAAGACTGTTTGTCAATAGGTTAGTAAAGATTTTGGTAAGTCCTGTTTTTACAAAAAAGTTTAACAGATAAAATCAGAAAAATGAAAGAAATTAAAGCATTTATAAAGCCCAACAGGGTACAAAAAACAATTGAGGCATTGAGTGATGCCGGATTCAAAAGTATGACGCTCTCACAAGGCGAAGGTACGGGCAGGTTCAAAGCTAAAGGAGCTTCCCCGTCTTTGGACTTTCATATAACCGATAGCCCGGTGGTCAAACTGGAACTGGTGTGCCAAAACGAAGAAGCGAAAAGGGCCATTGATATTATTATTGAAAATGGAAAAACACCAACCCCCGGTGATGGGATCATCTATCTTTCCAATGTAGAAGATGCTTTCCAGATCAAGACCGGAAAGTCGATAAAGCAATTTCAGAAGTAAAATGCATTGAAATATGAGTGAAATCGAAACCCTTCTGAACAAGCATAATGTGCGGCCCACCGCAATGCGCATCCTTATTTATAAGTTTATGGCGAAAAAGGAAAGGGCCGTAACATTGACCGAGATAGAGCAGGCCTTTGTTAAATCGGACAGGGCTACGCTATCCCGAACCATTAAAACCTTTGAGACCAATGGAATTGTACATCAAATAGACGATGGCACCGGCATACCCAAATATGCCCTCTGTGAAAGCGGGTGCAATTGTGAGGTAGATCAGGATTTGCATATTCATTTTCATTGTACCAACTGTGATGAGACGGTTTGCTTAACCGATCATAAAATACCCCACATCAACCTGCCGGAAGGGTATATGGCCGAAAATGTCAATTTGGTTGTTAAAGGTATATGCGAAAAATGTAGTGTCGTTTGATTATTTAAAGATGAAAGAAGCTGAAAAAATACTTGCTGGCAAAGGGATTAGACCTACCGAAACGAGGTGTACTATTTATAAATACCTCAAAAGGAAGTTTTATGCCATAACATTAAGGGAAATAGAAAAGACTTTCATCAAAAAAAACGATGATAATAAAACAGCGGACAGGACAACAATTTTTAGAACCATAAAACTATTTCAAGAAAAGGGAATAGTACATCAAATAGATGACGGAATGGCAGTCGCCAAATATGCGCTTTCCGATGAAAAAGGTTTGGATCTTCACCTGCACTTTCATTGTACACATTGCGGAAACACATTCTGCTTGCCCAATAAAGTACGCCGGGATAGTCTGCCGGATAAGTATGAAATAACCGATGTGAATTTAGTTATAAAAGGCCTGTGCATAAAATGTAGAAAAGCAAAAAACACAAAACGGAAAACGGATCAATCAGATTATAAAAATTTAAAGTTATCGCGTTAAAAATCAAATCAGATATAAACAAAACACCGATGGAAAATTATTCAAATGTCTTGATGTACGGTGCTATTGCCCCAATTGCGCTATTGCTGGGTGGAATCGTTTCCATTTTAAAAAAACCAAATGTCCAAGTACGGAGTGCTATCCTACATTTTGCCGCAGGGGTGATATTCTCGGTGGTTTCAGTTGAAATCCTTCCGGAAATTATGGCTAAGCACGACGTTCCGGAAATTGCAATCGGTTTTGGTGCAGGTGTACTTCTAATGCTGGGGATTCGCTATTTTTTAGAACCTCAAAAAGAGCAAAAGAAAGAAACCGGATTCCCCACAGCTTTTATACTGGTAATCGCGATCGACTTGTTGATCGACGGGGTGCTTATGGGCATCGGTTTTGTCACCAATCAGGAGACCGGAATTTTTTTAGCCGTGGCAATTTCTGTGGAACTGCTTTCATTGGGGATGGCCACCTCCATCACGCTGGGAAACGCTAACATCAACCGCAAAAAAATAATCTTTACCATACTTGGGTTATCCATTTTGGTTTTTGGAAGTACCTTGTTGAGTGCTGCCTTATTGGCGGGGGTTTCGACAGGTTTTCTGGAAATCATTTTGGCCTTTGGATTGGCTGCCCTATTGTACCTGGTTACCGAGGAATTGTTGGTGGAGGCGCACGAAAGCAAGCAAAATATTTGGTTGACCGCCGCTTTCTTCGGAGGCTTTTTGTTGTTTATGCTGCTGCCGGGAGGTTGATGAAATCGACGATAAACACTCCCGAATGAATATGAAGTAAATAAATATAAATCTGATTTTAAAACGGAGGTGGAAAAAAGGAAATTTAATCATATCGTTCTAAATAATAACGTAATAAGATGGACTCGATGTTCGAAGATTTTAAAACAGACCTAGATTCCCTTAATCCCCTTGTTAGGAAAAAGGCACTGGAAATTGCCAAACAACTGGTGTTAAAGAAAAACTATACGGAAAAAGAAGCTATCACTAAGGCCATTATAAAAGCAGAGGAATGGTTTTACGATTTAGAAGGATAATAATCACTTAACACCTAAAAAAAATGTTACATATAATCGAGTTGGAAGAAAAAAATATTGTTGCAACAAAAGCGACCGGCACACTGGGAAAAGAGGATATAGAAAAAATCTATCCGCTTATCCACGCTATACTGGACAAGGGAATGAAGGTTCGGTGGTATTTTGAAATGGAAGATTTTACAGGCTGGGATTTTCCCGGGTTATGGGAGGACCTGAAAATGGACACGGCCCACGCAAAAGATTATGAAAAAATAGCGATGGTGGGTGAAAAAAAATGGCAGGATTGGATTGCCCAATTTATGAAACCGTTTACCAACGCGGAGATCAACTATTTTGATTTGGAAAATAGGGAAATAGCTAAACAATGGATAAAAAAATAAAATAGATAATTATGGCACACGATCATTCACACGGTTCACAGAACTACGGAAAGGCTTTTGGTATAGGAATAGCACTAAATAGCATCTACGTTGCAGTAGAACTCTACTACGGATTTGTGGCAAATTCTTCCGCGCTCTTGGCGGATGCAGGCCACAATGCAAGCGATGTATTTAGTCTGATACTTGCTTGGGCGGCAATTAAAATAGCCACAAAAAGACCCTCAAAACGCTATACGTATGGTTTACGAAAAACCACTATTCTCGCCTCAATGATCAATGGCCTGATTATTATTGCAGCTGCGGGACTGATCGCTTGGGACGCCATTCAAAAATTCCAAAATCCAGCAGAAATTTCCGGTAACATCGTAATGATTGTAGCGGCTATTGGTTTGGTGGTAAACACCGGTACGGCTTTCCTTTTTTGGAAAGGTTCAAAAGGCGATTTGAACATACGTGGTGCATTTTTACATATGGCCGCCGATGCCGGGGTAACTTTAGGAGTGCTTCTTGGTGGACTTGCCATTAAATACACAGGATTAACGTGGATAGACCCTGCGCTTAGTTTGGTCATTGTCCTGGTCATTTTATATAGTGCCTGGGGGCTTTTGAGGGACTCCGTAAAAATAGCCATTGATGCCGTTCCCAAAAACATCGACATTGATGAAGTGGAAAAATATTTAATGAATATTGAAGGGGTCGAAGAAGTACACGATTTACATATCTGGGCGATGAGCACTACCGAAACCGCACTTTCTACCCACTTGGTCGTTCCCGATGGGCACGAAGATCAATTTTTATATGATATCCGGGAACAATTGCACGATAAATTTGAAATAACCCATACCACTCTGCAAATAGAACAAGAGTTCGGGGATAAAGAATATAAACCCTATCAAGGTTTGAAATAATAAAATCAAGATGAAGAAAAAACAAAATCTAAGGGATATCGATAACCAGAAACATTCTGGCGAACATAGCCACGATGATGGCCATAACCATAGTAGTCCGGAAAAGGCATCAAAATTTAGAACCTACCTACCCGCTATTTTCAGCTTTGTAATGCTGATTACGGGTATTGTCATCGATTATTTTGATGCCTTCCCGTTTTTCGAGGGTTGGGTTCGAATAATCTGGTACGTTGTAGCCTATATTCCTGTTGGGTTTCCCGTTATTATTGAAGGTTGGAAAAGTATAAAAAATGGGGATTTCTTTACCGAATTCCTTTTAATGTCAATCGCAACATTGGGGGCATTTGCCATAGGCGAATATCCCGAGGGCGTGGCAGTAATGCTTTTTTACGCTGTTGGCGAGCTCTTTCAAAGTGCTGCGGTCAAAAAAGCGAAGGGCAATATAAAAGCGTTGTTAGATGTGCGTCCCAATGAAGCCTTGGTATATCGAAAAAGTGATTATGTACCCGTTGACCCAGAAACGGTAGAGATCGGCGAAAAAATTCAGGTTCGCGTAGGCGAAAAAATTCCTTTGGACGGTAAGCTTTTATCCGAAAAAGCTTCGCTGAATACTGCTGCCATTACTGGCGAAAGCAAACCCGGTACCGTTACAAAAGGCGAGAAGGTTTTTGCCGGAAGCATCAACCTCGATGGCGTTATTGAAATCGAGACCACAAAAGAATTCAAGGACAGTTCCATTGCCCGTATTCTCGATCTGGTACAGAACGCCACTGCCCGCAAATCAAAGACGGAATTGTTCATCAGAAAATTCGCAAGGATTTATACGCCTATAGTAGTATTCCTTGCTATTGGACTGACCTTTTTACCATATCTATTTGTCGATAATTATGTTTTTGAAGATTGGTTGTACCGTGCCTTGATCTTCCTTGTTATTTCTTGCCCCTGCGCCCTGGTTGTTTCGATTCCGTTGGGCTATTTCGGTGGTTTGGGTGCTGCCTCTCGCAACGGTATTCTTTTTAAGGGAGCGTCATTCTTGGATACAATGACCAAAGTGAATACCGTGGTAATGGACAAAACGGGAACGGTTACCAAAGGCGTGTTTAAGATCAAGGATGTTGTTAATAATAATGCCTTCCCGGAAGCGGAATTTATGAAATACCTGATGGCGATGGAAGAACAGTCCACCCATCCCATTGCCAAGGCGATTCTGGAATATAAGACCGAAGGTGCGGATTTTGAAGCTTCCGAAGTATCCGAGGTGGCAGGAAAAGGCTTGAAAGGCACAGTAAACGGTAAAACGGTTTTAGTTGGTAACAAGGCCTTAATGACCTCAAACAATATTCAAGTCCCTGCGGAAACTGAAAGCATTGTAGAATCTATTGTAATGGTTTCAATTGATGGTCAATTTGCAGGCTACGTAACCATTGCTGACGAACTGAAGGAAGATGCCCACGAAGCAATCAAACAAATCCGTAAAGCGGGGATATCAAGAATCATAATGCTTTCTGGCGACAAGGATTCCATAACCAAAGAAGTTGGTAGGGAAATGGGTGTGGATAGTGCAATGGGAGGATTATTACCGGAAGATAAACTCAACGAAGTTGAGCGTCTCAAAAGGGAAACCGGTACCACAGTAGCATTTATTGGGGACGGTATCAACGATGCCCCCGTTTTAGCCACGAGTGATGTAGGTATGGCTATGGGAGGTCTGGGCAGCGATGTGGCCATTGAGACCGCAGATGTCATCATCCAAACCGACCAGCCCAGCAAAATTGCAAGGGCCATTCAAATAGGGCGTTCTACCAGACGAATTGTTTGGCAGAATATCGGTTTGGCATTCGGGGTTAAAATTGCTGTTATGGTCTTAGGTGCTTTTGGAATGGCTACAATGTGGGAGGCCGTATTTGCAGATGTAGGTGTCGCATTCCTGGCCATACTCAATGCCATACGTTTACAGAAAATGAATTGGAAATAATATAACTAGATGTCTCAAAACAGAAGAAATAGAAGAAAGAAAAAAGTTCAGAAGCCATCTAAGAACAAAATCACAAAAAAGGATAAGGTCAAGGGTATTATTGTACTTATCCTTCTGGTTATCGCCGCATTTCTGCTTTACTTTTTTGTGCTAAAAGGGAATATTCATAAGCATTGAGATTTTTTAACAAGGTGTAACTAACGGCTTGCTTCAATCAATGGTGTCTTTGTATTGATAAGCGGTTTTACCATAAGCTTTTTTAAAAATTTTGTTAAGGTGACTACCATCTGTAAAATTCAGTTCATCGGCAATTTCTGAAATGCTAAGGTTACTGAACTTTAACCTGGTTTTAATAAGTTCAATCTTATAAGCATTGATGTAGCTTTTAATTGTTTTGCCTGTTTCCCGCTTAAAATACCGGTTTAAATGATCGGGCGATTTATTAAAATTGTCAGCTAATGATTTAAGTTTAATAAGATCCTTTTCATAAATATTTTGTTGTATATAGGTAATGATTTCATATATCTTGTTTTTTGGATCCTTTAGTTTAGAATGTGCGATAATGTTTTCTTGAATATTTCTAGCCACAAGATGAAGTAGTAAAAAAACGATGTTTTGTGCTATAATAAACCTGTATTGTCGATTATTGTCTTCCTCATTTAGCAACTGATCGATCAGTGCCCGGTAAATCATTTTATCGTTCTCCGTAATAATATTCCCCTGTATATTGTGGTGGTTATGGAAAACATATTCCAGTTCTTTAAAGAACCTGCTCAAATCCGCTTTCCCAGTTTTCTTCTTGGGATTTTCGCTAAAAAAGCTTTCCGTAAAATCTATGATACAGAAGGTAGTTGTTTCGGCAACGGCAAAGTTATGTATATCTTCAGGAGTCAACAAAAACAGGTCTCCCTTTGAAAAATCATAGTGGTTTTTGTTGATCGTATGCTTGCCTTTTCCTTTTAATACATATATCAACTCAAAATAATTATGACTATGCGACCGTGATGTATTGGAACTAATGGTCTTGGTGAAAATTTTTACATCGGTATAAATATGGGCGGAATTCATTTCGCTAAGGTACTCAAAAAAGTCGTTTTTTTACCTAAATAATTTTACTTTGTTGCCATATATTTGTACGACACGGTCAATTTATATTCAAACAAGGGGTTATGGAAGCTACGCTCAGTACTAAAAAAGGTTTTTCGTTCGGTTTATGGGAAAGTCACGGGTCGGCAATCGTTACTTCGTTTTGCCTTCTATTTATCATTCTGGCCTATTTGGCGAGGATAAATGACCATTTCTTTCTTGAAATTACCCTATTTCTGTTTGCATATCTTATTGGAGGGTATCAAAAAGCACTAGAAGGTCTCCATACGCTGTTCAAGGAAAAGGATTTAGATGTCGATCTGCTAATGGTGATCGCCGCAATTGGTGCTGCCGCAATAGGGTATTGGATGGACGGGGCCATTTTGATTTTTATTTTTTCGTTGAGCGGCACTTTGGAAGGATATACGATGGAACGGACCAATAAGGATATTCGCTCCATTCTGGACCTCCGTCCGGAAAAGGCGGTTTTACTAAGAAATGCCAAACAAGTACCGATCAAAGCAGAAGAATTAAAGAAAGATGACACTATTTTGGTCAAGCCCGGGGAGCGTATCGCAGCTGACGGTATTATTTCCCAAGGATATTCTGCAATATATCAAGCTACCATAACCGGAGAATCGGTTCCCGTGGACAAAACTGTTGATGATGAAGTTTTTGCAGGTACGGTAAACGGTTACGGCGCCATAGAGGTCAAGGTAACCAAGCTGGCGGGAGAAACGATGCTCTCCAAAATTATTCATTTAGTGCAGGAAGCTACAAAGGAAAAACCGCCCAACCAGCTTTTCTTTGAAAAATTTGAGGGTATATATGCAAAAATCGTTGTATTAACGGCCATAGTCCTAATGATTGCCCCTCCTTTTTTGATAGGTTGGTCGTGGAAGGAAACCATTTACAGGGCTATGATTTTCTTAGTTGTGGCTTCCCCCTGCGCGTTGGTATCCTCTATTATGCCGGCTATATTGTCGGCAATATCGAACGCTTCCAAGGAAAGGGTTTTGTTCAAAGGGGGTGCGCACCTTGAAAATATCGCAGGGGTTAAGGCAGTAATTTTCGACAAAACAGGAACCCTTACTTACGGCCAACCCGTTGTGCAGGAGATCATTTCATATGAAGGTACTCCTGAAATGGAATTATTGAAAATAACGGCTTCCATAGAGGCTTTATCCGAACATCCCATCGCAAGGTCAATAGTTCAATATGCCATAAATAATGATCTTGAACTGGAGCACTCCACAAACTTACGGTCTCTTCAAGGTTTGGGGGTTGAAGGCTCATTGAATGGAATAAATTATAAAGTGGGCAAAAAGGATATGTTAGATAACATAGCCCTGACCAAAGAACAGGAAAATTTGGCGCTCAAATTTGAACAGCAGGGAAGGACGATCATATTTGTTTCCAACGAACAAAGCCTTATAGGAATGATTTCAATTTTTGACCAAGTAAGGCTCGAAGCTAGAAGTGTGATCAAACAGTTAAAAAATATGAATATTCGTGTAGCGCTTTTAACGGGTGATAACGAGGTAACGGCTAAAAAAATTGGGGAAAACGCAGGGATAGAAGAAATTTATTCTGGTCTTTTACCGGAAGACAAGGTTGAATTTATAAAAAAAATGACCACTAAATATGGGAAGGTGGCAATGGTTGGGGATGGAATAAATGACGCACCTGCCCTGGCCGCTGCATCCGTAGGTATCGCTATGGGCGCAGCAGGCACGGATATAGCAATAGAAGCTGCCGATGTCGTTTTAATGGCCGACAATATCGAAAAAATACCATTTGCCATTTCCTTGGGCAAAAGGACCAACAGGATCATCAAACAGAACGTGGCCTTTGCCATTGGCGTAGCGCTTACCCTTATTGTCTTAAATTTTATAGGAGGAATTATAAATTTACCAGAAGGTGTCGTTGGGCACGAAGGAAGCACCGTGTTGGTTATACTTAGCGGTTTGAGGTTACTGCGATAACTAAAAAAAACAGTAATACTATTTAAGATTTTCGATGATGACGCTTAATAGGTCTCAAAATATGATACCTTTGTTTATATTTAGTCTAAATAATAATTAGTTATTTAATATTATCCCAATGCGATTACAACTTCATTCAATCCCGTCATACTTCCTATATATTTTTATATTTTTCTCGTCTCTTCAGGTTTCTGCCAAAGAAAAGGATACTAATATTCAAAGTGTAATCCACCTTTTGGATTATCTTTCAAAAGATTATCCAATGGCGGTAAGGGATGGTGAGATACTGGATAATGCGGAGTATGCCGAAATGCAGGAGTTTAGCGACAAAATTTTCAACTTAGCACAAAAAATAAAATTACCATCCGAATCAGGGCAATCTATCCTTTCTGACTTAAATGATTTAAAAACCCTTGTTCGGAATAAAGCTTCCAGTAAAAAAATCAAGGATGTAGCGGAAAAAGCAAAATGGGCGATCATTAAAGCGACCGGTTATGAAGTTGCGCCCATAAATTGGCCGGACAATGCAAATGGCAAAAGTCTATATATGCAGAACTGCGTTCAATGCCACGGACCAAAAGGCGGAGGAAACGGAACTTTAGCCGCCGGCTTAAAACCTGCACCTGCAAATTTTTTAAATGATTCATTAATGGCAGGCCTGTCCCCATTTGAAGCCTATAATACAGTCAAACTGGGCGTGGAAGGAACAGCTATGCGGTCGTTTACAGAACTAACCGATAAAGAAGCTTGGGATTTGGCCTTTTATGTCAAATCATTACGGTTTCAAAAACAAAAAATAGATTCTGTATCCTTGAAAAAAATATTCGATGAAGAATATGGCAATACCACTCTAAAATATGTCGCTACCCTATCCGATAATGAATTAATAAACAAACTCGGCCCGGATATACAGGGTCAAAAAAAGTTGAAGGCGTTAAGGATTTTTTCCCCTTCGGGAAAACTATCGCAATCCAGTTTGACTGTTGCGAGAGATTACCTTCATCAAGCATTGTTAAACTATAAAAATGGCAAGAAAGACGAAGCCCGTCAAAAAGCCTTGGCTGCCTATTTAGAGGGTATTGAACCCGTAGAAGTAAGGCTAAAAGCCAATGACCCTGCATTTACTTCCCAATTGGAGCAAAAAATGATGGATGTTAGGCAGGTCATTGAACAAGGCAAAAATTCAAGTGAGGTCGAAAATAAAATAAATAATGCTCTCTCAACAATAGACAGCGCCGAAAAAATGATGAAAGATGAAAAGCTCAACTATTGGCTTTCTTTCTTTTTGGCAGCATCTATAATGCTTCGGGAGGGACTGGAAGCCTTTTTGATCATTGCGCTTATCTTGGCGCTAATACGGAGTACACCAAAGGCTAAAAAAGCCCTGCCCTATATACACGGCGGATGGATAACCGCTATTTTAATGGGGGTGGCAGGATGGTTTCTTTCAGATTGGATTATTGGCATAAGTGGACAGAATAGGGAGATAATGGAAGGGATTATTTCCCTGATAGCGGTAATCGTACTTGCCTTTGTCGGTTTTTGGCTTCACAACCATTCCCATTCCAAAAAATGGAAGGAGTTTATTGAAAAAAAGGTCGGGGCACAATTGAAGGGTGAAAGAATGATCGGGCTGGCATTCTTTTCATTTATGGTGGTTTTCCGCGAAGCTTTTGAATCGATTCTTTTTCTACAGGCTATTGGTTTGGAAACCGAATCCGGTGATCAATCATCTATCGGGTTTGGAGTGTTGGCGGCTTTTGCATTGATAGGTCTGCTCGCATTCCTTTTTCTGAAATATTCAAAAAAAATTCCGGTAAGGCAACTTTTTAGATATTCTTCTTGGGTAATTACCCTTCTGGCTATAATTCTAATAGGTAAAGGTATTCACGCCATTCAAGAGGCTGGTTGGCTTTCTGTAACAGGTTTCCCTGTTTCTCTTAAAATAGATTGGTTGGGGATATATCCTACCACAGAGACTTTAATATCACAAGTGGTCTTGTTAGGGTTTCTATTGCTATTATATTATTTGAGCAGTCATAGAAATAGGGTTGTTCAAGTCAAATAAGGAGGTGCGTAGAGTTGGTTTCCTCAATTATTTTTGAAAATTAAATACAAACTGAGAACATTTCAAAAGTTTTAAATCAAAACACTTAGACTATTTTTATTGTTAAAAAAATTAAAAAAATGTTAATAAGAACCGAAACTCTTAAATTTTCGTAAATTTGCTAAAGTGAAAAAAATCTTCAATAAAATACTATCTGTTTTAATGGCATCTATAGTGCTGTTTACTACAATGTCGTTCGCGGTAGATATGCATTATTGTGGAGATTCTCTGGTTGATTTTTCTTTATTTCATAATGTTAAGACCTGTGGAATGGAGAATCAACAACCCCAAAAAAGCTGTGAAAAAGGTTTCTCTGAAAAACCTTGCTGTTCTGATACGCAAATAACGATTGATGGTCATAATGAATTAAAATCATCATTCAATAATCTAACTTTTGAGCAACAAGCTTTCGTTGTCACTTTCTTCTATACTTACATTAATCTTTTTGAGGGCTTGGATGAGAACATCATCCCTTTTAAAGATTATACGCCGCCCTATCTCATACGGGATGTGCAAGAATTAAACGAGACTTATTTAATTTGATTTTAAAACAGTTCCCGATGATTATCGGGAAAATTAGCCCTATGGTTTCTACCATTTTGGGCTCATTTTGTTGTGTTTAATTTTCTGATACGATCAGGATTTTATTCAATGTATAACTGTTTAATTATCAATACCTATGTTAAATAAGGGTATAAAATTCCTCATAGAAAATAAACTTATCGCTGTACTTATGCTCACGATTTTTGTGGGCTGGGGCATCGTTAATGCCCCATTTAATTGGGACACCGGTTTTCTTCCCACAGATCCAGTTGCGGTAGATGCAATCCCTGATATTGGGGAAAACCAGCAAATCGTATTCACTAAATGGGAAGGCCGTTCCCCACAGGATATTGAAGATCAGATAAGTTATCCGCTTACCACCGCGTTATTGGGTATTCCGGGGGTAAAGACCATCCGTAGTTCTTCAATGTTCGGATTTTCCAGCATCTATATTATTTTTGATGAAGATGTTGAATTTTATTGGAGCCGAAGCCGCATTCTTGAAAAATTGAATTCCCTGCCCAATGGTCTTTTGCCTGATGGCGTAAACCCAAGTTTGGGTCCAGATGCGACCGGATTGGGTCAGATTTACTGGTACACTTTGGAAGGCCGTGATAAAGACGGAAATGTAACCGGGGGATGGGATTTACAGGAACTGCGCAGTATTCAGGATTATTACGTGAAATACGCCCTTTCTTCCGCTAGCGGGGTTTCTGAAGTAGCTTCTATTGGTGGTTTTCAAAAGGAATATCAAATAGATGTAGACCCCGAAAAAATGCGGCAGTACAACATCGGTCTAGGAGATGTTGTAACCGCAATAAAAGAGAGCAACAAGGATATTGGTGCACAAACCCTTGAAATAAACCAAGCTGAATATCTGGTGCGCGGTTTGGGCTATGTGAAATCGGTAGGGGATATTGAAAATGCAGTTGTTACTTCCGAAGATTATACTTCGATACGGGTCAAAGATATTGCCCACGTGCATTTAGGCCCTGCCCCACGTCGTGGGATTTTGGACAAGGAAGGCGCCGAAGTGGTAGGTGGTGTTGTAGTGGCCCGAAACGGGGCAAACCCGATGGAGGTCATCAACAACGTAAAGGGCAAAATAAAAGAACTGAGTTCGGGATTGCCGACCAAGAAATTGAAAGATGGCCGGACTTCCCAATTGACCATCGTTCCTTTTTACGATCGAACAGAGCTTATTAACCAAACATTAGGTACGCTCGATGAAGCACTGACCCTTGAAATATTGATAACGATTCTGGTGATCATCGTGATGGTCTTCAATTTAAGGGCGTCTTTACTTATTTCAGGATTACTTCCAGTCGCGGTGTTGATGGTGTTCATTGCGATGAAATTTTTTAATGTGGATGCCAATATCGTGGCTCTATCGGGAATTGCCATTGCCATTGGGACAATGGTGGATGTGGGGGTAATCCTCTGTGAAAATATTATCAGGTATTTAGACGAAGAAGATAAACGGGTTCAACAAGGGGAAATCAGACAGCCCATCAACACGCTTGTCTATAATGCTACTGCGGAAGTTTCAGGGGCAATTATCACTGCGGTACTGACCACAATCATCAGTTTTATTCCCGTATTTACGATGATAGGTGCGGAAGGAAAGTTGTTCCGCCCATTGGCTTTTACCAAAACAATGGCATTAACAGCATCTCTTATTGTTGCTTTATTCCTTATTCCGCCATTTGCCGCATTCCTGTTCCGAAGAAAAAGCATCCGAAAAACGACCGCGCATATCATCAACGTAGTATTGATCTTTTTGGGGATCACCGTGATAGTTTTTGGATATTGGTTGGGCCTTATTTTGATTGCCTTCGGAATTGTGGGTCTTTTAAAAGATGAAAAAATTGCATCAAGGGTTTCGGACAGACTGTGGCTTTCTGAAAAGCGTGCGAACATCGTCAATATGATTATTTCCGCAATCGCCATCATATTTCTTTTGGCAGAATACTGGCGACCCTTGGGCTTTGACCGAAGCATTATGATCAACCTTCTTTTTGTGGGGATTATCTGTTTTGGTCTTTTGGGTGCATTCTGGGTACTTAAACATTATTATTCCAGCATTTTGAAATGGGCTTTGCGCAATAAAGTGTTATTTCTTTGCATCCCTACCACCGTTTTCGTCTTGGGCGTTTTAATAATGACAAATATTGGCAAGGAATTTATGCCCTCGCTCAACGAAGGTTCATTCTTGCTAATGCCCACATCGCTGCCACACGCCGGTGTAGCGGAAAACAAGCGGGTATTACAGCAACTGGATATGGCCGTGGCAGGAATACCCGAGATTAAGACCGTAGTGGGAAAATCGGGACGGACGGAATCGGCGCTCGATCCCGCTCCCTTGTCGATGTATGAAAATATCATCCAGTATAAATCGGAATATATGGAGGATTCCGATGGAAGTCCACAACGCTATAAAGTGAACGAAGATGGGTTTTTTATACTGAAAGATGGCGGTTTGGTGACCAATCCTAACAATGAGGTTACCAATTCGGAAAACTACAAAAATGCTAAAATTGAAGATCCGCTCCTTATTAACACAGGAAACCTTATACCGGATGAAGACGGGGAATTCTACCGAAACTGGCGTCCAAAAATACAATCCCCCGATGACATCTGGAACGAGATCATAAAGGTCACCAAACTTCCCGGGGTCACTTCCGCTCCTAAATTGCAACCTATCGAGACCCGTTTGGTAATGTTACAGACTGGGATGAGGGCACCAATGGGTATAAAGGTCAAAGGTCAGGATCTGAAACAGATTGAAGCCTTCGGTTTAAAATTGGAAGATATTTTAAAACAGGCGAAAGGTGTAAAAAAGGAAGCTGTTTTTGCGGACCGTATAGTCGGTAAGCCCTATCTGTTGATCGATATAAAAAGGGAACGGCTTGCCCGTTACGGCATTTCCATTGAAGATGTACAACAGGTTCTTCAAGTTGCCGTGGGTGGGATGCCTTTAACGCAAACCGTTGAAGGCCGTGAACGTTATGGCGTTCGAGTGCGGTATCCAAGGGAACTTCGCGGAAACGCTAATGAAATAAAAGATATTTATGTACCCGTGGAAAAAGGCAACCCGGTGCCCCTTGGGGAATTGGTGGACATCCGTTACGAAAAAGGGCCTCAGGTCATTAAAAGTGAAGATACATTCTTGGTTGGTTATGTCCTCTTTGATAAACTCGATGGCTTTGCAGAAACCAATGTAGTGGAAAATGCCCAGGCACTTATCCAACAGAAAATCGATACCGGTGAACTTACCGTCCCAAAAGGGATCAATTACAAATTTACGGGAACTTATGAAAACCAGATACGAGCCGAAAAAACCTTATCGATAGTCGTTCCGCTTGCACTCATCATTATCTTTTTAATCCTTTATTTTCAGTTCCGTTCAGTATCGACTTCTTTAATGGTTTTTACTGGGATTGCGGTCGCTTTCGCGGGTGGATTTATAATGATCTGGCTGTATGGGCAGGACTGGTTCTTCAATTTCAACTTCTTTGGGGAGAACCTCCGGGATCTTTTCAATATGAAAACCATCAATTTAAGTGTGGCCGTCTGGGTGGGCTTTATCGCTTTGTTTGGTATTGCCACCGATGATGGGGTGGTTATGGCGACTTACCTCACCCAGACATTTGATAAAAATGACCCAATGGACAAAGCGGCCATTAGGGAATCTGCTTTGTTTGCGGCCCAAAAACGTATCCGCCCCTGCTTGATGACCACGGCAACCACCATACTTGCTCTGTTGCCCGTTTTGACCTCCACCGGCCGGGGAAGTGATATTATGATCCCAATGGCGATACCAAGTTTTGGTGGGATGATCATTGACGTCACCTCCTATTTTATTGTACCCGTATTATTTAGTTGGAAAAAGGAAGCTGCACTTTCGCGGAAGAAGAAAGCACTAAAAAACAAATCAGGGAATACCAAAAATATTTCGAGATGATAAAAAAAAGAAAATACAAAATAATTTTGGTACTTGTTTTTTGCTTGTATGCAGGTTTTGCCGAAGCACAACAACTGCAATCCTACATTCAGGAAGCCGAATCCAACAATCCGGATATCCAAGCGTATGAATTGCGGTATAATATTGCAGAAGAAAAAGTGAACGAGGTAAACTCGCTGCCCAATACCGAATTTGGGGCGGGCTATTTTGTGAGCGAGCCGGAAACCCGTACCGGGGCGCAGCGGTCTCGTTTTTCGGTCAAGCAGATGCTGCCTTGGTTCGGTACAATAACCGCAAGGGAAAATTACGCATCTTCAATGGCCGATGCAGAATACGTGGAGATTGCCATTGCGAAAAGAAAATTGGCACTTTCTGTTTCACAATCCTACTATCAGCTGTATGCCATTACCGCCAAACAGCAGGTTTTGGAAGAAAACATCCAGTTGCTCAAAACATACGAGCGGTTGGCACTTACATCGGTAGAAGTTGGTAAGGCTTCTGCCGTAGATGTACTTCGGTTGCAGATCAGGCAAAATGAACTGGAAAAGGAAAAGGATATTTTGATGGAAGATTTTCTTGCCGAAAAAGTCCAGTTCAACAACCTGCTAAACAAGGCAGAGAAAGCTCCAATATCGGTAGTTGATACGATGATCGTTCCTTTGGAAAAAGCTGATTTTTCTTCCGAAGACTTAAAACTTCATCCAGAGATTTTAAAGTACGACAAGTTATTTGAATCGATAGCACAGTCAGAAGCACTCAATCAAAAAGAGAGTCTGCCCAACATAGGTGTGGGACTGGATTATATACCCGTTGCCGAACGCCCAGCGATGAATTTCAGCGACAACGGAAAAGATATATTAATGCCAATGGTGTCTGTATCCATTCCCATATTCAACAACAAATACAGCTCACTTACCAAACAAAACAAGTTGAGGCAGCAAGAGATAACGGCTCAAAAACAAGACCGTTTAAACAAATTGAAGACCCTTTTTGCCCAGGCGATCCAAAACCAGAATTCAGCAAGGATAAGCTACGACACCCAATTAGAAAACTTGAAACAAGCAAATGATGCCGAAGATATCCTGATCAAGAACTATGAAACGGGAACGATAGATTTTAACGATGTGCTTGATATTCAGGAACTGCAATTGAAATTTCAGATGAACCAAATCGAGTCGGTTAAAATGTATTATGTGCAATCGGCCATTATTAATTATTTAACCAACTAAGAATGGAAACAACACTCTACATAAAAAATATGGTCTGCGACCGGTGCATCAAGGTTTTAAAGAATGAGCTGGCCGATGAAAACATTAAAGTATTGGGTATAAAACTGGGAGAAATAACGGCAGACATTCAAATAAGTAAGGAGAAAAAGATAATACGAAAAGTCGTGGAATCAAACGGGTTTTATATTATCGATGGCGAAAATTTTAAATTGGTCGAACAGACAAAATTAATATTGATCAACCTCCTGAAAAACTTGCCATTAGCTGGAAATGAGAAGCTTTCAGAAATACTTTCAAATGAGATGTACCACGAATATTCAAAAATAAGCAAGATTTTTTCTTACAATGAAAAGATCACCATTGAAAAATATTTCATCAAACTGAAGATTGAAAAAGCCAAGGAGCTTATACACTACAAGGAACTCAACTTTACGGAAATAAGTCAACTGTTAAATTACAGTAACCTCACACATTTGAGCAATCAATTTAAAACTGAAACAGGGATGAGCCTCACAGAATATAAAACTATGGAAAAGAATTTTAGGAGTTCATTAGACCAAATTATATAAGTATAAACCAAAATTATTAAACAACAATTTTAAAGTAAACAATATTTTTATTAAAAATCAATTCAATGAAAAAATTAGTATTGACATTTTTGGCAATGTTTGCGCTTATTGATTTGCAGGCTCAGACCGCCAACGGTTCAGAGGAAAATGTGGATAATTGGCCTGTTCACGAATATAACCTCACTATCGATTATGAAACGGTAAACTTTACAGGGAAAGATGTAAAAGCAATGACCGTAAATGGCGGGATTCCGGGTCCTAATCTGGTATTTACAGAGGGTGAATTTGCGGTTATAAACGTAACCAATAATATGGACGAGGAAACATCGGTCCATTGGCACGGAATGATATTGCCGAATTTCTATGATGGCGTACCCTATCTTTCCACTCCCCCCATACGGTCCGGTGAAACGTTTCAATACAAATTTGCCATCAAGCAGACCGGTACATATTGGTATCACTCCCACACGGGCTTGCAGGAACAGCGCGGTGTTTATGGTTCCATCCAGATCAACCCAAAAGAAAAAACCTTGGATTATGACAAAGATTTGGTTCTTGTACTTTCTGACTGGATGGACGAAGACCCATCTTCCCAGCTTAAAAACCTAAAACGGGGCAATGAATGGTATCTGATCAAAAAAGGACAGATCCAAAGTTGGGATAAGATCATAAAGAAAAAAGCAGTCGGCGCCAAGTTAAAAATGATTTGGCAACGGATGCCCGATTTTGCCATTTCCGATAATTTCTATGAAAACTTTTTTATAAACGGAGTTACTAAACAGGAATATCCAGATTTCAAACCCGGTGAAAAGATACGCTTGCGGTTTGTAAATGCTTCGGCAGCTTCTTACTTCTGGTTGACTTTTGGCGGCCAAGACCCGATGTTGGTTTCGGCAGACGGTAAGGACGTTGTACCCGTAAAGCATAATAAAACTCTTATCGCGGTAGCCGAGACTTATGATTTTATTGTTACCGTGCCCCAAAGTGGTAAGTTGGAAATTAGAGCAATGGCACAAGACGGCTCTGGTTTTGCAACTGCATATTTAGGTCAAGGCCCTGTGCTAAAGGCTCCGGTCGTCCCCAAACCTGATCTTATTGAAAATATGAAACGGATGATGGCTATGGATATGAAAATGGGTGCACCGGCTTCAAAATTTAACCCTTCAAAAAATGATTCCATTAAATATATGAAGAAGTACAGTATGGATATGGGTGGAATGAAGATGGGCAATATGAAGGATGGCGATGACAAGATGAAAATGAATGCAATGTCTATGAAGGATGAGAGTATGGATATGAAAGACAAAATGAAAAAGGATTCAACCAAGATGTCTCAAATGGATCATTCCAAAATGGAGATGAAAAAGGAAGGAATGAAAATGGATAGCAGCAAGGATATGGACGAGATGAAAATGGGCTACGTTGTCCCAGCTGACAAGGTTATTGGTGATAATATGAAGACTGGTGGAAACCCGCAGTTCAATTATGATTATTTAAAATCGCCCGTAAAAACCACTTTTGAAGGCGATAAACCCGTCAAGGAAATGCTTTTTAACCTGACCGGGAATATGAACAGATACGTATGGAGTATCAACGGTGTGCCACTTTCAGAGACCGATAAGATCAAGATCAAACAAGGGGAAGTCGTTCGTATTACGCTAAATAACCTGACGATGATGCACCACCCTATGCACCTGCACGGACACTTTTTTAGGGTGCTGAACAAAAATGGTGAGTATTCTCCATTAAAGCATACGGTGGATGTTGCGCCTATGCAGAAAGTGGTCATTGAATTTGATGCCAACGAAACGGGTGATTGGTTCTTTCATTGCCACATTTTATATCACCTTAATGCTGGTATGGCTCGTGTTTTTAGCTATGATGGCCCACGCGACAAACGCCTTAAAGGTTATCCCCTTACCAAACTGACCAATGAAGCCGACCATATGTTTACCTGGGGCGAATTGACCGCCGCAAGCCATATGACCGAACTCTATGCCACAGCGACCAATATCAGGAACCAGTTCACCTTTAGGGGCGAATATGGTTGGAACAAAAATATGGAAATCGAGGCGACCTATGAGCGTTATCTTAACGATTATTTTCGGGTCTTTGGTGGTGTGAATGTTGAAAACGAGCTCGATGATAGTTTGGATAAGATCAATACCACGGCCATAGGGGGAATCCGGTATTTAATGCCGCTGCTTATCAATGCCGATCTTAGGATAGACAGTGAGCTACGGCCACAGATCAGCTTTTCCAAAGCGACGATGATCTTCCCCCACGTCCTGCTTTATGGGGAATATGAATATCAAGCTGATTTTGGATGGGTCAATGATTTTGAACCCGGTAGGGATTATGAGAAAGAAACCACTTGGCAGGTGGGCCTTGAATATATTTTGGGAAGGAACTTTTCCTTAATGGGAAGTTATGATAACCGCTTCGGTGTTGGAGGGGGGCTTTCCGCGAGATTTTAAAAAGCAATGTTATGATGTACGAGTGGGACTGGTTGATTTTAATAGGCGTGATAATACTTGGTGTTTTTATCTATTCCGGGAGAAAAAATAAAAAGCTGAAAAAGCGGAAAGATGCCCTGAAAATACTGGATGAACGGTACGCCAAAGGCGAAATTACCAAGGAAGAGTATGTAGAACATAAAGAAACGATAAAACAAAAATAAAAAAGGATGAGGGTAGCAACCGCTCAATTTTAACAATTAACTCAAATATTAATTAAAACCAGAAACTATGAAAAATTCAAAATTGATTGAAGCATTGAACAACTGTGTTGCTCATTGTAATTATTGTGCAGATGCTTGTCTGGGCGAAGATGACATCAAAATGATGGTAGATTGCATAAAAACTGACAGAGCTTGTGCAGAAGTATGTAGTGCAACGGCAAAACTACTTGCCGCAAATTATTCAGATGCCCAGGAAATGGTGGAATACTGCCATAAAACCTGTAAAAAATGTGCTGATGAATGTGCAAACCACGATGCCCAGCATTGTAAGGATTGTGCAGAAGCGTGTAAAAAATGCGCAGAGGCCTGTGAAGCTTATTTAAGCTATTAATAATTAGTAATCTTCCCCTATTTAAAGGGGGAAGATTAATCAAAAATCCAATCTGGAATAGACCCTAAAATATGGGTATGACAGAAATTAAATTTTTAAACAACAATTAAAATTAAATCAAGATGAAAAAAATAAGAATGACAGTAGGTATTTTGACAATGGCATTGGTTTCGCTAATTACAATGTCCTGTAAGGATGGAAAAAAAGAAGGGGCTACAGAACCAATGTCCAATGAGATGCATCAAGAAGATGCAGCATCTGAAATGATGGCAGATAATTCAAGTAAAGAAGGTTCATCTGCAATTTTAGATAATTACCTGAAAATCAAAAATGCTTTGGTTGCAGATAACCAAGAAGATGCCGCTAAGGCCGGTGGGATGTTATTTGCAGATTTTAAAAAATTTGACAAAAGTAGTTATTCCTCTGATGAGCAGCAGGAATTGACAGATATAATTGAAGATGCTAAAGAAAGTGCGGAACATATCTCAGACAGTCCTATTGAACATCAAAGGGAGCACTTCGATATTTTGAGCAAAGATGTTATTGATATGATCGCCATAACGGGAACTGATCAAAAATTATATCAGGATTTTTGTCCGATGTACAACGATAATAAAGGGGCTCAATGGTTGAGCACCACTGAAGAAATTAAAAACCCATATATGGGCAGCAAAATGCCGGGATGTGGAAAAGTACAGAAAGAGATCAAGTAATTGAAGGTCTTTAAAACCATAGCGTGGATTTTATTGATTGCTTTTGTGGGGATTCAATTTTTCCCCACAGACCGCAATCAAAACGAAGCCGTGTATGTTTCCGATTTTATGAGGGTCAATAATGTCCCTCCTGTGATTCAAAATAAGATAGAGGTATCTTGTTATGATTGCCATAGCAATAACACCAAATATCCCTGGTACAATAGAATACAACCGGCTGCTTGGTTTCTCGAAGATCACATTAAAGAAGGCAAAGACGAATTGAACTTTAACGAATGGGACGATTATTCAGACCGAAGAAAAAACAGCAAACTACGTTCGATTATCAGTCAGATTGAAGATGATGAAATGCCGTTAGATTCCTATACCTTAATTCATAGGGATGCGAAATTTTCAGAATCGGAGAAAAAGGAAATTATAAAATATATGACCAAACTTAAAAATAATCTATAACATCTAAAATTTAAGTGGTTATTGAAAAATAAAGTAAATAAAGTTATACCCGAAAAAAGGAAAGAAATTTTTTCATTGATTGGTTAGTTAGAACTTTCCTTTTTAGGGTATAGTGATAAAGTCCTGTAAGGGAAGGGTATTCTTAATTTGGTTAGTTTAAAAAACCCCTTCCCTTGACAGGCACAAAAAGAAAGCCGATGAAAGATTGTTGCAAAACAGGAAATGAAAAAGAACAAAAGAAAGGTGGCTTTAGAAAGTGGTTCAACTATATCATTTATGGAATTATAGCCATTATAATTATGGGGGCATTGTGGCTCCAATTAACTGGAAACTAATTTAAAAACCATAGAAATGAAAACTAAACAACTATTTTTTACCGTATTGGTGTTGGTCTTTTTTGGAAACTTTTCAAACGCCTTTGCGGCAAATAATTCACTTACAGATAGTGGCGCAACTGAAATCTCAAATGAGAAATCTGTTGCAGCCTTTGAAAAAAGTGGTTCTGTACCAAATTTACAAACCGATCCTAAAGCCGATTTAGATGAATTTCCAAACCTGCACCCCTTGGTTGTTCATTTCCCCATAGCACTATTGCTATTGGCTGTTGTATTGCAATTGATACAACTTTTTACAATGAACCGGACGATGGATTGGGTTGTCCTGCTAACAGTAGGAGCAGGATTTATAGGGGCTTATGTCGCTGGAACATTTGTACATCCACACACCGAAGGACTTACAGAAGCTGCAAAAAAGGTATTGGAACAGCACGACAAATATGCTATGTGGACAATGTGGTCCAGTGCTGCCGCCGCTGTTTTAAAACTGGGAAGTCTTTTCCTTTTAAAGCAAAGAAGATGGTTTGAGGTTTTAGTGTTTTTGGTGCTTGCCTTTTCAGGGTATTCTGTTGGCTGGGCAGGACATTATGGTTCCCAACTGGTTTATATTGAAGGTGTAGGTCCTCAAGGAAAGTATTTGGGAAATGAATCTGAAGAAGGTCACGGTGGACATTCACATTAACCCTTATGTTCAATTTTGCATTTATTAGAATCCTTAAAATAAAATAATATATGAACGATTTTTTAAAACAATGGGGCGAAGCCGCATATACCACCACCGGATTTTTCTGGATGGCCTTGTGGGCATTCGTATTGGGCTACATCATCAGTAGTATGATCCAGATTTTCGTTACAGAAAAACGGATGCAAAAAACAATGGGCGGTGCAGAATCCAAGGGTGTATTGCTGGGTACGTTTTTTGGATTTATAAGCAGTTCGTGCAGCTTTGCGGCACTTGCATCCACAAAATCCCTTTTCAAAAAAGGAGCTAGTTTTATATCGTCCATTGCGTTTTTATTGGCTTCGACCAATCTCGTCATTGAGCTTGGGATCATCATTTCCATCTTTTTGGGATGGCAGTTCGTAGTGGGCGAATATGCCGGGGGAATTTTATTGATAGGGATCAGCTGGATTTTAATACGGCTCATCAATCCCAAAAAGCTTATTGACAAGGCAAGAAAAAATCTTGAAAAAGAGGACGGAGATTCAGGAATGGACGACTCCAAGGATTGGAAAAAGCAGATGCAAAAAGAAGATTCTTGGGCAAAAGTGGGCAAGAAATATAAGATGGAATGGCAAATGGTCTGGAAAGATGTAACCGTGGGCTTTACCATTGCCGGTATTGTTGCGGCATTTGTACCTGATGCGTGGTTTCAGACCCTCTTTATTGGGAGCGGTCAGGGAAATACGGACTTTTCTTTTTTTGAAATTCTGGAACACATTATAGTTGGCCCCGTTGCAGCGTTTGTAACATTTATAGGGTCTATGGGCAATATTCCCTTGGCTGCTTTGCTCTTCGGAAAAGGGGTCAGTTTTGCGGGGGTAATGGCCTTTATTTTCAGTGATCTGGTCGTTTTTCCAATTTTAAGGATCAATGCGAAGTACTACGGTTGGAAAATGTCATTATTTATTCTCTTCTTACTATTTACTTCGTTAATTGGAGCCTCACTTATTTTGCACTATTCTTTTGACTTGATGAGCCTTTTACCAGATCCATCACAGGTACAGGTTCAGGATAGCGAATATTTTAAGATCAACTATACCTTTTACCTAAATCTTGCTTTTCTGATTATATCAGGATACTTGATTTATCTGGGCTTTTTCAAAAAGAAGGATGTGGACAGCAAAATGGGTGAAATGGCTCCAAAAAGCCAATTGCTCGAAAACATCTTAAAATATGCGGCCTTTATCAGTTATATATGGATTGCGGGAGGATTGGCTGTAAAATTTTTAATCCAATAGATATGAAGGTTAAACTGAAAAATATGGTTTGCGACCGTTGCAAAACGGTCCTAAAACAAGAATTAAAGCAAGCAGGAATAGATATTTTATCTATTGAATTGGGCGAATTAATTGTTATGGATGAAGCGTCAGTTAGTCAAAGTGTTTTAAAAGAGATAGCAGAACGTAATGGATTTGAAGTTATTGATAGTAATACTTCCGTTCTAGTAGAGAATGTCAAAACAGCTTTGATAAAGAAAGTCGAAAGCCTCCAAGGCTTAAACGAAAAGACGTCCACTTTCCTTTCCAATGAACTCAATGTTGATTACTCTGTCATTAGCAAGTCTTTCAGTGCTTCAACAGGAATTACAGTCGAAAAATATCTAATAAAACTGAAAGTAGAAAAAACAAAAGAACTATTGCAAATGGGTAATAAGACTTTTGCTGAAATAGCATATTTCTTGGATTATAATAGTGGAAGCCATCTCGCAAAACAATTTAAAAATATGACGGGGATGTCGATGACCCAATACAGAAAACTACAAAAATGGAATCGTAGGACGCTGGATAGAATTGTATAAGAATTAACCTGAATTATCAAAGCTTCCACCTTGAAAGCTGCATAACTTGTTCACCTTAACATTAAATAGTTTTTAAGATGAAACATACATATCAAATTGAAGGAATGACCTGTAAGGGTTGTATGAGAAACGTTAAATCAGCCTTGTGCGATGTTCGAGATGTTATCGATGTTGATATAGACTTAGATGCATCAACTGCAACCATTGAAATGCAAAACCACATCTCAATAGATAAATTTGAAGAAGCGGTACAAAAAAAGAAAAGCAAATACCATATACATCCAGTTAAAGCCAATGGTATAAAGACGCGCACCTACCCGATTAATGGAATGACCTGCAACGGTTGCAGGTCTCACGTTGAAGATACACTTTCCAAAGTAAATGATGTTGTAAACGTATCTGTAAGCTTGGAAAAAGCCGAGGCGGTTGTTGATATGAAATCTGAAATATCAATAGAGAAATTTCAGGATATCCTAAAGAAAGATGGTGGCGGTTATACTATTTACAAAGCAGGTCAGCGTCCTGAACCTACCAAGGAAAAGATTGAAAAGCCAAAAGGCAAAGGAACGGGCGCGTTCTATTGCCCAATGCATTGCGAGGATGATAAGACCTATGACAAACCGGGTGATTGTCCAGTATGTGGGATGGATTTGGTCGAAGAACAAAATTTATTTGCTACTTCAGGTGATCAATGGACCTGCCCGATGCACCCTGAAATCGTAAAGGACGAAGCGGGTGCCTGTCCTATTTGTGGGATGGATCTCGTCCCGATGGAACCAGATCTTTCTTCTGAAGAAAAGACCTACAAAAAACTGCTTAAAAAATTCTGGATAGCACTGGGTTTTACATTGCCCATTTTCTTAATGGCAATGAGCGAAATGATTCCAAATAATCCATTGTACGATTTGATGGAACAGAAATGGTGGAACTGGGTTCAGTTTGGTTTATCCATTCCTGTAGTATTCTATGCTACGTGGATGTTTTTTGAACGCGCTTACCGCAGTATCAAAACGTGGAATTTGAATATGTTTACGCTTATTGGCATAGGGGCGGGCGTCGCGTGGCTTTTCAGTGTATTGGGGATGTTCTTTCCAGATTTCTTCCCCGAACAATTTAAAACGGATTCTGGCGCAGTACACGTTTATTTTGAAGCTGCTACCGTAATCCTCACATTAGTATTAATGGGACAAGTATTGGAAGCCCGTGCACATAGTAAAACCAATTCCGCAGTCAAGGAATTACTAAAATTGGCACCTAATAAAGCGGTGCGTGTGGTAAACGGTAACGAAAAAGAAGTTTCTATTGACCAGATTGAAAAAGAGGATATCCTAAGAGTTAAACCAGGTGATAAAATTCCCGTGGATGGCGTAATTACAGAAGGAAATACAACTGTAGATGAATCTATGATCTCGGGAGAGCCTATTCCAGTTGATAAAGCTGAAAATGATAAGGTAAGCAGTGGAACCATAAATGGCAATCAATCTTTCTTGATGAAAGCCGAAAAAGTGGGTAGCGACACCTTACTTTCCCAAATTATACATATGGTAAATGATGCGAGCCGCAGTCGTGCGCCTATTCAGAAATTAGCTGATACGGTTTCCGGTTATTTTGTTCCAGTAGTGGTTCTAATTTCCTTAATTACTTTTGCAGTTTGGGCGATATGGGGACCAAATCCAGCTTATGTATATGCCTTGGTCAATGCCATTGCAGTGCTTATTATTGCGTGTCCCTGTGCATTAGGATTGGCTACGCCAATGTCTATAATGGTAGCGGTTGGCAAAGGAGCGCAAAATGGGGTATTAATAAAAAATGCTGAAGCGCTGGAGAAAATGGACAAGGTGAATACCCTTATCGTAGATAAAACAGGAACGATTACAGAAGGAAAACCTACCGTCGAAAAAATAGGTGTTTTTGGTTCAAATTTTTCCGAAAATGAAATTCTAAAATTCATCGCTTCCCTAAACAGTTCCAGTGAGCACCCACTTGCAGAAGCGACTGTAAAATACGGAAAAGAGCAAAATACCGAATTCTCTAAAACCGAAAACTTTAGCGCAGTAACAGGAAAAGGAGTAGAAGGAACGGTTGATGGGAAAAAGCTCGATCTGGGAAATGCAAAAATGATGGAGTACGCTAATGCAACTATCTCAACAGAAATGGAAGCCGAAGTACAATCTTTTCAGAAACAAGGAAAAACAGTTTCATATTTGGCGATAGAAGGTAAAGTTTCGGGTTACGTAATGATAGGCGATAAAATTAAAAAGACAAGTGCCAAGGCCATTAAAGAACTGCAAGATAAGGGTATCGCGGTAATAATGTTGACGGGCGATAATCACGACACCGCACAAGCCGTGGCAAGCGAACTCAATCTCGCTGATTTTAAGGCAGGAATGCTCCCAGAAAATAAATTGCAGGAAGTGGAAAAACTGCAAAACGAAGGCAAAGTAGTTGCAATGGCAGGCGACGGTATCAACGATGCACCTGCTTTGGCCAAAAGTGATGTGGGGATTGCAATGGGAACGGGAACAGATGTGGCGATTGAAAGCGCAATGATCACATTGGTCAAAGGCGATCTGCACGGTATCGTAAAAGCAAGGAATTTGAGCGATGCGGTTATGAAAAACATTAAGGAAAACCTGTTTTTCGCCCTCATCTATAACACCTTGGGAATCCCCATAGCCGCTGGTTTACTTTACCCTTTCCTTGGAATTTTATTATCCCCTATGATTGCGGCCTTGGCAATGAGCTTCAGTTCGGTTTCCGTTATAGGAAATGCACTCAGATTACGAACAAAATCTATCAACTAACCAATAAATTATAAAAAAATGAATTCAACTGAAAAAAATAACATCGGAACGAAGAAAAGCAACTATGGCAAATTTATAGTGATGCTGGTGCTTTCATTTATAGCAATGTACATTACAATGTATTTGAACACCTATGAGTGGAACCACGTCTATTTCAGCCTTACACGGTTTTATATGGCTTGTTTGGGGATTTCGGCAATGGCGGTAATTATGCTTTCCTTGATGCACCAAATGTATAAAAACAGAAAAAAGAATATCGCAATTTATCTCGGCAGCCTAGTACTTTTTATTGGTGCCCTGTCTTTGGTACGTACCCAAAAACCGATTGGAGATGTGCTTTATATGAAAGCTATGATCCCCCATCATTCCATAGCCATACTTACCAGTAAAAGAGCCGCGATCAAAGATCCTAAAGTAAGGAAATTGGCAGATGGGATTATTAAGGCACAGGAAAAAGAAATCGCTGAAATGAAAGCATATATCAAGCGATTGGAAAATAATGAATAAATAAACTAAGGAAATAAGTTATGAATAAGAACCTAATATATATAGGCATTGCAGTACTCGTAGGACTGCTTGCGGGTTGGCTCATTTTTGGAACATCGGTAGATAAATCAATGGCGGTTAAGGACGTGTCAACTATGTCAGATGATCACGATCATTCCGCTGAAACCGCAGAAGGAATGTGGACGTGCTCAATGCACCCTCAGATTATGCAGCCCGAACCCGGTGACTGCCCCATTTGTGGGATGGATTTGATTCCGGCAGAATCGAGTGCGGATGGTCTTGCAGCCGACCAGTTTAAAATGACAAAAAATGCAATGGCGTTAGCAAATATTCAAACCAGTAGGGTTGGGAATGCAGAAGGGAAAAATGGGAACACCATTTCGCTTACCGGAAAAATTGTAGAAAATGAAGAAGCAAATTCCGTTCAGGCAAGCTACTTCGACGGAAGGATAGAACGCCTCAATGTAAGTTATGAAGGACAGGAAGTCCGGAAGGGACAGCTCTTGGCAACCATATATGCGCCCAATCTTGTCGCAGCACAACAGGAGCTTATTACAACTGCATCGCTTAAAGAAAGCCAACCGGCACTTTATAAATCTGTAAGGAATAAATTAAAGCTTTGGAAACTTTCTGAAGGCCAAATCAACAGTATTGAAGAATCAGGCAAAGTACTTGAAAATTTCCCGATTTATGCCACGGTTTCTGGAACAGTTTCCGAGAAAATGGTGGAAGAAGGCGATTACGTAAAACAGGGTCAGCCTATTTTAAAATTAAGCAACCTAAACTCTGTTTGGGCAGAGTTTGACGCCTATGAAAACCAAATTTCTCAATTTAAAAAAGGGCAAGAAATAAAAATGACCACCAATGCCTATCCCAATAAGGAATTTGATGCTATCATCTCTTTTATTGACCCGGTATTAAACACCCAAACCAGAGTGGTAACGGTACGGGCTACCATACAAAATAATAACAACCTTTTAAAACCGGGAATGTTTGTTGCTGGAAACATAGAGGGTGTTAGTGCTTCCAAGAAACAGCAACTTGTTGTTCCAGCATCTGCGGTAATGTGGACAGGAGAACGTTCGGTGGTGTACGTAAAAACCAATCCTGACGAACCTGTTTTTGAAATGCGGGAAGTAACCATAGGGAATAGAAACGGTGAAACCTATACCATAATAGATGGTCTTGAAAATGGTGATGAAATCGTAACCAATGGTACATTTACGGTAGATGCAGCTGCGCAGTTACGCGGTAAAAAATCAATGATGAACCAAGACAATGTTGAGGATGAAACCACGATACCAGAAATGAAGATGGAACTGTCTCAAGAAGCGCAAAAGACGATTGAGAAAAGCTTAAAACCATATCTAAATATGAAAGATGCATTTGTGGAAGGGAATATTGCCGATGTTTCTGCTTCCGCCAAAACTACATTGGAGCAACTAAAATTGATACCAGAAAGGGATTTGGGGAAAATGGAACAATCCCACATTTCCAAAATCAAGCGAATGCTAATTGCTATTAATGAAGCGGACAACATCAAAAATCAAAGAGATCATTTTGTTGTATTGAATCAAAATATGGTGCCCCTTGTAATGAATATTAAGAATATCGATCCTCAAATATTGATTCAAAAATGTCCTATGGCCAATAATAACAAAGGTGCATTTTGGCTAAGCACCAATAAAGAAATCCGCAATCCATATTATGGAGAGCAGATGATGACCTGTGGGAGTACAATTGATTCTTTGTAATAGATAATTCAGAATAAGACGTCGAATAAGCAAAACGTTAATCTTCTAATCAACCTGCCAAGCGTAAATTCTTAAACCCAAAAGTATAGTATAACTTTTCAATGATTCGGATTTTATTCAGTGAAGGCATACACCTTGATCAGTTTTGAGAGAAATTTTTACTCACTAAAAATACCTTTTCTGTTTTTTTAAGAAAAAACTTATCGCTATTTTCGCAAAGAAATTTTAGAATCAAATTTTTGAAGCTATTTAGAAATATATTATTCTTTACGGCAGCCTTCATTATGATAGGTCACGACATCGTGCCTCATAATGACATATCCTCTGATGGCAAACAGATTTCTTTTTCTATTGCTTCAACAACAGGTTCTCAACAAATAGCTCAAGAACATTTAGAACTAGGTCATATATTTGAACACTTTCAGCATACTTCTAATGAAAGGACTCTAAAATATGTAGTTGGAACGGCTAAAAACCTTAACTTTAAAACTAAAATCCTTCAAAATACCGCTTTAATAGTTGATATAGAAAATCAATTTATTTGGCATACAAACCTTGAAAAGCAACGCTTTCGGGATTGTCCCATAATTCCATATTTTTCAACATTTTCCTCCTATACCCTTCGGGGACCTCCTTCTTGTTAATTCCCTAAAGTGATATTTATATTCAAGTCTCAATTGAACTTGATACTACCTATATCACGATTTAGTTATGTAATACTCTTTTGTCATAACTATATTCATCTTTAGCATTAAAAAAATATAAGCACTTTTTTTAAAAAGGTTTATAAACTCAGCTCTTGGTGATTTCTATTTTCGTTTTTCCATTTTAAAATTCTTCTACTATAATGTTAGATAAAATCATTCAATTTTCGATCAACAATAAGCTTGTTGTCGGAATATTAACCTTGTTCCTTATTGGGTGGGGAACCTATTCACTTACCAAACTGCCCATAAGCGCCGTACCGGATATTACAGATAATCAGGTAATGGTCATAACCGTTTCCCCCACCCTTGCCGCGCAAGAGGTCGAACAGCTTGTTACTTTTCCGGTCGAACAGACAATGGTAAGTATCCCTGAAATAAAGGATATGCGGTCATTTTCCCGGTTTGGGCTTTCCATAGTAACCATCGTTTTTGAGGAAGATACCGATCTGTATTGGGCACGGCAGCAAGTGCAAGAACGCCTATCATCCGCAGCAGACGAAATCCCGGAAGGCGTGGGAAAACCTGAAATGGCACCGGTCACAACAGGACTTGGGGAAATATACCAATACACCGTACTTCCCGAAGAAGGTTATGAAGACCAATACGATGTTACCGAACTGCGAACGATACAGGATTGGATCATTAAACGGCAGTTATTGGGAACGAAAGGAGTTGCCGAAGTGAGCGGTTTTGGTGGCTTTGTAAAGCAATATGAAATTGCCATAGACCCCAATAAGCTTCAAAGTATGGATATAACCATTGAAGATATTTTTACGGCACTTGAAATGAACAACCAGAATACGGGCGGGGCTTATATTGATAAAGGCCCCAATGCATACTTTATTAGAAGTGAGGGCTTGGTCAACAATCTGGATGAAATAAATAAGATAGTTGTCAGGGAAAGTAATGGAACCCCCATACTGATAAGGGATGTCGCCAAAGTACAGTTTGGCCACGGGATCCGTTATGGTGCTGCAACCCGCAACGGTGAAGGCGAAGTGGTCACGGGAATTGTAATGATGCTCAAAGGAGCAAACTCTTCCGCAGTTATTTCCGATGTAAAGGAAAAAATTGAACAAATTAAGCAAACCCTTCCCGAAGGGGTGACCATTGAGCCCTTTCTAGATCGGAAACATCTTGTGGATCGTGCAATCGGCACCGTGACCACAAACCTTGTAGAAGGTGCATTGATCGTTATTTTTGTTTTGATACTCTT
Organism: Galbibacter sp. L-19; assembly: GCF_056857615.1. Lineage (NCBI taxonomy): Bacteria > Pseudomonadati > Bacteroidota > Flavobacteriia > Flavobacteriales > Flavobacteriaceae > Galbibacter > Galbibacter sp. L-19. Next base: position 38,567 of record NZ_JBSXNL010000042.1, read on the forward strand.
CTTGGGTAACCTACGTGGTGGCTTGGTGGTAGCATCGGTGATACCGCTCTCAATGTTATTTGCAATAGCAATGATGAACCTCTTTGGGGTCGCGGGTAACCTGATGAGCCTGGGTGCGATAGATTTTGGCCTTATTGTAGATGGGGCGGTGATCATTGTTGAATCTGTAATGTTCGGTATTCATAGCGGTAAAAAGAAGTATGCCGGGGTTGAAAAGTTGTCTTCTGGACAAATGGATGTTGAAGTAAAAAGCTCAGCAGGTAAAATGATGAATTCCGCTGCCTTTGGACAAATCATCATACTCATCGTTTACCTGCCTATTTTGGCTTTGAGCGGGGTCGCAGGAAAAATGTTCCACCCAATGGCACAAGCGGTGATGTTTGCTATTCTGGGGGCATTGATATTATCGCTTACATACGTTCCGATGATGTCTGCCCTTGCATTGGGCCGCAAAACAGCACATAAGAGGAATTTTTCCGATAAAATGATGGATTTTTTCCAGCGTATTTATAGCCCCATTATAGAAGCTGCCCTTCGCGCGAAGCTTTTGGTCCTTGGATTGGCAATAGGTTTATTCATTATTACGCTAATAATGTTTTCCTATATGGGTGGCGAATTTATTCCTCAATTGGACGAAGGGGATTTTGCGGTGGAAACCAGAGTACCTGTGGGAAGTTCCGTTCAGCAGTTGATCGATGTTTCCCAAAAAGCGCAGACCATTTTATTAAAGGAATATCCGGACGAAGTAACACAAGTGGTCAATAAAATTGGTTCTGGGGAAATCCCAACAGACCCTATGCCCATTGAGGCCGGCGATATGATGGTGATCCTGAGCCCGAAAGACGACTGGACAAGTGCCGATGGTAGGGAAGGTTTGATAGCGGAAATGCAGGAATCTTTATCAGTTATTCCTAACGCTACCTTTAGTTTTCAACAACCCATACAGATGCGTTTTAATGAATTATTGACCGGGGCAAAACAAGATGTGGTACTGAAGATTTATGGGGAAGAATTGTCCACGCTTTCAGATTTGGCCAATGAAGTGGGACAGAAAATAAAATCTGTAGAAGGGGTCAACGATTTATATGTGGAGAAGATTACGGGTTTACCTCAAATCAAGATCAAATTAAACCGTGATAAAATTGCGCAATATGGCTTGAATGTGGCCGATATAAATAACGCCATTGAAACCGGTTTTGCCGGAAAATCGGCGGGAATGGTATTTGAAGGGGAAAGGCGTTTCGATCTCGTAGTACGTCTGCAAGAAGAAAGCCGTGGCGATATAACAGATGTTGAAAATCTATACATAGGTACTCCCGAAGGCCAACAAATCCCGCTCAGTGAGGTTGCCAATGTATCCTTTGAGCCCGGCCCCGTCCAAATACAACGGGATAATGCAAAACGTCGGGTTATGGTTGGCTTTAATGTACGTGATAGGGATGTTCAAAGTATTATTGAGGACATCAAGCAGATTATGGCTACTAATGTTGATATGCCACCAGGTTATTATGTAACCTACGGCGGACAATTTCAGAACCTGAAAGAGGCCAATCAACGGTTAATGATCGCACTACCTGTAGCTTTACTATTAATCCTAATACTGCTCTATTTTGCTTTTGGCTCTATAAAACAAAGTTTACTCATTTTTACGGCCATACCTTTATCTGCTATTGGTGGCGTGTTTGCGCTGCTTCTTCGTGGTATGCCATTTAGTATTTCGGCCGGAGTTGGTTTTATTGCCTTGTTTGGAATTGCTGTTTTAAATGGAATAGTGCTTATTGCAGAATTTAACAGGCTAAAAGAAGAAGGGGTCACAGATACTTATGAACGTGTTCTTAAAGGTACACGCGTGAGACTCAGACCCGTATTAATGACCGCTACCGTAGCTGCCCTTGGATTCTTGCCAATGGCATTGGCCACATCATCCGGTGCAGAGGTACAGCGGCCATTGGCCACGGTGGTAATAGGTGGGCTAATTACGGCTACGGCATTAACCCTAATCGTGCTTCCTGTCCTGTATATATATTTTACGGAAGGAAAGCTAAAATTGAATTTAAAAAGAAAGAAAATTTCCACTGTTTTAGTTGTAATTGGAGGAATGTTCTTTCCGGCGATGCAACTTCAAGCACAAGAAATGGATCAGGTGCAGGAGCGGGAACTTACTTTACAGCAAGCCATTGAAATTGCACTTCAGAATAATAACCGTATTAAGATCGCACAATATGACATAGATGTTGAGGAAACAGGAAAGTACGGTGCGATAACCATTCCCAAAACAGAATTTTCCTATTCAAGTGGCGAATTTAACACACCCACAATAAAGGATAATTCATATGGAGTTATCCAGCGGATCAATTTTCCTACAGTTTACACTAGTCAGTTCAAGTTGGCAAAAGCCAGGGTCAAAAGTAGTGAACAACTTAAGGCCATAGCCGAAAATGAACTGATTGCCGACGTAAAAGTTGCCTATTTAAGGTATGTGTTCTTAATGGAAAATAAACAATTGCTACAGCGCCAAGATAGCCTGTACAGCAACCTTGACAGATCCAGCTCGATGCGTTATAAAACCGGCGAATCCACAAAGCTGGAAAGTGTGACCTCGGCAACACAATCGATGCAAATAAAGAACAAGCTTCAACAGAACGAGGCCGATTTGAGAATTGCCAATAAACGGTTACAGGTAGTCTTGAAAACCAATGATAATATTAGTGTTGCTGATGCTGAACTGGTTCCCCGGGAGATTGATTTGGATATCGAAAGCCAATCCGTGGAGCAAAGTCCCTTGTACGTTTATTTAAAACAACAATTGGCCGTAAGGAAACGGGAGACCAACGTGGAAAGGAACAAAGTATTACCTGACCTTATGTTCGGTTATAACAGCCAAACCTTTGTAGGGGATCAATTTATAGATGGTCAGGACATTCAATATGATAGTGGTGATCGGTTTTCCTATTTTCAGGTAGGTGTGGCTATCCCTATTTTTCCGGGAGGGCACCGTTCCAAGATCAACGCGGCAAAAATTGAAGAGGATATCGCCCAGTCTCAAATGGAGCTGAAGCAGACCCAATTGGAAGGCGAGTTACAAAACTTGTTACAGGAATATTACAAACTTCAGGGCACTTTAAATTACTATCAAAATGAAGCCCTGCCACAAGCGGAACTAATCATTAATAATTCGGAAAAGAGCTTTAAAAGCGGTAATGTTTCTTATGCCCAATACCTGCAAAACCTCACTTTGGCGAATAGTATTCAGACAGAATATTTAAATACACTTTATCAATATAACCAGTCCATCATAGTAATCGAAGCCTTATTGGGCCTGTAACAAACTTAATGCTACCATTAAAATATAAAAAGATGAAAATTCAATTCAATACAAAAATTTCACTGCTCATTTTATCCACCCTATTTATAGTGGCTTGCGGCAACAAGGATTCAGAAAAAATGGAAACTTCCGCAGGATCTTCTATGCCAAAAGAACAGCCTGCTGCAAACGGGGCCAAACAGATCACTTTTACAAAGGATCAATACAATCTTGCCGGAATAGAAACCGGGGAGATCGAAATGAGAAATCTTAGCAACATTATTAAACTCAACGGTGTTATTGATGTGGAACCCAAAAGTATGGCCTCTGTATCTGCCCCGTTAGGTGGGTATGTAAAAACCGCCGGAAAGTTACCTGGAGAAGAAGTCAAAAAAGGACAGGTCCTGGCAACGATCGAAAACCCTGAATTTATCCAAATCCAACAGGATTACCTTGAAAGCTTAGGCAAGCTGCAATTTCTTGAAGAAGAATATAATAGACAAAAACAATTAAGGGAAGAGGACATCAATTCTGCAAAAACTTTCCAACAGGTTTCTTCAGATTATAAAATAACACAAGGCCGGGTCAAGGCGTACGAACAACAACTTGCGCTTGTCGGAATCAGTAGAAAATCTGTTCAAAACGGGAACATTTCACGGACAGCAAACCTTTATGCACCTATAACAGGTTTTGTAAAAACAAGCAATGTGAATATCGGTGATTATGTGTCACCACAAGATGTGCTCTTTGAAGTGGTTAATTTGGAGGATATTCATTTGGCATTGAATGCCTTTGAAAAAGATCTGGGAAAAATCGAAGTAGGCCAAACCGTAAAATTCTCCCTTGCCAATGATAATAAATTCAACCGTACAGCAGAAGTTTTTTTAATAGGAAAAGCTACAGGAAACGATCGCATCACACCTGTTTACAGCCATATAAAAAAAGAAGACAAAAAAGGCATATTACCGGGAATGTACGTGAAAGCCTGGATAGAAAGCGGTACAGATAAGCAAAAGGCGATCCCATCGGAAGCCATTGTTCAATATGAAGGAAAGGATTTTATAATCCTTCAAACCGAAAAATCTGATAATGCTTATACTTTTAAATTGGAACAGGTAAAAAAAGGAATTGAGCAGGAAGGATACACGGCCATAACCTTTGCTGAAAATGCTGATGTCAGCAATTTCAAGCCGGTGGTCAAGAATGCCTATTCCATTTTGTCCGCATTGAGAAATTCGGAAGAAGAAGAATAGTCCCAATTTGAAAAATAATTTTAAGATATCAGGATGAAATTCGGCAAGGCCATATCCAAATTAACAGAACCCTTTCAGGCACTGCAAAACAAGCTGTTTGCGAAAGTATATCTGGCACAGACTATTATCCTGCTGGGGGATGCCTTTACCTGGGTTGGCCTTGCATTACTGGCCTATCAATTTGGGAAAGGAAGGGCTGCGGTAATTTTGGCCACGGCACTCACTTTACGGGTAACCGCTTTCATCCTCTTTTCTCCATTTGCCGGTGTGCTTGCAGACCGCATAGACCGGAAAAAGATTCTGTACACGACCCATTTTATCAGAATGGGGCTTGTCGCCTTGCTGCCGTTCGTTAGCGCCGAATGGCAAATTTACGTTTTGGTGTTTCTTATGAATGTTTTCAATGCCTTTTTTAGCCCTACCTATCGTTCTGTGATTCCTCAGATCGTAGATAAAAAATTATATCGGCAGGCTATCGGTTTATCGGCTGCCACGTATCAGTTATTAGGAGTTTTGGGTCCAGGACTGGCGGGCATACTTGCAGTTTGGTTGGGTGCCAGGGAAATATTCCTGGTTGATGCGGGAACATTTATTATCGCAGGGATTTTGCTCCTAACACTTCCGAAAAGCTTTTTAAATGCTCCAAAAGAAGAAAAGGTTCTACAGAAACACCCTACTACCTGGCAAGATGTTACAAAAGGGGCCAAGCTCTTGTTTCAAAATAGATATATATGTTTTGCCCTTTTCATAGAACTGGTATCGGCGATGGCCGGAGCTTTCATATTGGTAAATACCATCATTCTCGTAAAGGGTGGATTGAGCCTGACCGATAGGGAATATGGTTTGATTATGGCCGCTTTCGGTATTGGCGCAACGGTGGCCGCCTTCGTTTCCGGGGTTATTGATAAATCCAAATCGAGGCAGGTTTCCTTAATAGTGGGAGCACTGGTATTGGGACTGTCAATTAGTGCCGCAAACTACCTGAATTTCTCTTTGCTTTTTGTGTTCTGGATCTTTGCCGGTTTGGGGCAAAGTCTTGCAGAAATTCCTTCGGAAACGCTTATCGGTGAAAATATCGCTGACGAAGAACAAGGCAAAGTATATGGCTCCCATTTTGCATTTTCACATCTGTGGTGGGCTATCGCATATCCGATAGCCGGATTATTGGGAACTAATTTTCCTGAAAAGGAATTTCTCTACGGTGGTATCCTGGCATTATCGCTGTTACTGATAATGTTTCTACTGTTAAGGCCAAAAGAGAAGCCCAATATTAAAATCAATTTAAATTAAGAACATAGAATAATAAATTTTTTAATCACTAATATCAAAATCAATAAATTATGAAAAGAGTATTTTTTATTACAGCCGTTACAATGACCTTATTGGCATCTTGCAAGGACGAACCCAGAACTAAAATGGGACCAACAACGCAGGATGAGATTAAGAAAGACAATAATGCAGAAATGCTTAGGACCCAGGATAGCATCCAAATGGCCCACAAAAAAACAATGGATAGTTTAGAACAGGTAAAATCTCACGGGCACGCCCATTAATAACTATAATCCCATTTTAGCGTAATGCAAGATGGGATTTAATCAAGTTTACTATGAAAATAAAAAAGATAATATCCTTTCTGATACTGACCATCGTTTGCGCACTTTGTAGTACTGCATTTGCGCACGGTGTCGATGAAAACACACAAACGTTTTTATTAGGAAATAGTGGTGTTGCATTTGGCCCCTTTCTTTACATAGGAGCAAAACATATGATTACAGGCTATGACCATCTACTATTTTTGGTAGGCGTTATCTTCTTTTTGTTTAAACCGAAAGAAGTGCTTTTGTATGTTAGCTTTTTTACAATTGGTCACAGTACCACTTTACTATTAGGTGTTTTAGCCGACATCAATATTAATGCATACTTAATAGATGCTATCATTGCGCTCTCTATTGTATATAAGGGATTCGACAATTTGGGAGGTTTCAAACGTTTCTTTGGCAAACAACCAAACACGAAAGCAGCAGTTTTAATATTCGGGCTGTTTCACGGTTTTGGTCTTGCCAGTAAACTGCAAGAATTCAAGTTTGATAAAGAAGGTCTTTTCACTAACCTGATTGGTTTCAATATAGGTGTAGAAATAGGACAATTTATTGCTTTAGCGGTAGTGTTGATTCTTATAACCGTATGGAGAAGACAACGCAGTTTTATGAAATTTTCAACAATTACGAATACAGCTTTGATGGCCGCTGGGTTTTTATTGCTCGGTTTTCAATTAACAGGCTACTTTACATCTTAAAAAAAATAACTATGTCAGAAATGAAACATCCAGTATTGGAAAAAAGTAAAATTATAAAAGCAACCGCCATTTCACTAATCGTCGGTGCGCTATTATTGGTTATAGCGGTTTTACCGGCAGAATTTGGAATGGATCCCACGGGTGCGGGAAAATTATTGGGATTTAGCAAACTTTACGTTCCCGAAGAAACCGGCACATCTAGTTTGGGAGCTATGTCAACAAATCCCTCGACTCAAATAATCAAACTCGAAAAAGCAGGTTCGGGGCCCAAAGTGGAAAGACCTGTAGAGGCTGATAATCCTCCTCCGACCACGCAATTAAGTTCACGTGAAGATGAAACCAAAGTGGTTGTTCCAGCAGGGAAAGGTATCGAATTCAAAATAAATATGCTTAAATACGGGAAAATGAAATACGAATGGACTACCGCAAATGGTGAGGTTCTTTATTTCGATTTTCACGGTGAGGTAAAACAAGAAAAAGAAGTAAAGGAAGTTTACTTCGAAAGTTACACCATTGCCAATTCCAACAATATGGTGGGTACTTTTTTAGCCCCTTATGAAGGAAAACACGGATGGTTTTTTAGGAACACCGGTGATGAGGACGTTATAGTAAATTTAAGACTGAAAGGTCAGTATGCATTATAATTTTAAGTCCTGCAATGGAAGGTCAATTTCTACAACCTAATAGAAATAGCCTTCCATTCAGCAGGCACAAATCATATCCACATATTTCAAAAAATTATTGCTATTCCGGCAATTCAAACATATTTAAATTTTAAAAGTGAACTTATTTTGATATTACTCTACTCAAATAAATATGCAGTCTATATGATTGTCAAGGAAAAGGTTGATTTTCAAGATTGCAATCAGGCACTAACTTTCTTAAAATCAAAAGTTACGGAAGAGATTGATATCAGGCTGTACTTAGAAGTTAATGAATTTGCTATAGAGGAATTGTTGCGGGAAATCAGTTTCAAATTTCAAAGTAATATAAAGAAAATGGCAATCGTTTGTAACAACGAATCTATAGAAAGTATTCGAAAAATAACCAATAAATTTTATGATTCGGAAGTTAAATTTTTTGAAATTCAAGAAAATACAAAGGCTAAAAAGTGGATTCAATTGAAAGCTTGAAAGAATTATTTATGAACCCGGATTAGAGTTTTTGTCAATGTGGGTCTATTTAAATTAACAAATAAACCCAGATAGGATTTGGAAAAACTTTTACTTAGAATAATAGATGACTACAAAAAAGAAATGAAACCCGTAGAAGAATCCAACCTCAATGATTTCAGCATCGTTGAAAAGGGAATCTCGATTTCCAGACAGTATTTACAGAAATTACGAATATGCGTTCGTGAAAATGAGTTCAAAAATTCAGAGGAAGAAATCACATTTTTCAAAAAGCATAAGCCCTATGTTTACAGTCGCTTGAAATATTATGCTAAACTTTATAATTTTCTGATTAACCGGCCTGCCGGAACCATTAAATCGCAGCAACTTTTCATAGACGATGAGATTAAAAAACTTCAGGAAAGCAATCGCCGCCATTTAGACTTTATAAAGTATTATAGAGAAGGATCAACCATTCTCGATGAGTTCTATTTTTTGCGGGGAAAAGACAAAATCAGCTTGGTTTCAGACACCTCGCATTTTTATACCGATGCAGAATTTTCCACGAGCCACGATAATGCCGTTGCCAAAATTATGGCCTATGATCTTTTAGTCAACCACTACATTCAGGAACTGGACGATTTAAGGGATTTAACTTATGGCAAATCGCGGAAAATAAACACTTTAGCCAATGGAGATCGACTGAGTTGGACCGCTTCAAAAACCGACTTGATCGAATTGATATATGCTTTACAAGCCTCTGGAGCCATAAAAAGTGGAACTGCCGGAATCAAAGAAATGGCTATTGCTTGTGAAAGTATTTTTGATCTTAATCTTGGAAATGTCTATCGAACTTTTTTAGAAATACGTGAACGAAAAATTGACCCTACCAAGTTTATTGACAGGCTAAAATCCACACTTTTACAAAGAATGGAAGAAACTGACGGTTAATTTATATCAATCCTGAAAATGTTAAATTTTCTCCCAAGTGGGGTGCGACTTGGGAAAAAATAAGATTAATTTTTTTTAATGGTATTTGGTATTGGCTTTCCAAAGGCAAACAATCAAATAAAACCAATTTAACTCATTGAAAATGAGAAAATAAAAACACCCAACTTGGATGTAACTTGGGAATAAAACCCAATAAACCACCCCAAATTTGTAGAACGAAAGTCAAATCCTGCGAAGGGCTATCAAATTAGTTTAGACTGAGGCGATAGCCCTTTTCATTTAAAACCGTTCTATTATGCCAACAAGTATCATTACCACAGACGATCTTCGGGAATTCAAAATGGAATTGCTCGACGACATTAAAAAGCTCCTATCCCGACAAGCCACAGGGAAAATCAAAAAATATCTGAAATCTTCCGAAGTAATGGAACTGCTTCAGGTCAGTCCGGGAACACTTCAAAATCTTCGCGTCAATGGCACGTTACCCTACACCAAAGTGGGCGGTATCATTTACTACGATGCCGAGGAAATCCAGAATGTGATGACCGCAAACCGTGTGCAGCACGGATTAAATTCTTAAGCGATGAATTATATAAAGCTACTCAATGCGGCTTTTGAAAAATTCTTCTTCGATGACCGCTTGAACCCAACGCACATTAGCCTGTATATGGCCCTGTTCCAAGAATGGAACAGCAGCCGCTTTGCGGATGAGTTTTACGTCAACCGAAGGGAACTGATGCGCGTGGCCAAGATTGGTTCAAAATCTACGTACCATCGCTGCGTAACCGACCTTGATACGTGGGATTACCTATCCTATATCCCATCCAACAATCCGTACAAAGGCAGCAAAATCAAGATGGCCATTATCGGGACAAGTGATGAACCGGATATGGGACGGTACAATCCCGAATTGGAACAGCTTGCGGAACGGTACCATCCCATACGTGAACCAGTAGTGAACCAGCACCGTCCCACCAACGGACAAGCATTGGTATCTAATATAAACAATACCAAACAGGTAAACATTAATAAACAACCAAAGGGCAGGCAGGCGGTTTTGGATTTTTTTATTGAAAAAGATTTTAATGCTGATGAAGGAAAAAAATTCTTTGCGCATTATGAAGCCAACGATTGGAAAACAAGCGATGGAAAAGCAATTAGGGATTGGCGAGCCCTAGCCACAAATTGGATGGATCGAACCGAATTGTTTGCCGAAGAAAACACACCAAACAAGAAGGGAGCGTCCCAAAATAGGGACAACCTCAAAACCACTAAAACCAAAGATTATGGACAACCCCTCTAAAATAACCGAAGGCGGCGTGGAATACTCGCTGGGAAAATTTGACGGGAAATGTGTGCTTTACGACTTCCCAAAAATCCTGATTTATCTCAATGCCAAGGGCAAATTGCTTTTTGGCAAAAAATTCAAAATCTATGAAGAGGACAAGGATATTTTACTGAAACTCTGTTCCTACTTCATCAAGGATAAAGAAAACTGTCAAAAATTTGATCTCGATGTTGAAAAAGGGATTTTGTTATCGGGCCCAGTAGGGTGTGGTAAAACGAGTTTATTAAAACTTTTACGGCATTTAGTGCCGTTACAACGCCCTTATGAAATGATCCCTTGCCGAAATGTTGTGTTCAGTTTTAACCATCTTGGTTTTAAAACCATCGAGGATTATGGAAACACGAAATTCTTCTGTTTTGACGACTTGGGCGTAGAACCTGCCGGAAGGTTTTATGGCAAGGATCTGAATGTGATGGGTGAAGTTCTACTATCCAGATACGAGCTGTTCCTACAGACCAAACACAAAATCAAGACCCACGCCACTACCAACCTAAATGCCGAGGAACTGGAAGAACGCTATGGGAACCGCGTTCGTAGCCGGATGCGGGAACTTTTTAATTTGATTGCTTTTGATGAGAAGGCTGGGGATAAAAGGAAATAGATTTGAAAAAAACTGACACTATTCAAAGTATACTTGCTTCTGTTTTTTTTCAATTTCTCGGTGCATAATAAATAATGCAAACACCCAATAGTGCAATCAATGCTCCTATTATATCGTATTTGTCGGGCGAATAATTGTCAAACTTCATCGACCATAGTAGTGACATTACAATAAAGACTCCGCCATAAGTTGCATAAACTCTCGCAAAGCTTGCGGTTTGCAAAGTTGCAACCACACCGTAAAATGCAAGAATTAGGGCCCCTATTAAACCATACCAAATAGGCTTATCTTCCTTCAACCATAGCCAAATAAGATAACCTCCACCAATTTCGCAAAGTCCTGCTAAAATGAATATGGGAATTGATTTAATAATCTGCATTAGCAACAACTTTTGTTTTCTTGAATTGGCGGACAAGGTACAGTTCCATAAGAGCAATAAACACAACAATTACCTTCGTTTGGTTTTAGAACCGTTTTACAATTCTCACACTCGTAAAAGAATTGACAGGCGTTTGTTGGCATATCTTCCACTTTTTTATGTCCGCAGGTTGGACAGGTAATTTCTGATTTTAATATAGTTTCCATTCGATTTTTTGTTAAAGCATATGTGTTATGTCCGAAGCCAATGTTGGATATGAGAAAATCATTGTTCTAATATCATTAACCTTCATCTTTGTTTTTATGGCCATTGCGAAGAGATTTATGGTTTCTTCTGTATGTGGTCCGATTAAATGCGCTCCCAAAATTGTTTGGGTTTCATTGTCAATTATAGTTTTGAACGCATATTCTTCTACATTCAAGCGTTTAGCATTGAACCAATTGCCAACCCCTTTATAGTTTATCCTAATGTTGTAATTCAGCTCTTTCGCTTTCAATTCAGTAAAGCCAACAGAAGCCATAGTAGGCAAAGTAAAAACTACCGTTGGCATTGGTGGATAACTTATTTCTTTAGAATTGCCTTTAATTATATTTGAAGCAACAATATGACCTTCCAAAACAGCAATAGGGGTTAATGGCAAACCTGCTGAATCTGCGGCATCGCCCGCTGAATAAATATTTGGATTTGAAGTATTTTGAAGATATTCGTTTACTGAAATACCCTTTTTAGTAAAGGCTATATTGGCTTTATCCAAGTCTAAATCAAAAATTGCAGGTGGTCGTCCTGCAGAATTAAAAACAGCTTCGGCTTCAAAATATTCAGTATTCTCTGCGGATTTTCCTTTCACTCTATAATTGTTTTCGGTTTTTTCAATAGCCGCTACTTCGGTTTCAAGAATGAGTTTTATTCCTAATTTCTTTGTGGCAGAAACAAGATGTTTTACAATATCTTGTTCAAAATTTTCTAAAGGATTTTTACCACGATGAACAATGGTTACTTCTGCTCCACATCGAGCTGCTATATGTGCAAACTCAAAAGCAATATATCCACCACCGATAAATAATAATGATTTCGGCAATTTTTCTAAATTCAAGAAATAGGTACTGGATTTGGCATAATGACCACCTTCAAATTCTAAAATTCGTGGCTTCGCGCCAGCTGCAATTACAATTTTTTCAGCTTTTACCTTATCACTTCCAACTTCCAACGTGTTTTCTGAAAGAAATTTTGCTGAACTATGAAAAGTATCAATTCCGTTATTTTTGTACCCCTTTTCAATTTTTGGTGGCATTTCATCCACAAACGTTTGTTTAAAGGCCATTATGTCCTTCCAATTGACTTTAGGTATGGTGTCAATGCCATTACCTTTAAGTCTTTTGGCAAAGTCTCGTACTTCCGTAGCGCCTATAATCACTTTTTTTGGGTCACAACCTCTCAATGCACAAGTGCCACCGTAAGGTAATTCATCCGTTATCCCGACTTTCAGGCCTTTTGAGGCACATTTATTGGCGATGGTCATTCCTGCCATTCCCGAACCAATTATAAATACATCATATTCTTTCATACTAATTGATTTCTTTTTTGTCGGTTACTTTATAACCTGTTGATTTAATTGCTTTTTCGATTTCCGTTTCGTTGGTTTTAGTTTTGTCAAATTCAATGATTGCATTTCCATTTTCGTAGGACGCATTTGAGTTTACAATTCCGTTGAGTTTATTTACTTCGTGATTTACGTGTTCTTCGCAACTCGCACAGGTCATTCCGCTGATTTTAAATTCAGTTGTTTTAATGTCCAATTTGTCAACTACAATTATTTGCTTTTCTGTGTTTGGGTAAAAAATTCCTGAATAATATGGGAAAGACAACATTACAATTGCAAATACGGTCACAATTCCTAAAAACTTTTTTGATTGAATAAATTTTGGTTTTTCGTCCGTCTCACAATCACAGTCGATTTCTTTTTGAGGTTTAAGTTTTTGATACCAAGCAAAGCCAAGAACTAAAATTGTCAGTCCAATTAAATAAGGTCTAAAAGGTTCAATCCAAGAAAATGTTGAAGCAATTCCGCTTGTTCCAGCGATTAGAGCCAAAACTGGCGTAATACAACATAATGAAGCTGTAATAGCAGTTAACAAACCTGCACCAATTAATTTGTTTTCGCTTTTCATATCGTTTCTAAAATTTTGTTTTTGTCAAGTATCTCAAAGAATGGATTTAGTAATTTTTCGTATTCAGCCGTGAGTGAGTAAAAAATCGTTTGAGCTTCTCTATCGGTTTCTAATAGATTTCGGTCTTTCATTTTCCTTAAGTGTTGGGAAATAGCAGAAATGTTCATTCCAAGAATATCGCTTAAATCACAAACACAAAGTTTTTTTTCCTCAAAGAGTAAGTAAAGTATTTTAAGTCTTACGCTGTTTCCAACTAAAGAAAGTCCATTCGCTAAATAGTCGAACGATTCATTTAATTCTGAAACTATGTTTTTGCAACGATTTATTTGTTCAATATCGGCTTGTTGTCTTATGCAAGAATTATTTTCCATAGCACAAAGTTACATTTATTTCTTATTTAAGCAAATACTAAATTAATGAAGTGCAAAAAAACTTAGATTTTTTAATTTGGTAGCTTTTGAGTAGGCTGGTGATACAAAAAGTAAATTTAAATTGAATGCTTTTTCATAAACAGTGTATAAGGTTTATTCGGGTTTACTACCAGAAGCGACAAATACACCTCCATAATTAAAACTATCATCCACTTTAAAATTGGAAACCTTCGTCTCTAAATATTGGTATATTGGTCTGTCCACTTCGCCTTTCCCAATCCATTTTCCAAAATCGCCCTTTAAACTTGGTTTTTCAAGATACCAGTCGAGAATAACAATTCTACCGTTTGGTTTTAAAATTGAAATCATATTGTCGATTATGTTTCGCCATTCGGGCAGCCCAGACAAACCAAGGTCGCAAAAAACGGAGTCGATGATAATTTGTTCATCCCGATAATCAAGCCAATTCTGATCAATTTTTGTGGCGTTGTTTAATTCTATTTTGACATTTGTCCAACCGTTTTTTTCTATTTTTTGTTTGGCCTTATCAAGCATTCCACTCGACAGGTCAATGCCAATGATAAGTCCTGTATTGTTCAAATATTCGTTGAAATATTTAAAGTTGACCCCTGTTCCGCAGGGCACGTTTAATACGGTCTGTCCATTTTTGAGTTGAAGCTCTTTGATGGCATAGTTCCTGGCTTTTTTATAATACCAATTTGAGATGTAATCGTAAAGGACGGAAAGCTTATCGTAGTAACGAATAGCGTTTTCCTGTTCTTCCTTTGTTCCGTACATTTGAGTTTCCATTATGCTTTTTTATCTGGTGATGAACTTGTTGTATAAAAATACTCATTTCTTATTTTTCAGGTCATAAATCTGCCTTAGAACTTCTGACAAAAAAACTTTCAATACTTCTCGGATGCTTTTAATTGTTTCGATGAATACGTCTTTCATAATCGTTTATTTGAGTAGTTATAGATTCCTTTTAAAATAGCCATCGCCACGGCCTTGACTTTAGAAGGCTGCAAAAAATAGAACCCTTCATCTTCGTTGGAAAGAAATCCAACTTCTACTAAAACAGCAGGGCGGTAATCAACACTTTCTCAAAGCACCTGAAAATTCGCAAACTTCACGCCTCTACTCTCAAAACCCAATTCTTTTTTAAAACAAGCCTGCAACAGATAAGCAAGCAAGGTTGAGAGGCCTGAAAACTGAGATTTAGTATTAGTCACATAAACTTCAATGCCTCTTGCGTTAGCATTATCTGAATGATTGCAATGCAAGGAAATAAACAAATCAGCTTTAAGAGCCTTTGCCAACTTGGTTCTATCAGATAATGAAATAAGCGTATCGTTATACCGGGTCAAAAAAATATCCAACGGTGTTTTTGACTTTTTGTTAAGCCTTAAAACTTCCAGAGCGATGTTCAGTACGACATCCTTTTCCTGTACGAAATTAATTCCTACCGCACCGGAATCTTTTCCGCCGTGACCAACATCAATAACAATTCGTTTTTGAGTTGCTGGTTTCTGCCCAAAAACGATGCACATTTTTAGGAGCAAAAAGACAAAACTGACGTTTTTGAGCACTTTTTTCATTTTCAATCTTTGAGTTATCAACAACTTGCCTTCCAAAATTCATAAAATTTGATACCAAATAATGGCAACGGAATTCAATTAATACCAAATAATATTTTATTCACAAATATTTGATTTTCAGGTATTTGAATACAAATATATGTACTTTTCCCTTAACGAAAACGAATCAAAAAATTAAACTGTTCCGTTATGAAAAAATCAATCTACTTGGCAACTTTTCTTTCGTTGCTCTCAACATCACTTTTTGCACAAATTGGAGGAATCGAAGATTCAGTTGACGATGTTTCTAGCACAATTAGGACAATTTTTCCAATAATCCTTGGTGTAATCTTCCTGATTGGCTTCCTGTTCAACGCGGGACATTTCTTCGGGGAAAACGCCGATCTCAAAAAAGGGATTACCCGTGTGCTCGTCTTTGTCTTGATTGCTGGTGCAGTAGTAGGCATTTTCACCTACCTAATCGGAATCGTAGTATAATGAAGCGGTTCGAGGTTTATAAAAACATCAGGAAACGGGCGGTCATTTTTGGGCTGCCCATATCCCTCTTTGCAATAATGATGGTTTCCATTCTTGCTTCGCTACTCATCATCATCTTTTCGTTCAGCTTCGGGATTATCATTGGCGTATTGCTTATCAATTCAGTTCTATATATCGCCCTGACCCGAATTACAAGCAATCCACAAATTTTCCAGATGGCAAAAGCTTTCCCAAAAATCATCAGTAACAAAAGAAATTCCGGCATCAATTATGAACAAGATTAATCTTTCGGCATACCAATCCATCGCAGATATTCAGAACAATATCATCTTTGCCAACAATGGCAATGTGGTTTTGTGTTATGAAGGCAACCTGCCTGAAATATACTCGCTGTCCGAAAAGGATTTTGAGGATATGCACGGGGCTTGGTTTCAGGCCTTAAAATCATTACCTGTTGGTACGGTTGTCCACAAACAGGATGTTTATCTCAAAAAGAGCTATACATCAGAACAACTTCCCAATAAGACCTTTTTGGAAAAGGCGACCCACGACCATTTCAAAGGACGTGAGTATATGGAGCACCGCTGCTTCCTGTTCTTTGTTCTGACCAAGAACAAAGCGCTCAACAATCCCAAATATGTCAACCCGTTCCGAAAGGTTTCAAAGAGTATTATCAGGGAACTAGATGATACCGTGCAACGTTTTATCGGTTCGGTCAACGATTCGGTTTCCTTTATCAACAACAGCCGCAAAATGGAATTTTCTCCACTTGATGCGGATTCAATTCAAAATCTAACGAATGGCTATTTCAATGGCTTCAACGAAGGTTTTGATACCGATATTTTACTGGAAAAAAAGAACGTCAATATCGGCGAAAATTATTTTGATGCCCTGGCCATCAACAGCGAACTGTGCTTTGGCGAAAGTGTACAGAGCAGCAAGACCAATGAGAAATTCACTTCTGACGATTTTGTGTTTCATCAAGGGTTTATTGATGGCATAGGGCTTACGCTTAACGAAAGCCACATTGTCAACCAAATCCTGTATCTGGACGACAAACAAAAATGGCGCAAGCTGCTGGACAAAAAAGTCGAGGAACTGAACAAGAGTTCCAACTTTGGTTCGCAAAACAAAGTGGTATTAGGAAAAATCCAGCACATCCTTGACCAGATCAATGCCGATGATAATGCACGGATTATCCGTGGTCATTTGAACATCGTCTATTGGGATAAAAATGCCGCCAACCTAAGCCGCATCGGTTCTAAAATCAAGACTGAATTTAAGGAACTGGACATTATTCCATATTATCCAAGGGGCGAAGAACGTAAAAATTATATCCTGAACAGCTACTGCTGCTTTTCCTCCAATTTCTCTAACAATGATTTGTACGTAACGGATCTCAAACACGCGCTTTGTCTGTTCATCAATAATACCAACTACAAGTCGGATGATACCGGTATCATCTTCAATGACCGGGAACATAACATCCCAGTTCTGAAGGATGTTTGGGACGAACACAAAAAACGTATCAAGGCACGCAACTTTGCCATTTTCGCACCCACCGGTGAAGGGAAATCCTTTTTGGCCAATAATATTCTGCGCCAATATTTTGAAAGTGGCGTGCGCCTGGTCATCATTGATCTGGGCGGTTCTTATACCAAATTCGCCAAACTCTATCCAGAACAGTACACCGTCTTGCGCTATGAAAGTGGAAAGAACCTGGGAATCAACCCATTTTACATCAGCGATATCAATGACCTAACACCGGAACGCTTGGAAGATTTATCGGTGTTCCTATTTGAGCTGTTCGCTTCCGATTTAAAAGTAACCAAGGCACAATCTGTTTCCGTCAAGAAAATATTGCGCCATTATTATGATAGCACTTTAGAAAACCACTCCTTGGATGGTTTTTATCATTTTATCGAGCGCAACCAAAAAGATCTTTTGGGTCAGCTCAAAATCCATCCTGACTACTTCAATGTTACGGGCTTTTTGCACGTAATGTCGGAGTATGTTGGCGATGGGCTATATAGCTTCCTCTTTGAAGTTAGCGAAGATCAGACCTATAAAATCGAGGATAAACGGCTCATCGTTTTTGAACTGGACGAAGTGAAGGACAATAAGGAAATCCTTTCCGTAATGTTGAAACTGATAAAGTCTGCCATCCAAAGAACCATTTGGAAAAACAGAGCTGAAAAAGGCATCATCCTGTTCGATGAATTTGCCAAGCAACTGAAGTTTGAAAACGTACTGGAAAGTGTTGAATTCTACTATCAGGCCATCCGTAAACAGAACGGAGCGATTGGGATTATTCTGCAATCCATCAATCAACTTCCAAATAATTCAACTTCGGCAAGCATCATAGAAAATACACAGGTTATCTACAGCCTGAACAACGAGAAAGGCTATGCGGAACTTGTCAAGCGGCTTAACCTATCAAGCCACGATTTAAACCAATTAAAATCCATCAAGAACAATCTTTCCGGAAAACGAAAGTACACCGAAATGTTCATCAAGATTGGTAAGGAGAGTAACATTTTTAGGCTTGAAGTTCCCAAGGAAGTATATGCCGCTTATCTCACGGATGGAAAGGAAAATGAAGAAATAATGAAGCTTTTCGAAAAACATCAGGATATGGAAAAAGCAATCACGGAATATTCATCTTAAAATATATAAACAATGAAAACAAAACTCTTAATTCTCGCAATGGCATTACTGTTCAGCTTCAATATGAAAGCGCAAGGAATGCCTACTTATGACAATACCAATTTTATCAGCTTGGTAAAGCAACTTATAGAATCTGGGAAACAGACGGCTCAAATGATAAAGTCTGTAAAGTTCCTAAAAGATGCGAAGGAAAGCATTGAGAAAGTATCAAGCGTGGTACAACAGTTAAGAGCTGTTCAAGAAATTGGTCAGAATAATCAGCGCCTTATCAATGTAATGCAAAATGACCTACAGGATATCCTGAACTCGCCTTACATCAAACCAGATGAAGTTAGCAGAGTTGTGGAATCGTTCGATGCCATAGTTCAAAACTCCTTGGAAACGGTTGACTTTATTGATCAAGTCTTATCAAGTGATTATCTAAAAATGAGCGATGCCGAACGTGCAGAAATCTTGAAAGAAAAAGAACTGGAATCGAAAGAAATGGTTTCGGAAATCACATTGAAAACTAAACGATACCGAGATATAATTTCTTTCCGCAAGATGCAGGATAAAATCAATAATAGGGAAACAGGATATTAATTATGACCGCGGCAATCATTTTAGGGATAGGCTTGGAATACGTTGATACCGTTTTCCAGACCATACAGAACAGCAGCTTCTCACAATATACCATTGCGGGAATGAAAACGCTTGCCGTACTGTTCTTTCTGATCAACATCCTCAAAAAATATAATGAGGGCGTTGCAGATCAGGGTGGTTATACTTGGGGATTAAGTCCAGCGGAACTGATCAAAAATTTCGCGGTCGTTCTTCTGGTCATATTTTCAACACAGATATTGGGCTTTTTTGACGGTATTCTGGTGGCCATCGAAGGACAATATCGGGGAACTGCTCCGGCTTTGTTGCCCTTGCAGATGCAGGATATTCCCATTGAGGAAGAGGTAAATATTATAAAAGCAGCCCAGGCCGCAATGTCTTTGCTTTATGAAGCTTTGGTAACACCACTTTTCGGTTTTAAGATATTTGCCTTCGTCGTGAGTACAATATTATGGATTCTCGATTTGTTCATTTACCCATTATTCCTTGCGGAACGTTTCTTCTTGTTGGGAATAATGCAGGCATTCTTCCCATTGGTCATAAGCCTTGCCGTTTTTGAAAAGTTCCGTTCGCTCGCCTATAACTTTTTCAAATTGTACGCTGCCGTTTATATGCTGGTACCTGCGTTTTTTCTGGTCAATGTATTCGTCAATGCGCTTTATACCGAGATAAATACCAATTTCTGGACGAACTTATTTGGAACTGACGTTGGTAGCGGCTTTTTTGCCCCGGTCGTACAGCTTGGTTCGGTAGGATTTATCGTCTTTCTAAAATTCAAACTTTACCAGCGCGCGACCTCATTTACCCTAAAATTATTTACTGCCTAAAACCCATACAGATGAAAACACCTTATAAAAATATTTACGCAGTCCTTAGAATTAATCGGTTCATCGTCTTGGCCGTTGTCATTTGCTCCGTTTTGTCCAGTTTCTTTGCCGTTTGGATGGTATTCAACATCAATAAAAAAGTCCTGAACAATGCCTTTGCGATCAATACCGATGGAAGTATTATTCCCCTAAAACTCGTTACCCAAAAGGAAAACTTTAAGGTGGAAGCCTTGGCCCATTTGGAACTGTTCCACAATTACTTCTACAACATTGATGCAAGCAATTATGAAAAGAACTTGGAAAAGGCACTTTGGTTGGGTAACAGTTCCGTGGACAATCTCTATCGCCAAAAGAAGGCCGATGGTGTCTATAATCGGTTACTGCAATATTCATTAGTCCAAAAGGTGGTCAGTATCGATTCCCAAGTCGAGGAAAAAAATGGAGTTTACACCTTCAAGACGGTTACCGTATTTGAAATCAATCGGGGTTCGATTATCGATACTTATGAACTGGTTTCCACCGGAAACCTGATTACGGTCGACCGAAACTTCCCCAACAATCCACACGGATTGTTGATTACGAACTATTTTGAAAAATCCCTTAAAAAACTGAACAATGAAAATTGAAAGCCCATAATGGGCATTTAAAAACCAATGATTATGAAGATAGAAAAGAACAAAATAGTCTTTGCAGCGGTGCTTGCCGTAGTATTCATTTTCCTGATTTCCTATTCCATTATGGTTATGGGCAATGATGAAAGTGAAAACGAAAACCTTAAAGAGACGTCGGTTCCCGCATTGGAAGAAGATCAAAAGGAGTACGATTCCAAACTGGATGCCATCAATGATCTTAAGGAAGTGCGGGAAACCAACGCACCAAGCATCTACGATGAAAAGCTGATCGATTCCCTCGGCTTTTACGATCCAGATTTGCCCGAACAGGAAAAGGAACGCATTGTGGATAGTATCTACTCCGCAGGGAAAATCAAGTATTCCGAAAAAAATTATCGGAATATTGGGGTTAAGAAAACTGTTGTCAAGGTCGCAAAAGTGGTTGACTCCGCTGCAATAAAAGCGGAAGAAAAAATTGCTGCAAAGGAAATGGGGCTGGAACACCAGTTGTTTTTTGCTTCCGATCCCAAGGAAAGCACTGTTTCCGTGTCCGGTTCAACGGATGCTGTAATCTATGCCGTTGTAGATGGTGACCAAAAAGTCAAGGCAAATTCGCGTTTGCGGATGCGCCTGACCAAAACCGCCACCATCAATAGCAAACGGATTCCAAAAAACACTCCAATTTACGGTTTTATCAGTTTTCAGCCCAATCGGGTTTTGATTGAGATCGAGAACATTCAACATCAACCCACAAAACTGAAAGCATTCGATCTACAGGATGGTAGCGATGGCATTTATGTGGAAAACAACTTTCGTGCAGAGGTAACCAGCGAAGTTGTAGGCGATATGGTGGATGACATAAACATTACGGGTGTACCACAAGTAAGCGGTTTCAAAAAGATATTTCAGCGCAACCACCGGAACGTAAAGGTTACCGTACTCAACAATTACAGACTAATCCTAAAGCCTAAATTATGACCCCATAATCCCGAACTGAATTCGGGACAAGTAGGGCATTTAAAAACTCACTCTTATGAAAAATTATATTTTTATCTCAATATTTCTGTGCGGTACAGCCTTCGCAAAAGCGCAAACACCTATCACACTCGATACCATTTATGCCAATGACCAAAAGAACGTGGCCTTGTTCTTCCCAGAACCCATACGTCAGGGAATTACGGGGTCAGACAATTTTGTATTCACCTACAATCGCGAGAAAGAACAGTATTTTGGATTGCTCCAAGCAAAGCCAGGAATGGAAAGTAATCTGTTGGTGGTCAATAGAAATGGTGCAGTTTTTTCGTATATTGTAAGGTATAAGAAACAGCTTGATAGACTGAATTATTTTATACCGAAGTCTAAAAGCATCGGCAATGAAAAGCCTATTGTTGCTGATTCGACAAAAGTAGTTGTGTTTAAGAAGGAGTTGGGAAATGAGGTCTATTATTACCAAAAATTTTGTTCCTATTTAATTGATCGAAAGCAACGGATTGGTCGTATAAAAAAGCGAAATGAGGGCATCGTTTTAAGTATTGAAAACATTGTTTTTGATAAGGAAGAGCTTTACTTCGTAATCCAGATTGAAAATAAATCTACCTTGGATTACGATCTGAATTTCTTAAAATTATCGGTAGAGACGAGACAAAAGGGTAAAAAGAAATCATTGCAAAGTCTTTATCAAGAGCCTATTTTTAAATATAATCTGCCCACCAAAGTAGTTGAAAATGAAACCGTAAAATTGGTTTACGTGCTGCCAAAATTTTCGATAAGCAATGACCGCAGGGCGGTTTTAGAGATCAACGAAAAGAACGGGGAAAGGCACTTAAAATTAAAAATATCGCATAGATTTATCAATAACCCAAATTAATATCATTATGAAAAGAATAGCCATTTTTTCGTTAGTAGTATTTTTTCTGTCCTGTGCAGGGAAACAAGACCTTTCGCCGAGCGAAACTTCAAAAATCGTGGTGGAAAGTTTCTACAATGAAGATAATACCACCCTAAAAAAACATACCACCCCCGAAGGCTATGAAGGTCTAAAATCGATACAGGATTTAATGGCAGCAGGAAAATCAGGGGATTCCAATTTTAAAATGCTGGAAGAAACTGCCGATGATAAGACCGCTTGGGTAAGGTTTACAACCTCTTATGAGGAAAATCCTGAATTGTTCAAGCTTCTAAAGGTAGATGGTCAATGGAAGGTTACGCAGCAAGGGCCAAGAGAGAAAGGGCCGTTTTAAGGAAAGAAATAGTATAGACCTTCTCCTTTTTAAATTGGTCGTTAATTTTTTCGTCAATGGTAAAACAAAAGTAATTTATGTTATGGGTGGTCTGTTAAATCTTCTATTTTTGCAAAGACAAAATTCAATTTCTAATCGCACCTTTAAAAAACATATTAAATCAATTAGGGCTAATCGAACACCACGCGGTCTATTTTAGGGATAAGGCACTTGGTATTCCTTTCAATGGATTTACTCCAGAAGTAAAACAAAAAATAGACATTATTAATCCTGATGCGTATTATGTTTTTAATCAGCAGCCCTTATTGCTATTTTTTTATCTCGATGAAAATGATCGATCAAATCGGGAGTTAGAAATTCATAAACAGGTATGGTCTTTCGATAACTCACCGGTAATTTTTGTAATTAAAAAACAAGATGTAAAGGTTTATAATGCCTTGAATTACCATAAAAAAGAAAAGAGTCTTGAAGAAATCCCCTTGAGTCCAGAGGAAAGACAGGAGAGGTTTTCTTTTTGGAATCTTCAAAGCGGATCTACGTGGAAATGGCTACAACAAGAATATTTAGAAACTACAAAAAAGAACAAATATAGAAAAAGAGTAAATGAGCGTCTATTTCAAAATATAAGATCGGTTAGGCAAATTTTAATTGATGAACCTAATGGACTTACCGAAAATGAAGCGAACTCTTTAATTCTCCGATTAATTTTTATTCGTTATTTAATTGATAGAGGGGTTAAAATCGATGATGAAGAAATAAGAGGTAATTCCTTAGACGAGAAAAGACTTAGTTTTAGTAGAATAATACAGGAACCAACTAAACTGGATAACTTATTCAGCAGGCTCAATAAAAATTTCAATGGTGTTTTATTCAAGGAAGTCAATATTAAATTAACTTCAAAACAGTCTCAATTCCTAGCGGATGTTTTTAAAGGGGAAATACAAGAACAGGGCGCAATATTCGAGGGGTATTATTTTCATATTTTTGATTTCTCAATTATTCCTGTAGAAGTAATCTCTGGTATTTACGAATCATTAATTGATGAAGAAAAAAGGAAATTGGACGCAGCGGTATATACGCCTCCTTTTTTAGTAGAATATGTTTTAAATGATACGGTCGATAAATATTTAGCGAATAGCACTTCTTCTTCTTGTAAAATATTCGAAGTAGCTGTAGGTTCCGGTATTTTTTTAGTTCAGTCTTTGAGAAAGATGATTGAAAAAGAAATCGACCTAAAAGGAAAAAAGAATAATAAGGATTTTAGCAAACGCATTCGAAACATTGCCAAAGAAAATCTTTACGGAATCGATATTAATCCAGAAGCTTTAAAAGTAACCTGCTTCTCTATATATATTGCTCTTTTGGATTATCAAAGTCCAAAGGATATCGAAAAATACCCTTTCCCAAACTTCTTGGGAGAAAACCTATTTGAAGCAGATTGTTTCGACTTAGACCATCAATTTAATGAAGTAGTCAAAAAGCAAAAACCGAATTTCATATTAGGAAATCCTCCTTGGAAAAAGGATAAATCCCTTAAGCATTTAAAATGGATCAATTCTACTAAAATTCATAATAGAAAGATTACGGGCAAATTAGAAATTGCACAATCTTTTTTATTACGTTCGCAAGATTTTATGCAACCGGATACTGTGGCAGCTTTAATAGTAACCAGTACAATTTTCTATAATGTTTCAACCACTACAAGGGAATTTAAACATAAATTCCTGACATCTTTCTGCCTAGATAAATTTTTAGATCTTTCACCCGTAAAACAAACTCTTTTTGAGCAGCAAGAGAGCCCAACTTCTATAGCTTTTTATCGCCTAGCTAATAACAAAAATTATCTGGAAAATGTTGTCGAACATTTAAGCATAAAGGTTAATTCATTTTTAAAATATTTTAAAATGCTAGTCATTGAGAAGTATGATAACAAGAAAATCTCTCAGAGACATTTTCTTGAAAATGATTGGATGTTTAAAGTAGCGCTATATGTGGAAATTCTTGCCAAACTGACCCATGTAATCCTGCGAAAGTGACCCACTGAATCCTATTTAAAGTGACCCGGGTATTCCTGTCTAAATTGACCCACCTCTAGAAAGAGCATGTATTAAATAACTTGTATGGTTATAATCAAGAAAAATAACCATGGCAAACACACATTTAGACATGCGAAAAATCAAACAA
>NZ_JBSXNL010000043.1:0-14557 GCF_056857615.1 Galbibacter sp. L-19
ACCCGTTGTGCATTTAGGCAATATTGATTTTTAGGTTATTGATATTTCTGTTGAATTCAAATATGTTTATATATTGAATGACCGTCATAGCCGTAATCTTAGATAATATTCTGTTTTTGAATCCCTCAAAAGATTTAGCATAATTCCTTCGAATCATAAATTGGTCGCAAAGTTGAGAAAACAATGTTTCAATACGCTTTCTGGATTTCTTAAAAACGTACGGCTGCTCCCTATAGTTATGCTGGTTTGTTCTCATAGGGGTTTCAAGTCTAATATTATGATATTCAAATAAATTCAATTGATATTCAGCCGACAAATACCCTTTATCACCAAGTAATATGCAATCACTTAATTGATGCTTTATATCCTTTAAATAATTAATATCGTGCACAGAGGCTGGACTAATATCCATACTTTCGATAACACCCTGAGCAGAACAGACAGCATGTAATTTATATCCATAATAATGGCTTGATTGACTTGCACAATATCCTTTTTCGGGCAGACTGTAGTTTTGTTCTTTACATATCTTACTTCTAGCGCTTCTTGATAATTTACAGACCTCTAACGGCATACTGTCAACAATATAACAATGCTCAGATTTATTCAACTTTCTCACTAATGCCTTGCGAAGTGATTCTCTAAAAGAAAACAACTTACGCTTTCTTCTATTGTAGACACTGCGCTCTATTTTGCTGGATAGACCAGCAGGTAACATTCGAAAAAGCTGGCATTCACTATCAACACTCATATATTCTGATGTTAAATCAATAGCTATAAGCTCTTTATCTCTTAATTTAGGTTTACGGATTTGATGTAAATAATCCATTTTACAATCCAATTCTTTTAAAACCTTGAGGATTTTGTCGTAATTTGCTTGAAAGTTGTGCATATAAATTATAGTGTGGTTACTACAATTTACTGCATTTTAGCAGTTTGCACAACTTTTTCTAAATGCACAACGGGTCAATATAATGTAATTCCTCAAAATGGACTCATTGAAAATGTTTGGAGAGATGCTTATAAAGGGATACAACGTGCAAATATAGTTTTAAATAGAATTGAAGATATAGCGTATGATAATGCAACCACTAAAAAAGCAAGAATAGGTGAAATGTTATTTATTAGATCTTTATACTATTTTAATTTGGTGAGAATATTTGGAGATGTACCATTAGTTGTGGAGGAAATAATAAATCCTCAGGATAATTTTGGGCAGACTAGAACCCCAAAAGAAGATGTCTATAATCAAATTATAACAGATTTAACTCTCGCTGTAGACTTGTTACCAAATAGAAATGAGGACAACAAAATGAGAGTTGTAAAAACTGCAGCATATACACTTTTAGGAAAAGTATATTTAACTCTAGGAGATTATCCAAACGCTTATGACAATTTAATTGAAGTTGTAAAATCAAAAAGTCATAAACTTATACCTATAGAAGAAGTTTTTTCAACTGAAAATGAATTGAACGAAGAAATCATTTTTGCAGTACAATTTGCTTCTGGGATTAATGCAAATAGTGAAGGAACAGATGCTTATAGAATGTTTAATCCAACAGGAAGAGTAGAAGGGAATATGACAGGAACTAAAGGACATGGAGTATTAAAACCTGATTTTTATGATTTGTATGAGGAAGATGATCTACGAAAAGGAGTGTATGTAGATGTTTTAGAATCTGGAATTGCTTATAGCAAAAAACTAGCAATCCCATCTACCGTAATTGGAGATTCGGAAAGTGACTGGGTGGTTTTGAGATATGCAGAAGTACTTTTAATGTTAGCTGAGATTGAGAACCAAAGAGGTAATATAGACATTGCAATTGGATATTTAAATGAAATTCGAGAGCGTGTAAATCTAGGACTTTATGAAGGTTTAGAGGATAAAAATTCAGTATTTAACGAGATAGATTTACAACGTAGATTAGAATTAGTATGGGAAGGACACAGATGGTTTGATATTTTACGACAAAATAGAGCAGGAGAAGTATTAGGAGTTTCAGATTCAAATCGTTTGCTAATGCCTATCCCTGCTAAACAAATAGCTACAGATAGTGCTTTAGAGCAAAATCCAGGATATTAATCCTATATAGAGGTCTAAAAAGTATTTAAACTCGATATGTTATCCTAAGCTTGTTAAAGGATTTTTCAAATGTTTGGAGCTTAAAAAATTGATGAGATTGAAAGCTATAAATTACTTTTTAGACCTCTTAAACTATATGTTAATCAAAAATATTACATCAGACCAATTAAAAACAATAAAAAAAAGATGAATCAAACACATAAAATAATAGTCTCTTTATGTTGCTTTTTACTTTTTTCAATAAATATTTCATCTCAGAATTCAAGAGGTTACTTTCAGTCGTATCAAGATATTATTGAGATGATAGATAACCCAAGTGATGATCACGTAATGGTGGTAGCGCATAGAGGGGATTGGCGAAATGCACCAGAAAACTCCATAAAAGCCGTTCTAAACTGTATTGAAATGGGAGTTGAGATTGTTGAAATAGATATTCGAATAACAAAAGATAATCAATTGGTTGTTATTCACGATTTAACGTTAGATCGTACCACAACAGGAACTGGAAAGGTTAAAGACAAAACGCTTGAGGAGATTAAGGAGTTGTCTTTAAAAAATGGAGCCAATGGAATAACTGCTCATAAAGTGCCAACGCTTAAAGAAATGATGCTTGCTGTTAAAGACAAATCTATTTTACTAAACTTAGATAAAGCATGGGAATATTTACCTCAAACAGTTTCAATTTTAAAGGAAACAGGAACTTTAAAACAATGTATTTTTAAAGGAAATGACCCCTATGAGGTAATGATAAAAAAACATGGCAATTTGCTAAAGCAAGTTAATTATATGCCAATGGTTTGGCCAGCAGATTATAATATTTATAAAGCAGAAGATGAACTGATTAAAGATCCTGTAAAATACACAAACGATTATATTGAGCAGTTAAATCCTTTAGCTTTTGAAGTTATTTACAGTGATGAGGAATCCTCTATTTTTGATGCAATTTCTAAAATAAAAGAGCATAAAATATCCGTTTGGGTAAATACTTTATGGGGTAAGTTATGCGCATTTCATCAGGATGATGTTGCAGTTGAGAATCCAGATAAGCATTATGGTTGGGTAATAGATCATGGGGCAAATATTATTCAAACGGATCGTCCTCAATTTTTAATTAATTATTTGAAATCTAAAAATTTAAGAAACGCAAATAGTAAATCTAAAATCCCACTTTTAATAGGTAACCTTGAAGACTCTACTAATAAGGAAATTATGGTTGTAGCGCATCGAGGAGATTGGCGAAATGCTCCAGAAAACTCTTTGCAAGCTATTAAGTCGTGCATAGATATGGGGGTAGATATGGTGGAAATAGATGTTCGAGAAACAAAAGATGGTAAGCTTGTACTAATGCATGATGAGATTTTAGATAGAACAACAAATGGACAAGGATTGGTTAGTAATTGGACGCTGGATAGCCTAAAAACGCTACATTTATTAGATGGCTTAGGGGTTAAAACGCCAAATAAAATACCAACTTTAGAGGAAGCTTTACGTCTATGCAAAGGGAAAATATTAGTAAACTTAGATAAAAGCTATAGTATTTTTGACAAATGTTTTGAGATAGCTAAAAAAACAGAGACCTTAAATCAGATTGTAATTAAAGGGAATAAAACTAAAAAAGAAGTGGAAGCCGAATTTGGGCAGTTTTTAGATGAGGTATATTTTATGCCAATAGTTAAACTTAATAATCCTAATGCCGAACATATCATTGAAGAATATCTAGAAAGTGAAGTGCCTATAGCATTTGAATTTACGGTGCCACAAGATACAATTAGTCTTATTAAAAAATTTAAGGATATCAGAGATAAAGGAGCAGGAGTCTGGGTCAATTCATTATGGCCACAACATAATGGAGGTCATGACGATGAGAAAGCCTTACTAAATCCAGAAATTTATAATTGGTTTATAGATGCTAATGTAGATATGATACAAACAGATAGACCTGCATTACTTCTTCAATACTTAAGAGCTAGAGGGTTACACCAGTAATAATATGATTTATTCGATAATCGAAGTTTAAATACTCGAACACTTGCGTCGAAATATTTTTTAGTATTTCCTTTTAATACTTCGTGCGCTTGAATCAAGAGAGTAGATATAATAATATAATAGTGATAAACTCTAAGAGACTGTCTAAAAAGTAATTCATAGTTGTTATCCAGCTTGTCAAAGGAGCTTGTGAACTGAGTTTGTCGAACTGAGCTTGTTGAACTGAGCTTGTCGAACTGAGCTTGTCGAAGTTTCACAACTAACACTCAAAAAAATCCTTCAACAAGCTCCTTTAGATTTTAGTTTATTGTTGTCCGATAAAAGCAGACCGCGTTTATTCCATTCCACATATATCAAGGGTTAATAGAGGTTTTTAAAATAGCCCCCTTGCTATTAATAAAAATGAATAAAAAGAGGAGTTTAGTAATGTTATTTCTTTAAACTACTCATTTTATAATAGTTAATATTTAGTCTTTGTTCTTTTCTCTTACAGCGAAGCGGTCTTGTATTTTTACTCGGACATTAATGATTTCAGTTATTTTTTAGACAGCCTCTTTTTTGTTATCAATTAATTATATAAAAGTTGTTTTTTCGCTTAACTACTTCTGTTAAACTATTAACAGCTATTATTATCTTACAAACTGCTAATTTTTGGATTTTTGATTATAAATATATAATTGTAAAGTAAAATATTGTATTTAGCTGATAATTAATTATTTGTAGTTTGTGTTTTTGATTTTCTACTACTTTGAATGTTACATTTCTATCGTTTTCGTTTTAGGTATTTTCCATAAAAATAAGTACATTAGTCACCATGAGTAATTACCACATCAAACACTTAGAAGAGTATTTTCAAGTTTACCGAAAGTCTGTTCGCGACCCAGAGAGTTTTTGGGGAGAAGTAGCCGAAGAGCACTTTATATGGCGAAAAAAATGGGATAATGTTTTAGAATGGGATTTCACCAAACCCGAAATTAAATGGTTTGAAGGAGCCAAATTAAACATTACCGAGAATTGTATAGATAGGCATTTGCGCACCCGAGGCGATAAAACCGCTATTATATGGGAGCCCAATAGTCCTGAAGAAGAAGCTTTACATATTACGTATAAAGATTTACACGAGCGTGTTTGCAAATTCGCAAATGTGCTAAAATCAAAAGGAATAAAAAAAGGAGATCGTGTATGTATTTACCTTCCTATGATTCCAGAATTGGCCGTTTCTGTTTTGGCATGTGCTAGAATAGGAGCAATTCATTCGGTTGTTTTTGCAGGGTTTTCTTCCACAGCATTAGCAACACGAATTAACGATTCCGATTGTAAACTATTAGTTACTTCGGATGGTTCTTTCCGAGGAAATAAATCAATAGATTTAAAAGGAATTGTAGATGAAGCATTGGAGAAATGTGATTGTATAGAAACTGTTTTAGTAGCAAAACGTACTGGAACAGATATTAATATGAAAGAAAATCGAGATGAGTGGCTAGCACCATTACTCGAAGAAGCCGACTCAGTTTGTGAACCAGAAATTGTAGATGCAGAAGACCCATTATTTATTTTATACACCTCTGGTTCCACAGGAACGCCAAAAGGAATGGTTCATACCACAGGAGGTTATATGGTAAATACGGCGTATACCTTTAAAAATATATTTCAATACCAAGAAAACGATGTCTATTGGTGTACTGCAGATATTGGCTGGATTACTGGGCACAGTTACATTGTTTATGGACCTCTTGCCAATGGGGCTACAACGGTGATGTTTGAAGGAGTTCCCTCATATCCAGACTTTGGTCGTTTTTGGGAAATTATAGACAAACATAAAGTAAGTCAGTTTTACACAGCACCAACGGCTATTCGTGCGTTGGCAAAAGAAAATTTAGATTTTGTAACTAAACACGACTTGTCTTCTTTAAAAGTATTGGGTTCTGTTGGAGAGCCTATAAACGAAGAAGCTTGGCATTGGTATAATGATAATGTAGGAAAAGGGCAATGTCCTATTGTAGATACTTGGTGGCAAACCGAAACTGGTGGGATTATGATTTCTCCAATTCCATATGCTACGCCAACTATTCCTACCTACGCTACTTTGCCGTTGCCAGGAGTGCAACCTGCATTGATGGATGAAGAAGGGAAAGAGATTAAAGGCAATCGCGTTAGCGGTCGTATGTGTATAAAATTTCCTTGGCCTTCTATTGCCAGAACTATTTGGGGAAATCATCAACGGTATAAAGAAACCTATTTTTCTGCTTTTGAAAACATGTATTTTACCGGAGATGGCGCTTTGCGAGATGCTGTTGGTTACTACAGAATTACGGGCCGTGTAGACGATGTTGTCATTGTTTCTGGTCATAATTTAGGGACTGCACCAATCGAAGACGCTATTAATGAACACCCAGCAGTGGCAGAATCCGCTATAGTAGGTTTCCCACATGACGTTAAAGGAAATGCACTTTATGGTTTCGTTATTTTGAAAGAAGTAGGAGAAACACGTGATAGAAATAACGTTCGTAACGAAATTAATCAGCAAATTACTGAGCATATTGGTCCGATTGCAAAACTCGATAAAATTCAATTTGTAAGCGGATTACCAAAAACACGTAGTGGAAAAATTATGCGACGTATTTTACGTAAAATAGCTTCCAACGATTTATCAAATTTGGGAGATACGAGTACGCTGTTAAATCCAGATGTTGTTGACGAAATTATTAAAGAGAAATTAGATTAGGAGCATAGCGGTATGCGTTAAAAGCAATGTTGTTTCCCGCTCTCGCTCATACACGCTTGCTCGGCGCTGCCTCACAAACGGGGTATCCGCTCCATCGGGGCTAGCAGCTAAATTGTAAGAATAAAATAATTCCAAGGTTGTCTAAAAAGTATCTAAACTATAAATGTCATCTAAAGGAGCTTGTCAAACTGAGCTTGTCGAAGTTTCACAACTAACACTCAAAAAATCCTTCGACAAGCTCGACAATTATGAATTACTTTTTAGACAGCCTCTTTTCTATTTTAAAAATATTTAAGAATTATATAATTCACAATGTAATGAAGTTGTTTTATTTTCGTCAAAGTAGCTATATCTAATTCAATCATGAAAAAAATAATTACCCTAATCATTCTAGTTGTAATAATTATAGCTTGTTCTTCCGAAAATAAAAAGGAAACCTCACAATTAAATTTAGAAAAATACCCTTCAGAATTAGCAGAAGTTTTTAAAGCGCATGGAAGTTTGGATGCGTGGCAACAGAATAAAACACTTCTCTTTACAAAGGGAGAAGAAAACTATACGGTTGATTTAAATTCGAGGAAGTCTATAATAGAATCGTCTAATTATACAGTAGGTTATAACGGAGAAGAAGCATGGCTTATGGAAAAAGATAGTGCTGCTTTTAAAGGGAATCCAGATTTTTATCACAATCTATTCTTTTATTTCTACGCTATGCCGTTTGTTCTAGCAGACGATGGAATTAAATATAGCGAGACAGAACCTTTAGTGGTTGATGGAAAAACGTACCCCGGAATAAAAATTGCATATCAAGATGGAGTAGGAGCTTCCTCAAAAGATAACTACTACCTTTATTACAATAAAGATACACATCAAATGGAATGGTTAGCATATACCGTAACGTTTTTTGATAATAAACCAAAGGACCAAACCAGTGTTATAAAATATGATAATTGGCAAGTGGTAAACGGAATTAAATTACCAAAAACTTTGGTATGGTATGCAAAAGATTCTTTAGGGAATGTTGTTGCTCCAAAAGATAAATCCCCTGTAACTTTTACAAAAGTATCTTTAAATACAAATACTTTAGATAGTAAGACGTTTGAAAAGCCTAACTAATTAGGGTTTCTTTACGTAGTTATAAATCATAATAAATAAGTAAAATAAATTAAGTTTTTAGGTGTTTTTACACTCATACTCATAGTCATGTCGACCAACGAGAGACATCCCATCACCAGAAAACTCTTGAGTTATATATTGGAATGCGATATCTCCTTTCAGTCAAAACGACTAAAGCCTCGCAGTTTTGTCGACCAATGGGAGACATCTCATTACAGAAAATATTGTTGAGTTAAGTGTTGGAATGCGA
This sequence comes from Galbibacter sp. L-19, assembly GCF_056857615.1. Classification (NCBI taxonomy): domain Bacteria; kingdom Pseudomonadati; phylum Bacteroidota; class Flavobacteriia; order Flavobacteriales; family Flavobacteriaceae; genus Galbibacter; species Galbibacter sp. L-19. The sequence continues at coordinate 8,161 of NZ_JBSXNL010000043.1, forward strand.
TTTCTCCTTTTAGTCAAAACGACTAAAGCCTCGCAGTCTTGTCGACCAACGGGAGACATCTCATTACCCGAAAAACTCTTGAGTTATATATTAGAATGCGATTTCTCCTTTCAGTCAAAACGACTAAAGCCTCGCAGTCATGTCGACCAGCGGGAGACATCTCATCACCCGAAATACTCTTGAGTTAAATGTAGGAATGCGATTTCTCCTTTCAGTCAAAACGACTAAAGCCTCGCAGTCTTGTCGACCAACGGGAGGCATCTCATTACAGAAAATATTGTTGAGTTAAATATTGGAATGCGACTTCTCCTTTTAATCGAAATGACTAGATGATTTTTTATAATGAAACCATTTTGGAGTAGTATCTTTATTTTATTTTAAATAAATCTTTAAGCTTTCCTCTTTCATTTTTGTAGAGCCTAGAAATAGTTTTCAAAAAAGCAATAGCAGTAATCATGGCATCTCCAGAAGCGGTATGTCTATCTTTTAAAGAAATATTTAAATTTTCAGCAAGCTCATCTAAACTATAATGTTTATTTCTATCAATAAGATTAGAGTTAATTCTAGTAGCTCGATACAATGTCATGGTGTCTAACACCTTATTTTTTAACTTAGGAAGTTGCAACCTTTTTAAAGCATGATTAACCATTCCAATATCAAAATTTGCATGATGAGCAACCAAAACAGCATTTCCAATATAATCTAAAAATTGCTGAATGGCTTCTGCTTCTGTGGCCGTATTTTCAGGGTCGTTTTTTACAATTCCATGAATTTTTACGGTTTCAGGATTAAATTGCTCTTGGTGGAGGTATATTTCAAATGCATTAGCAACTTCAATTGTGTTGCTTTTTAATTTGACAGCGCCAATGCAAAGGATTCTATCTTTGTCATAATCAAACCCAGTGGTTTCAGTATCAAGGATAATAAATTCGTTTTCATCAATAAACTCAGGAAGCTTTTCTGAAAACTTAGCTTCATATGCCTTCCAAAAATCTGGATCTTCTGGTCGATGTTTTTTAAAAAACCGAATCATATAAAAGTACTTATTTTGTAACGCAATTTTATGAGTTCTTGAACTTCGTTAATCGATTTAAAACAGCGCTTTAATTTTATTTTCTCCTCTTTACTTAAGGTTTCTAATTCTATAAATCGTCCAGTATCGTTGTGTAAAAGTCCTTGTTTCGTTCTAAATTTTAATAAAGCCTTGGCGGTATAAGAGCAGGAGAGATAGAGTTCTTTATTATGGGGCTCTAATTCGGCTAATTTCTCAAAACGTTCAGCAGTATTATTAATGTTTTTTATTTTATGTTGAAGTGTTAGCACTCTTCCAGCATCGGTAATTGGCATGATGGCTCTTTTCTTTAAATCAAAAAAGTCTTTATACTCTCCATTGGCTTCTACAAGAAACTGTCTAAAAAATCCAAGCGGCGATGGATTTCTAAGAGAACTAGCCGCCAGAGCATTTAAAAATAACTGATTGGAATCAAGATGGTTAAAAATAGTTTCCGAAAGTTGATTGGTAAGACTGCTATCACCGTAAGAAATATCGTAATCAAAGAAAATAGAACACAATAATATTTCATTATTCCCAGGGTCGGTCATCCATTTAATAAATTGTTTTTTCCATTCGGTTAAAGACAAGGTGTAGTTTGGATTGCGAGCCATCATGTCTGCAGGACAATATTCATACCCTATAGTACTCAGTCCTTTGTTTACTATTTTGGCAAGTTCAATAAAATATGCTTTTGTTTCAGGGTATATAGCTTCTGCTACATCTTCAAAAACAATGGCATTATCTTGGTCGGTATGTAAAAGTTGTTCTTTTCTACCTTGACTACCTAAAGACATCCACGCAAATTTAACTGGTGGAGAGGAGCCTATTTTATCAATACTTCTTTCAATAACTCTCTTAATGGTGGCATCATTTAACTCAAACATAATTCTAGACACATGCGTCATCGGAATGTTTTGTTGAAGATAACCCGACAATAAGTGCATAACTCTACCACGAATAGCTCTTAAAGTTTTTGATTTATTCGCCCTTTTTATAGCTTTCATCAGTGCAGCTGGATTGTTTCCTTGACTTACAATAATATCGTGTTCCGATACTATTCCAATAGCTTTACTGTTTGGAGTGCCATCCTTTGTAATGCAGATATGGCTAATTTTATGTTTCATCATTGCTACTTGTGCTTGGGCTATGGTAAGTCCTTTTGGGTAGCAAATTACTGGAGAAGACATTATTTTTTCAACAGCAATATCAATAGGGAATAAACCCACCGCAATAGTATTTCTAATATCCTTATCGGTTACTACCCCAATGGGGAGATCGTTCTCGATAACGAGGATGGAACCCACATTTTTTTCAGACATTAGCTTTGCTACTTCAGAAACTGCCTCGTTTTTTTCGCATCCTATAATATTTTTAACATAGCGAACAGGTTGTAGCTCGTATAATTCTGGAGATGCTTGCTGCGGAATTTCTTCTCCTTCTGTATATAATTTCCCACGGTGTTCCCGTGAGTAGGGATTTCTGGTGTTGGATGCAAAACTTTCAATTAAAAACTGACCAACACGATAATTTCTTTTGATGATGGGTTGAAAAGAATCAATCGGAATTGCATACAATATAGACTCTTCTTCTGCAATTGCGCTTATCATGTAGTTTTCTTTGGCAAAAATTGGTCGCAGACCAAAAATATCTCCTTCATCGCATTTGTCGAGCGTTTCTGTTTCATTGTTTTCATTTCGCTGAATAGCAATTGCTCCTTTATGAACCACATAAAACTGATTGTGTCCAGCTTCCTCTTGATTAAAAACAACTGCTCCCTTTTGCTTATAAATTACTTTTACCTCCTTAGCTACTTCCAAAAGTTGATGCGGTTTTAGTAATTCAAAGGGAGGAAAACGCTTTAAAAAATCGGCTATACGTTCGGCTATAGTATTTTTCATGTTTTATAATCTTGAGGTTAAAGCAAATTTAACCAAAAAGCCTCTGAAATTTCAGAGGCTTTAAATTTATATTATTTTTCTTCGGATGGCAGAAAACACCAAATCTAGATAATCGGGTTCCAAAGGAACGTAATCTTTCATGAGCGTGTGGTTTTTTAGCGCTGCTAAATACACATTTATAGGTGTTAGTTTTATTTCCGCTACTTCACTCTCCTGAAGACTCAATGTTTCTAGAGGTTGTTTTAATTCAACTAAAAAAATATGATGAAATTCACAATCAATCACATCCTTACTATGAACTACCGAAGAACGATGAACTCCAATTTTTTCTAAATCCTTTTCAGAAATGGTAAGTCCTATTTCTTCTTGGACTTCTCGAACTGCGGAAACTTCTGCAGTTTCCCCAGCAGAAATATGTCCAGCTACAGAAACATCCCACTTATTTGGAAATGTTTTCTTATCGGCAACTCTTTTTTGAATGAGTACTTTTCCTTCTTGCGTATATAGCCAAACATGGGCAGTAGGATGGAAGAGTCCCTTTTTATGAGCCTCCGATTTTAAAAGCACTTTCCCAGTTGCATTTCCTTCGCTATCTAATATGTCTACTAGTTCGTCCAAAAAATTTTATTTATTAATTATATTTTAGGTTACCAAAAAAAATAAAATTCATCCATACAATATGGAGTGTAATTATATTATCGATAAAGTCCTCGTAAATGTTTAGTCAAAATAACTAAAAGTTTCATTTGGTTTTATCTTTAAAAGACTTTCATAAATTAACTTAATTACATTTTCAACATCATCTCTATGCACCGTTTCTACTGTAGTATGCATATAACGGAGTGGTAACGATATTAATGCAGAGGCAACGCCTCCATTGCTGTAGGCAAATGCATCGGTATCGGTTCCAGTAAATCTTGATGCAGCCATACGCTGAAAAGGAATATTTTTTTCTTCCGCAGTCTCAATAATTAACTCTCGTAATTTATTTTGAACTGCTGGAGCGTAAGAAATAACAGGTCCTTTCCCGATTTCGGTATGTCCTTGTTTTTTCTTTTCTATCATTGGAGTAGTGGTGTCATGGCAAACATCTGTAACAATGGCTACATTCGGTTTTATTGTTTGCGTAATCATTTCTGCACCACGTAAACCTATTTCTTCTTGTACAGAATTGGTAATATAAAGTCCAAACGGAAGTTTTTGTTTGTTTTCATGTAAGAGACGAGCTACTTCTGCAATCATAAATCCACCAGCACGATTATCTATAGCGCGACAAACAAATTTATCTTCATTTAAAATAAAAAATTCATCAGGGTATGTAATAACACATCCTACATGAACGCCCATTTTTTCTACTTCCTCTTTGTCTTTTGCACCTATATCTATAAATATATTGTCTAGTTTAGGACTGTTTTCATCCTTATTGTCTCTTGTATGTATAGCTGGCCATCCAAAAACACCTTTTACAATTCCGTTTTTAGTGTGGATATTTACTACCTTAGAAGGAGCTATTTGATGATCGCTTCCTCCATTTCGTATTACATATATAAGTCCGTTGTCCGTAATATAATTTACGTACCAAGAAATCTCATCAGAATGCCCTTCAATAACAACCTTATATTCTGCTTCAGGATTAATAACTCCCACAGCAGTTCCGTAGGTGTCGGTTATAAATGTGTCTACATAAGGCTTAAGATATTCCATCCATATCTTTTGTCCTTCCCATTCATAGCCTGTAGGAGAGGCATTGTTTAAATATTTTTGAAGAAACTTAATTGAATTTGAGTTTATAATCTTCTTATTCGCCATAAATCATATATTTTAAGTTCACGAAAATACTAATATTCGTATACATTTAATAAGTGTCGCAAAACTAATTTGCTATTTTTGAACACACAAAAGCAAAAGTTTACTTGAAACAGTTAATATATATAGTAATTTTCTTTCAAACCCTCAATGTATCTGCACAGATTAGGGAGGGGGATTCCATTGTAGAACCAGTTAAAGATTCGTTGGCAGGACAATATTATTTCTTTGATGGCGACTCTATTCCCAGGAGTATGATCGAATTGGATCCTGTAGTTGTATTTCAGAGATTGAGATTTGCCTCTTATAAAGATAAAGTACGTTATTATATATTGAAGAGGAAAACTATAAAAGTGTATCCCTATGCAAAACTGGCCGCAGATAGATTAACAGAATTAACTGCCCGATTAGATAAAATAGAATCTAAATCGAAGCGTAGGCAGTATACAAAAATTATACAGCGTTATATAGAGGATGAGTTTTCTGCGGAATTAAAAAAACTTACCCGAACAGAAGGACAAATATTAGTGAAGCTTATACACAGGCAAACAGGAGTTACAGCTTTTGATTTGGTTAAAGAGCTAAGAAGTGGTTGGCGCGCTTTCTGGTATAATACTACCGCTAGTTTGTTTGATATTGATATAAAGATAGAATACCAACCAGAAGCAGTTCATGAAGATTATTTAATTGAAGATATTTTACAACGTGCTTTTGCCGACGGAAAGCTAGAAAGACAAGAATCGGCTCTCGATTTTGACTATACAGAACTCACAAATAAGTGGAAAGATGCTAATGATAAGGTGTCTTTTCAGTCAAAAAAGTAACGAAAATCCTGTAAGTACCTCATTTGTAAATAAATAGTTGTAGGATTCATTTTTTTTAATTACATTAGCTACCCTTTCTTCTGAAATTTTTATCGATTGAAGAAGTTTGAAGTAGAAAAGGAGACAAGAATAAAGAGCAAAGAGTATAGATTGTTTCTAACTTTTTTCGAATTTGTAGTTTGCCATTAACCATTAACCATTAACCATTAACCATTAACTAAAAACTAAAAACTTACTGCTTATTGAAAGAAGTCCGAAGACCGAAGTCGGAAGTAAAAGGGGAGGCAAGAATAAAGAAAGAGCATATAGATTTTGTATTCTGAGCCTTTATAGAATTTGTAGTTTGCTATTAACCAATAACCAATAACCATTAACCATTAACTAAAAACCATAAACTTACTGCAAACTGAAGACTGCCTACTGAATAGCAATCAACTCTTTGTACTAAATACTAAATACTAAGTACTTTTTTCACTGCTTAACCTTCGAGTTCTAAGGCAGTTAAGAAATAGTTTTAAAAATACTTAAAAAAAGGTTTGGATAATGGTTAAATAAGTTTCTATATTTGCACCCGCTTTGAGAGAGAGATCATGTAGTAGAGGAGGGGCGAAGTTCTTTAAAATAGGGTGTTTTGAGCTGTTTGTTGAGATTAGAGAAGCTTTTAAAAGTTTCGAAAAAAAAATCAAAATAAATGTTGCGAGAAACAAAAAAGTAATTTACTTTTGCACCCGCTTTGAGAAACAAGAGACGTTCTATAAAAGAGAGTTCATTTTTGAGTTTAGTGTTTAGATTTTGAAGAAAATCAAAAACGAAAA
>NZ_JBSXNL010000044.1:0-5581 GCF_056857615.1 Galbibacter sp. L-19
GTATACTTGTCTGCTCTTTTATCGCTTCAATGGCTACTTTGGCCTTAAAGGATGCGCTGAATTTTCTTCTTGATGTTTTCATATTGACAGGGTTAAAATTACAACTTAATTTCCTGTCCTAAATTTGGGGAGTATTATATATAGTCAGAAAATAAAACTACATTTGTAGAATCTTACCAAACAGAATTTTTATATAAAGAGTGGTTTAGTTTTAATACTTGAAGTTGATTGTTTAGGAGTTTAAACAATCTTTAAGTGATTTCCTGGATTATCAAATTGTTGAATTAATTCTTTTACGTAGTCAACATAATCTACATGCACACGAAGTTTAATACCTCCCAAAGCATTAGAATAAAAAGGAGAAATACCAATCATAGTTTCGTTCTCAAAAAAAAATGGAATTTCTTCTTCTGTAAGTATAAACTTAAGAATTAGATACTCATGCGGATAAGTATACGTAGCAACCAAAACAAAATTTTTCATTCTGTGCGGATTAATTCACTTAAAAATAAGGAAAATTTCCTTTTAAAAATAAGAAGTTTATCTTTATAAAACTTTATTGGTAGTAGTTGTATCTATGGAACGTGCAGTTTCTAAATGTTCTTTTTTATCTAAAGAATAATTTATATAGCTAGCAAACGACAAAATTCCTGCCAAGAAGACAAGAATAAAAAAGAGTATTATTTTATATAATTTTTTCAATGTATAAAGTGATGTCTATTTAATAGACGATGCAAAAGTATTATTGTTACACAATATTTAATAAAACTTTAACTTTTAAAATTAATTAGATTGCTTCTATAATAATTAGTATTTTACTAGAAGAATAAAAATATATGACGAAAAGAAAAAAAAGAGCCCAAAAGCACAAAAAAAATGAGCTTACAAAAGGCATTTTTACTGTATTAGAGAGTAATAGAGAAAAGAGTTTTAATTATAAGCAAATTGCTGCTAAATTAGATATAACAGATACCAACGGTAGAAATTTAATTATAAAAAGATTGGGTCAATTAAAAGATAAACAACGAATAGAGGAGGTGGAGAGAGGAAAATATAAGGCAATTCCGTCGCAAAATTATTACGAAGGAATTGTAGATATGACAGGCAGAAATAATGCGTATGTAATATGTGAAGATTTAGATTCTGACGTTTTTGTTCCTTTTAATTTATTAAATAAAGCATTACACGGAGATTTAGTAGAAGTGTATGTTTTTCCGAGACGTAGAAAAGGAAAGAAAATAGAAGGGGAGATTACCAAAATTTTAGAACGTAAGAAAACTACTTTTGTAGGAATTGTTCAATTACAGAAAAACTTTGCGTTTGTAAATCCTACAGATTTTAAAATGTACAGTGATATTTTTGTTCCTAAAAATAAAATTGGGGATGCAGAGCATGGAGATAAAGTAATTGTAGAAATTATAGATTGGCCAAAGGATGCCGATTCTCCGAACGGTAAAATTGTACAAGTTCTAGGTAAACCAGGGGAACATGATACAGAGATTCATGCTATTTTAGCTGAATATGGTTTACCTTATAATTTTCCTGAAGAAGTAGAACACTATGCTAATAAATTAGATACTTCTATTACAAAAGAGGAAATTGCAAAGCGTAGAGATATGCGAGATGTTCCTACATTTACTATAGATCCAAAGGATGCAAAAGATTTTGATGATGCACTTTCCTTCCAAGTTTTAGAAGATGGTAATTTTGAAGTAGGTATTCACATTGCAGATGTTTCCCATTATATAGATTTGGATTCTGTTTTAGAAGAAGAAGCATACAATCGTGCTACATCGGTTTATTTAGTGGATAGAGTAGTGCCTATGCTACCAGAAATTCTGTCCAATAATGCTTGTTCCTTACGTCCTAATGAAGAAAAACTAACTTTTTCTGCGGTTTTTAAAATGAATAAAGATGCGCAGGTTTTAGATAAATGGTTTGGTAGAACTGTTACCTATTCTGATAGACGTTTTGCATATGAAGAAGCACAAGCCATGATAGAAAATCAGAATAATAGTGTTCCTGCTGATGTTTCTTTAACTGGCCAAAGCTACGAAGTTGAAAACCATATTGCAGAGGCTATTATTACATTAGATGAAATGGCAAAATTGATGCGCGGTAGACGCTTATCTGCAGGTGCTATTTCTTTTGATAAAGTGGAAGTTAAATTTGAACTCAATGATAAAAGTGAACCTATTGGTGTTTATTTTAAAACTACCAAAGATGCTAACAAACTTATTGAGGAATTTATGTTGTTAGCTAATAGAAAAGTTGCAGAATTTATAGGCAAGCAAAAGAAAACTTTTGTTTATAGAGTACACGATGAGCCAGATGACGAAAAATTAATGCTTTTACAAGGCGTTATTTCTAAGTTTGGATATAGTATAGATATGAAAAGTAAAAAAGCTGTAACAAGCTCTTTAAATGCTTTATTGGAAGAAGTTCAAGGTACTAAAGAACAAAATCTTGTAGATACGCTTACTATTCGTACTATGAGTAAAGCTGTTTATACTACAGATAACATAGGGCATTACGGACTTGCTTTTGACTATTATACACATTTTACATCGCCAATTCGTAGGTATCCAGATGTTATGGTGCATCGTTTATTACAACATTATCTTGATGGAGGTGCTTCTGTAGATGCCGAAAAGTATGAAGCTAAATGTAAACATTCATCGCAAATGGAATATTTGGCTACCAGTGCTGAGCGTGATTCTATAAAATATATGCAGATTAAATTTATGGAAGGACGTTATGACGAAGAGTTTATAGGTGTTATCTCTGGGGTTACAGAATGGGGAATTTATGTGGAACTTGTTGATAATAAATGTGAAGGTATGATTAGAACTAGAGATATTAAAGACGATTATTATGTTTTTGATGAAAAGCAATATGCGCTCGTTGGAGAATCTACTAAGAATATGTATCAGCTAGGAGACGAAGTGTTTGTAAAACTAAAAAGTACAGATTTAGTAAAACGTCATTTAGATTTTGAACTTACCGGAAAGAAAATTAATGGTTAATAGTTTGTAAAGTATAAAGTTTTAATGTGGAAAGTGTATAGTATTTAAAGTCAATAATCTAGATTTTAGAGAATAGAATAAAGAACATAGAATCAAGACTTTCGCTGATAGAAAAAGGAATAAAGAGAAAAGACCGCCGCAGGATACTTTTGGTTGCATCTTTAAGTGTAAATTTATAAAGTAAAAAGTTAAAGTAGATAGTGTCGAGATAAGAAAATTATTTTTTAACTATCAACTGCATACTTTGCTAATCTTAACATTTTTTATCATTTTAAATTTCATATTCCACTTAATTGTAGATTATCTTTATCAAAGCTTTTATAAACCTTTAATACGTTTAAAGTGTAATTGAAAGAATGATTAATGTAGATTTTAAAAATCGAAAAATAAAAACCACTTAGTGGTAAATGGATTATGAAAAATATAATTGTAGTAAGTATCTTTTTTTTAACTTCTTTGGCATTTGGACAGGATAATATTACCAAAGAATTAGGAGAATTTCATGAAGTTAAAGCATACGATGGTTTATCTGTAAAAATTGTAAAAGGAGATAAAACAAAAGCAGTAATTTCTGGTAAGAGTCCCTCTGATGTTGTTTTTGTTAATAAAGGAGGAAAATTAAAAGTTAGGATGAATATCAATGAAGTTTTTAATGGGTATACCACTTTTGTTGTTTTATATACTAATGACATAATTGATGTTTTAGATGCCAATGAAAACGCTATGATTTCTGTAAAAGAAACAATTGAGCAGGTAGATCTTGAACTTAGAGCACAGGAGGGTGCTAAAATTGAAGCCGATTTAAAAGTAGACAGATTGGATTCTAAAGCAATTACAGCTGGAGTTATTACTATAACTGGAACTTCCAAAAATCAAGAAGTTATTGTAAACACTGGTGGTAGGTTTGAAGGTGGAGATTTAGTATCAGAACAAACAGAAGTAGATGTCAAAGCTGGGGGAGTAGCAGATGTTAATGCCACAGAATTTGTAGATGCTAAAGTAAAAGTTGGAGGAACAATTAATGTTTATGGAAGTCCAAGAGTACTTCAAAAGCAAACTTTTGTTGGAGGTACTATAAATGAATTATAATAAAATTTTAATTTTAAAATATTTAAAATCATCATAATTGGTATTAAGTTATGATGATTTTTTATTTTTGATATTTCTAAATCAATCTAAAACACCTGTATAGTTTTCTTTTTTCTCTTAAAGAGATTTAATTTATTTCAGTTTTTCTGAATTTTTATAAAATTATTTCAATGATTGAAGACGTTTTTAAAGCAATACCACTCGGAATTCTTTTGGCATTTACCATAGGTCCCGTGTTTTTTGTATTGTTAGAAACGAGTGCAATTAAAGGTTTTAGAGCTGCTTTTAGTTTTGATTTAGGGGTTGTTTTAGGAGATATTGCTTTTATTCTAATAGCTTATTTTAGTACAAATAAGATTCTTCATAAAATTAAAGACGATCCTTCTTTGTTTATATTTGGTGGTATTTTGCTTATTACTTATGGAGTAATTTCCTTTATAAAATGTAAAAGCGATTATAAAAAGGATATAAGAAATGCCATTAATCAAGTAGTGGTAAAGCGCAATTATATGCGACTTTTCTTTAAAGGATTTTTATTGAATTTTATAAATGTTGGAGTGTTAGGTTTCTGGTTAGGCATTATTATTATTTTTGGACCTAAATTAGAAATGAACGATGATAGAATTTTTATCTTTATAACTACTATTTTAATTACCTATCTTTTTATTGATTGTATTAAAATTTTACTTGCAAAGCAATTACGGAATAAGCTTACACCTAAGCGAATTTTTAAAATTAAACGTATAATTAGCTTGATTCTTGTTCTTTTTGGCTTTGTACTAGTCCTACAAGGCTTTTTCCCTAATGAAAAGCAGAAGATAGAGAATGTTATCCAAGATATTAGAGAACGTTAATATGAATGCTTATTTTAATTTATTGCCTCAATTAAGTTTATTGCTCTTTATTGCTATTACTTTTTTATTTAGTTTTTATGATAAAATTTCTGATTGGAGCGGTACTATTTCTTTTTTAAAACAGCATTTTAAAGGCACTTTTGTTAAATCTATTGTACCATTAACTCTTTTTTTAATTACTATTTTAGAACTTTTAGCTGGGATTTTTTCTATAATAGGAATTTATAATGTTTTTTCAGGAGATAAATATTTTGCAATCTTAAGTTGTATAATTTCTTTATTGGTATTATTTATTTTTTTAATTGGCCAGCGAATAGCCAAAGACTTTGATGGCGCTATGAAAATTACAGTTTATATTATTCCTGTAGTTTTTTGTTTTTATTTGCTTGTAAATTAAGATTGTTGGTCTATAAAAGTAAATTGATTTAAAAATAGTTACGAATAATGTTTTTTTTCTTTTTTCTTATTGCAAAGTATAATACTCCCCAAATTTAGGACAGGAAATTAAGTTGTAATTTTAACCCTGTCAATATGAAAACATCAAGAAGAAAATTCAGCGCATCCTTTAAGGCCAAAGTAGCCATTGAAGCGATAAAAGAGCAGACAAGTATA
>NZ_JBSXNL010000045.1:0-52287 GCF_056857615.1 Galbibacter sp. L-19
TTTTACAATCCAATTCTTTTAAAACCTTGAGGATTTTGTCGTAATTTGCTTGAAAGTTGTGCATATAAATTATAGTGTGGTTACTACAATTTACTGCATTTTAGCAGTTTGCACAACTTTTTCTAAATGCACAACGGGTTAGTTTAATATATACAACTACTTATGGTCATCAATATCTACTGACTTTATTAACTTTTTAAAATCATCTAGATATAATAATTTCTTCATCATCTATAAGCAAAGGATTTTATTTTAAAAACGCATATTTTTAGTATGCATCAAAACAAGATTATAGCGCATAATACATGAGTATACTCATTTTGTATATTATAAAAAAGTTAAATAGAAATCATATAAATTCTTATTTTTGGATTTAAATTCATTAGTGTCCGATAAAAGTGAATTAATTTTATAAATTTTATCATTTAATGCTAGTTAATTTTTAGTCTTTTTTTTGGAGCGAAGCGGTTTTGTGTTTTTACTCGGACATTAATAAAATCAATTACCTAGAGGCAAGCCTACGAGGTATTCAAACGAAAAATATTTTAATCCATTTCGACGTAGAGCACTTCGGTAAATTCAGAACAGGCTCTGGGGAATAAAACCCTCTCCTCTATGATAAATTTAAAATCGATGCTATTGGTTTTAATGCAAAAAACGTAGAAGGAAGCGGAGGGATAAAAACAAATTTAAGAGAGTATTTAGCACGAACTAAAGTATGTTTAGACCTCCTATTTCAGGTCGAACCAAAATATCTAGGAAAGAAAATAGAAATAAAATAAATACAATGTTGCAGACATCTATAGCACTTCTTAAGGAAGACGCCATTGAAAAAGTTGTAGAACTAACACAACAACTAAACACTACAAAAACAAAAGCCTATTTACTTGAAAAGCACCAAGAAATGTTTAAATATAATGGCTACCACTGCTTCGGCTTACTTTATAATAAAGAATTGATAGGTGTATGCAGCGGATGGAGCACCGTAAAACTCTATTCTGGAAAACAATTAGAACTCGACAATGTAATAATTGACAATAATTTTCAGTCTAAAGGTTTTGGAAAATTATTTGTAGAACAAATAGAAGCTTGGGCTCAAGAAAATAATTATAAAACAATGGAACTTAATACCTATGTAGCTAACGGGAGGTCTCATAAATTTTATTTTAACCAAGGTTTTGAAATTATTGGATATCACTTTCAGAAAAAAATCTAAAACAATCGTTACCTTTGCATCATGGCATTATCAAACAACGACATTTTCAAAAAACTGCGTGTAGCACACAAATTAAGAGACGACCAAATTGTAGAAATTTTAGCGCTGGTTGATTTTAGGATTACAAAAAGTGAATTAGGGGCTTTTTTCAGAAATGAAGACCATCCAAAATATATGGAATGCGGCGACCAAATTTTACGTAATTTCCTAAACGGACTCATTATCCACTTACGAGGTCCGTTGCCTAAGAAGTAGTACAAAATACGTATGTTCAGTAGGCAGTAGGTATTTTAAAAAATTCAAAACTTAAAATTCAGCATTTAAAATTAGAATCTTTTTAGCTTTTTCAAATTCGGTTATCATATTTTCCACTATTTTAGAAACAGGAAGTATGTTATGAATGAGTCCGCTTACCTGCCCAATTTCGAGTTCCCCTTCTTCTAAATCGCCTTCAAACATTCCTTTTTTAGCTCTTGCTCTTCCTAACAATTCTATCAGTTCCTCTTTTGTAGTTCCTTTGGCATATAAAGCTTGAACATCATTATAAAACTTATTTTTCAGCAATCGTACTGGCGCTAATTCTTTTAAAGTAAGCTGTGTATCACCTTCTTTTGAGCCTACTACTAAGTTTTTAAAATTAATATGCGAAGAAGCTTCTTCACTTGCAACAAACCTACTCCCAACTTGTACCCCATCGGCTCCCAAAATCATTGCAGCAAGCATCCCTTGTCCGGTAGCAATACCACCAGCAGCAATTATAGGAATAGTAATTTTTTCTTTTACCATAGGGATAAGCGTAAAAGTAGTTGTCTCGTCTCTTCCATTATGTCCACCAGCTTCAAAACCTTCCGCAACAATAGCATCTACCCCTGCCTCCTTCGCCTTTAAAGCAAATTTAACACTACTTACCACATGCACAACTGTAATTCCATGGGCTTTTAAATGAGAAGTCCATGTTTTAGGATTTCCTGCGGAAGTAAATACAATCTTTACTCCTTCAGAAATAATAATCTCCATCAGCTTATCTATTTCAGGATAAAGCATTGGAATATTTACCCCAAAGGGGTTATTGGTTGCTTTTTTACATTTCTGAATATGCTCACGGAGAATTTCTGGATACATGGAACCAGCACCTATAACCCCCAAAATACCAGCATTTGAAGCTGCCGAAGCTAGCTCCCAACCACTAGCCCATACCATTCCTGCTTGAATAATTGGATATTTTATACCGAAAAGTTGTGTGATTTTGTTTTGCATACTATGGAGTAGAAAAGTTTGAAAAGTTGAAAGTTTTTGGTTTCTTGTTTCTTGTTTAATTAAGAAAAGAAATTATGTATAAAAAATAAAAGGAGTGAATAAATTATCTTAAATCCAAAACAAACACTCCTCATATATTTAAAAAATTAGTTTCTAGCTTATTACTCCAGATCCTATTAACTCTTCTCCTTGATAAAAAGCTACAAACTGACCTTCTGTTATTGCACTTTGTGGTTGATTAAAATCTACATACAAACCACCGTCTACTTGATATAACGTTGCTTTTTGCAATGGCTGTCTGTATCTAATACGCGCCATTACCTCCATTGTTTGATCTACTTTTAAAGCTAAATCTTCTCGTACCCAATGCAATTCATCATTAGTTACAAACAAGGCTTTTCTAAAAAGTCCAGGGTGATTTTTACCTTGACCAGTGTAAATTAAATTTTTATCAACATCAGTTTCAATAATAAAAAGTGGTTCTGGCGTACCTCCAACATTTAATCCTTTTCGTTGTCCTTTAGTAAAATAATGCGCTCCTTGATGTTTTCCTACAACTTTACCATCGGTTGGGCTATAACTTACTTTTTGAGCGTTAAAAGCCAATTCTTCATTTTTAGTATTAAAAGTAGGCGTTGTTCTTTTTTGAAGAACTTCTTCTGCAGCTACCTCTATTATCTGCCCTTCTTTAGGCTTTAATTTTTGCTGAAGAAACTCTGGTAGTCGCACTTTACCTATAAAACACAAGCCTTGAGAATCTTTCTTTTCCGCAGTAATTAAATTATTTTCAGATGCTATTTTTCTTACTTCAGGCTTTGTTAACTCCCCTATTGGGAATAAAGTTCGACTTAATTGCTCTTGAGAAAGCTGACATAAAAAGTACGATTGGTCTTTATTTCCATCTACCCCTGCCAAAAGTCTATGTACAGGCTTTCCTTTAATTTCAATGGTATCTTTTCTACAATAGTGTCCTGTAGCTACATAATCGGCTCCTAAATCTAATGCTATTTTCATAAAAACATCAAACTTAATTTCTCTATTACACAGCACATCTGGATTTGGCGTACGCCCACGTTCGTATTCGTTAAACATATAATCAACGATACGCTCTTTATATTGTTCACTTAAATCGACAGTTTGAAATGGAATTCCCAATTTTTCTGCTACCATTAAAGCATCATTACTATCTTCCAACCATGGACATTCATTAGAAATAGTTACAGAATCGTCATGCCAATTCTTCATAAACAGACCTATAACATCATACCCTTGCTCTTTTAAAAGATAGGCTGTTACACTTGAATCTACTCCTCCCGATAAACCAACTATTACTCTTTTCATTCTAACGTATTGAAATAATATGCAAAATTACAAAATTCATATAGAAGAGGTTAGTCGGATTACTCTTAGGTTGCTTTCAACATAAAAAACAAAAATTTCAAATATTAATATTGTTTATCAATACTACACATATAATAAACAAAATATGTAAAATCAAAAATTTGCATCAAACCATATAAATGATAATTAATCAAGTAATTACATTAAAAATTTAATGTTAAAAAAAGTTAATTATTTTAAATTGTTTAACTTTTATCATAGTTTAGTTAAACAAATTACTTTAACAAGTAATCAAAACCTATAAAAAATAAACAACATGAAAACAATCATCCATTTATCAAAGTATTTTATTGTTTCATTATTATTTCTAAACATAGCATCATGCTCTGATGATGATGACAACAACATGAATCCACCAGAACAAGAAGCTACTATAACAGAAACTGCTACTGCAGATGCTGAACTCAGTATTTTAACTGCTGCTCTTATTAAGACAGGTCTTGATGCAACTCTAAACGAGGAAGGCACTTACACAGTCCTTGCCCCAACTAATGAAGCTTTTCAGGCAGCTGGAATTACTAGCGTTGACAATATTTCCGAAGAAGTTTTGACTAACATCCTTCTAAATCATGTTTTTAATGAAACTATAATGGCTACCGATTTGAGTACTATGTATAAAAACACTTTAGCAACAGGACCAGATGA
Source organism: Galbibacter sp. L-19 (assembly GCF_056857615.1). Taxonomy (NCBI): domain Bacteria; kingdom Pseudomonadati; phylum Bacteroidota; class Flavobacteriia; order Flavobacteriales; family Flavobacteriaceae; genus Galbibacter; species Galbibacter sp. L-19. The sequence goes on from NZ_JBSXNL010000045.1 coordinate 4,520, forward strand.
TAATGCAATTAGCATGTATATTAACACTGAAAACAGTGTTTCTTTTAACGGAGTAGCTGCTCCTACCACCATAGACATTACAGCTTCAAATGGGGTGATCCACAAAGTTGATGCGGTCTTAACAATTCCTACAATTGTAGATCATGCAACTGCAAATCCTAGTTTCTCAATGTTAGTAGAAGCTTTAGGAAGATTAGGAAACACTTATACAGATTTACTTTCTGGTACTGATGGTGCTCCTTTTACTGTATTTGCACCAACAAATGAAGCTTTTGAAAATCTTTTATCAATGTTAGGAGCATCTTCTTTGGACGATATTGACGATGCTACCCTTGAGGCTGTTTTAACATATCATGTAGTAGCGGGAGCTAATGCAACTTCTGGAACATTGAGCGATGGTCAAATGATTACTACTGCCCAAGGAGAGGATGTTACAATTATGACCGCTGATGGGGTTAAAATAATGGATTCAACAGATACACCTGCTAATGTAGTTGCAGCAGATGTTCAAGCTGGAAACGGTGTAATTCATGCTATTGACAAGGTATTACTACCACAAACAATAGTAGATGCTATGAATCCTACAATTGCTGGTTTTGTTGCCATGAATAACGATTATTCTTCTTTATTAGCAGCAGTACAGAAAGCAGATTTAGTAGAAACGCTAAACGCTGAAGATGCTGGATTGACAGTTTTTGCTCCAAATAACGAGGCTTTTGCCACCTTTTTATCAGATAATGGATTTGCTTCTTTAGAGGAAGTTCCTACAGATGTTTTAAAACAAGTACTACTAAACCACGTTATTGAAGGAGAGGTTATGTCTGGCGATTTAACAACTATGTATGGAAATACGATGGCTACAAATACAGATGGCGATAATTTAAGTCTTTACATAAATACGGAATCTGGTGTTATGTTAAATGGTGTATCTACTGTAACCACAGCAGATGTAGAAGTTAGTAATGGTGTAATCCATGCTGTAGATGCGGTTATTGGGTTACCTACCATAGTAACTTTTGCTACTGCAGACCCTAATTTCAGTTCTTTAGTTGGAGCTCTTACAGCAGATGGACAACCAGATTTTGTAAGTATTCTATCTGGAACTACCGATGCTCCTTTTACTGTTTTCGCACCTTTAAACTCGGCTTTCGAGGCACTTAGCGCTACCCCAACTGGAGCTACACTTACAGCAGTATTACAGCATCATGTGGTTGCAGGTGCAAATGCAAGGTCAGAAGATTTGACAGACGGAATGATGGTTTCTAGCTTAGAAGGAGACAATATAACTATAGCTTTACCTGGCACTGGAGATGCTATTGCAGATTTAACTGACGGTGCTGGAAATACCGATATTGGAGTTGTTGCTGTAGATGTTCAAGCTACTAATGGTGTAATCCATGCAGTTAATAAAGTTTTAATTCCAGACACTACAAATTAAACTCTTTATTTATTAATCATTGCTTTTTGAAGAAGGGTCGCTAATTGGCGACCTTTTTTTTATTTTATAATACCACTTTATAAAAAACGAATATCTTTACCATACCAAATTTTACAAATCATGAATACAAAAAACCTAAGCTTAAAAGCAATTTTGCTTTTACTAGTATGCGCGTACAATTTTACAGCGTGCAGCGACTCATCAAACGATGAAAACTCTGAAACAGAAACCCCAAATGAGCCCGTAAGTCTTTACACCTACTTTAGCAACGACCCCGATTACAGTCTTCTTGTACAAGCTATCGATCAAATAGGGTATAATAACGCTCTAAATGTGGATGGCGCTGGTTCTTATACTTTTTTCGCCCCGAATAACGAAGCTTTTTCTCGTTATTTAGCTGAAAAAAATATAAATAGCATTCAAAACATTCCTACCAACACATTAACTCAAATAATTTTGAACCATATGTTAAGTGGAAAGGCGAAATTTGCAAGTGAAATTACTGAAGGCTATAATAAAACCCAAGCAAAAGAATATATTACACAAGCTAATATTGATCTATTTGTAGCAAAAAAAAATAGCACAATAACTCTCAACGACGGAATATTAATTACCAAAGCAGACATTGAAGTTACCAATGGGATAATCCATAAAATAGACGATCTAATTATGCCTGCAACCTTGGCTACTTTTATAAAAGTAGATTCTGAATTATCAAACCTCTACAACGCTAGTAAAGAATTAGATAATGAGGTATTTACGAAGCTTAATGATATAGAAGCTGATATAACAGTTTTTATCCCATCTGAAGAAGCATTCTTAGACATGGGAACTGTTACATTAGAATCGCTAAATAAAACCATCAAATACCATATAATTGATGGCGAAATTAATACCTCTAACAACCTTAAAGACGGAGATGTACTCAACACATGGCAAGGAAATGCTATTAAAATAAATACTGGAGACAGCATTATTATTACAGATTCAGCAAATGAAAATGCAACTATAATAGCTAAAGATTTTGTTGCTTGGAATGGTGTTGCCCATATTATAAATAAAGTACTCAAGTACGAGTAATTTATTATAATTTATCATTGTTGTCCAATAAAAACAAATAGAATTTATTAAACTCTAGTTACACTGGCTTATAAGAGGTTTTCAAAATAGACTTCACTATTAAAGCTATTAAAAAGCATAAATAAAACGTTAATTTTAATAACGTATTTTTTGTATAACTTCTTATTTTACTCTAGTTAAAGTATAGACGTTACTTTTTTTTCTTGTAAGAAAGGGATCTTGTGTTTTTAATCGGACATTAATGATGTATTATTATAAATCCGGAATTGTGTCACCTTATTTTAAGAAAGGATAACATAAAAAAATGGGGATTTGAATATATTCAAATCCCCATTTTTTATTAGTAGAATGCTATTTATTATTTCTTTTTCTGAGTTTCTGCCTGCTCCATCATTTCTCTCATTTTCTTCTGAAAACGACTTTCTTTCTTAGGCTTCTTTTTATTCTCTTGAATTTTAGCGTGAATCTTATCATCATTAATAATGTAATTCTTAATTACTAACATAATTACAATAGTAATCAAGTTAGAAATAAAGTAATACAAACTCAATCCACTTGCATAATTATTGAAGAAGAAAAGCATCATTATTGGTGAAATATAAATCATCACCTTCATAATACTTCCCATATCTGGCATCCCCTCTTGTGCTGGTTGCTGCATTGCTTGTTGCTGACCTGTAGTCATTTTCATATAAAAGAAAATTGCAACTGAAGCTAATATTGGGAATAAACTCACGTGATCTCCATAAAACGGAATCTTAAATCCTTCAGGGAATTTATATACAATATCATAAGAAGAAAGATCGTCTGCCCATAAAAACGACTTCTGACGAAGCATTATTGCAGTTGGGAAAAACATGAATAAAGCATAGAAAACAGGAATCTGTAATAACCCTGGCACACAACCACTCATTGGACTTACCCCTGCTTTACTATAAAGCTTCATAGTTTCCTGCTGACGCTTCATAGGGTTGTCTTTATACTTTTGAGAAATCTCTGTAACCTCAGGCTTAATAACCTTCATTTTTGCTTGAGACACATATGATTTGTAGGTAACAGGAGACAACGCTATTCTTACAATAATCGTCATAACAATAATTGCTATTCCGTAAGGAAAAACAGAGCTTAAAAAATCGTATAAAGGTGTAAAAACATGTTTATTTATAAATCCAAATATTCCCCATCCAAAAGGAATAGACTCTGCTAAATCTAAGTCTTTATATTTTTTAAATACTCTAGCATCGGTTGGTCCGTAATACCAGTGCATATTATAATTTAATTCTCCACCTTTAATCTCCAAAGGCGTAGAAGCAGTATATAATTTTACATATTTTTCATTTGGATTTTCATCTTCAAACTGCTGATTTGAAGTCATAGAAACATTTGCAAAACTATCTGGATTAATAAGAATAGAACTAAAGAAATGCTGTCTATATGAAATCCAACTTACATTTGAATCCGTTTCATCATCGGATGTTCCTTGTGATAATTTACTTACACTTCCATCATGAAGATAAGTTAATCTTGTATAACGATTTTCGTACTCTATACTTCTACTATGACGGATTCCATTTAATTTCCAATCCAATTGAGCAGGTTGAGAGCTATTTAGCACCCCGTTTAAACCTTGAGACCTTACTGTAAAATCTACCAAATACTCATCTGGTTTAAGCTCATAACGGTATTCAAGAAACTTCTCATTTGAAACTTTAAGCTTCATGGAAAGCACTTGGTTTTCACCATTTTTTGTTAATGTAGGCTCAAAGAAAAGATCTTGAGTATTTAAATTACGATTATCTGTGGTTGCAAAAGAGATATTAAAAGAAGCGTTTCCATCTTTTACTAAATATACAGGAATAGAATCGAAAGTCTTAAACTTTTTTAATTCGGCTTCTACAATTTGACCTCCTTTATTACTAATTTCAAGACGTACTAAATCATTTTCAAAAGTAGTAGTGTTTTCATTAGCTGAAGGCAAAGCGGCAGAATATGCAAACGCCCCTAAAGAGCCTTTATATTGCGCCAATGCTGTAGAATCTTTCAAGTCTATTGAAGGAACACTTTCTACAACAGCGGCATTTTGCTCTTGATCTTTTGCTTTTTCTACTTGTTCTTGTTTTGCTTTTTCAGCCTTAATCTCTTCTTCTGTAGGCTGATTATTGTACATTACCCAAATTAAAATTGCACCTATAAGTACAAATCCAAGGATCGAGTTAATGTCAAATTTCTTTTCTTCCATTTAATTTCAATTAAAAATAAGTTGCTTCTTTAAAAAAGAAGGGCAAATATCGTTGCTGCATTTAAGCGTGCAAAGATATGCCCAAATTTTATATGTATGTCAAACTGACATTATTTATTCTGTTTATGCGCCAAAGCAGACTTAACAAATCCAACAAATAAAGGATGTGGATTTGCTACCGTACTTTTATATTCTGGATGGTATTGCACCCCTACAAACCAAGGATGTGATGGCAATTCTACTACCTCCACAAGTCCTGTTTCTGGATTTAAACCTGTAGCTTTTAAACCAGCAGCTTCAATTTGCTCTTTGTAATTATCGTTAAATTCATATCGATGTCTATGGCGTTCAGAGATTTTATTAGCTCCGTAAACACTACTAACTAAACTCCCTTCAGCCAAATTACAATCCCATGCTCCCAAACGCATTGTTCCTCCCATATGCGTAATATCCTTTTGCTCCTCCATTAAATCTATAACAGGATTTGCAGTATCTGGATTCATTTCGGTAGAGTTAGCATCTTTTATATTCAGGACATTTCTAGCAAATTCAATCACTGCCATTTGCATTCCTAAACAAATTCCTAAAAACGGAATATTATATTCACGAGCATACTTAATAACTTCTATTTTCCCTTCAATTCCACGCTCTCCAAAACCTGGCGCCACTAACACCCCATCTAATTTTGAGATTTTATTTTGAAGTACGTCTTCATCAATATATTCCGAATGGATGTATTCTACCTTTACTTTTACTTCATTTTCTGCTCCTGCGTGAATAAAAGCTTCTAATATAGATTTATAACTATCTTGAAGCTCTACGTATTTTCCTACTAAACCAATATGAACTTCGTCTTGAGGATTTTTATGGCGATTTAAAAATTGATTCCAACGCGAAAGATCTGGTTGAGAGTCGTCTTTTAACGCTAGCTTTTTAAGCACCACTTTATCAAGACCTTCATCCAACATCATATTTGGAACATCGTATATAGTAGAAGCATCTATAGATTGGATTACAGCTTCTCTTTTAACATTACAAAATAATGCCAATTTCTCTCTTAAATCGTCAGAAAGTTCGTGTTCAGTTCTACATACTAGAATATCTGCTTTGATACCACTTTCCATCAATGTTTTAACAGAATGCTGGGTTGGCTTTGTTTTAAGTTCTCCAGCTGCGGAAAGATAAGGCACAAGTGTAAGATGGATTACAAGTCCGTTATTATCTCCTAATTCCCACATTAATTGTCTTACAGATTCTATATAAGGTAAAGACTCGATATCTCCTACCGTACCTCCTATTTCTGTAATAACGATATCATACTCTCCACTTTTTCCAAGTACTTGAATACGTTCTTTTATTTCGTTTGTAATATGAGGAACTACTTGCACTGTTTTCCCTAAAAACTCCCCTTTACGCTCTTTTTCTATAACGCTTTGGTAGATTCTTCCTGTGGTAACATTATTTGCTTGTGAGGTATTTACATTTAAAAAACGCTCATAGTGCCCCAAATCTAAGTCGGTTTCCGCACCATCATCTGTAACATAACACTCCCCATGCTCGTAAGGATTTAGCGTTCCCGGATCTACATTTATATATGGGTCGAGTTTTTGAATTGTAGTTTTGTAACCTCTTGCCTGTAAAAGTTTCGCCAATGATGCCGCTATAATCCCTTTTCCCAATGAAGAGGTAACACCACCCGTAACAAAAATGTATTTGGTATCTGCCATTATCTTTACTTATATTGAATTGTCTGTATTAAAACAGTTATTGAAAATATCGCGGCAAAAATACAAATAAGAATTAAAAAAACCCTTCTCTAAGAAAGGGTTTTTATGATTGTTTTTATTGAAAAGAAAAAGTTGTATCTATCTTATTTTCCGAATCTTATAGATAAGTTCTTCCAATCCATTAGCTTTTATTTCGTACATCGCCTCTAATTGCTTTCCTAATTTACCACTTGGAAAGCCTTTTTGTCGATACCAAACATAATAAGGTTCTGGAATATCAATTAAATAACGGTCTTTATATTTACCATACGGCATCTTAGCATGCGCTAATTGAAGTAGAAATTCTTTATTTTTATTGATATCCATTTTTTATAGATGTGGATAGTGGATAGTGGATAGTTGATAGTTGATAGTTGATAGTTGAATTTAAAAAATCTTTTTCTTAACTTTTTAACTCTTTTACTTTCAAACTTGCAAACTTTTCAACTAAATAACTTTCTTCTCTTTTCTACCTCCAATTAAAAGTAATTACTTTTTCAATATCGGGATGCAGGCTATAATGCACAGGACAAGTATTGGCTGTTTTTTCTAGAATTTTTCTAGTTTTTTCATCAACATGAGCTGGGATATCAAAAACAACTTCTATTTTAGAAATTCTCCTTGGATTAACATCCATAGTTTTGGTAACGGTTGCAGTTGTTTCCGTAAGATCAACTTCCATATCTCGTGCTTTAATTCCCATTACCGTTAACATACAACTAGCCAAAGAGGTAGCTACTGTATCGGTTGGCGAAAAAGCCTCTCCTTTACCATTATTATCGGTTGGAGCGTCTGTTATGAATGAATTATTACTTTTTAGGTGGACACACTTAGTTCGAAGTGCTCCCAAGTATGTTACTATTGAGGTTGGCATCGTTTTTTGCTTCTTTAATTTCTAAATTATCGTATTTAACTATATAAAGTGCGGTGTTATAATACCCACCAGAAAGTCCTTTTTTATAGTCAAATTTATTCTCTACATATTCTGTTTCGCTAACTTTTGCCGAAACATAATCTAAATTTTTATTGTAAGCCAAACGCAATATTACATCCATAGTAAGGTCAAAACCTCGGGTAGCATATCTATTTGGTGTAGTCCCATACTTTGCATCAAACTGTTTACTAAAATTAGCATTAACATCTGAAAGCTTATCTATTGTTGGGAAATGAAAATGCAAGTTAGATAAATGCATGTTAGAAATATTATCACTATCGTAAGCATCTCCTTTTAAAGTTGTTAACAATGTAATTTTATATTCTGGAGTTTGTGCTGAATTTACTACACCTGTTATATTGGTTAACAACGGAATGCTATTGGTTTCTACAACTACCCAGTTTTCTTTTTCTGAAGAAAGAAAAGGATTTATTTCATCCAAACGGATAAATTTATCTTCTATAGGATTAATCACTTTAGCACCAGGAACTAATGCTTGTAATTTTGATTTTATAGCCGCATTATTTTTATCGGCTATAATAATTACATTTTTATTAGTGGCATTGTTTTTTATATACTTTAGCATCTTTTCTCTAAGCAAATCATCTGGTGGTAATGTTTGGTACACATTACTATACATCTGTAATCCTTTATTAGAAAAAGGTGCAAAAATTGGAGTATTAGAACTTCGTACAGCGCTAGAAACTCTATTAAAAGTAGAAGGTAAAATAGGCCCAATAATAGCATTTACATTAGTTAATTTTCCGCTGGAAGCAAGTTGCCCAACTTTAGCATCGTTAGCACCACTATCAAACACTTTTACATCTAAAGAAAGCCCTAATTTTTTAACAGAATCTATAGCCATTAAAGCTCCTGTATAAAAATCTAAAGAGACACTCAACAATTTATCTCTCTTTATTTTCTCCTTATTACTATCAATATTTTCAAAATTTAGCTCATCTAATTTAAAAGGAAGTACAATTGCTAACGTAGATTTCTGGTCGTAATTTAAACTATCTAATAAAGAAAACTTTTCAATAAGCTGCCCATTATTTACAGTTAACTCTCCCATTTTATTTTTTGGAAGTTTTATAACCATTCCCGCTTTAAGTCCGTCTGTTTTCACTTCTGGATTAAGAGCTTCTACCTCTGCTTGCGTTACTCCAAGCTTTACTTTCAATCTATAAAAACCTTCTTTTGGTAAAACTGTATAATAGTTATAAGCATCTACCTCAACAGGCTTTTTATTATTTCCAGCTACAAAAGGAACCCACAAAGTATCTCCTTCTTTTAAAACTTCTTTCATAGATGGATTGATAGTTTTCAAAGAATCTACCGTAATTCCATGCTCATAGGCAATACGCCAAGGTCCTTCTTTTGGTGCAACTCTATGTGCTACCAAACCTTCTCTTACTTGAGGCACAGAGCCCGTATTAGCTACAGCACTAAATACTGGAATTTGCACTATTTCATTCCTTTTTAATTGGCGACTGTAAAGCTCTTTATTGTAACGCTTAATATCGTCAACAGAAATATTGTACTCCTTTGCAATACTGTACAACGTTTCCTTCCTTTTAGCTTTATGCTCAATAAAGCGCTCTACATTTCCTTCTGGGCCAGCAATATTGCTATTCCCTCCAGGCTGTGTTTGCGACTTTTCTGAAACAGGAATTACAACAATAGTATTTGCCTTAACGCCATTTTTTACTTCGGGATTTAACTTTAGAATTGCATACGGGGTTACTTGATATTTTTTTGCAATACTCTCTAAGGTTTCTCCTTGTTTAACTGCATGCGTTTCAAATTTTTGTGCTTGTAAGGTAACACAAAACAGAAATGCTAGAATAAAAATGACTTTATTAAAATTCATGCTATTGTTTTAAGTTCTTAGGTATTAGATTTTTATATTTTAAAATCTAATCGTTATAAAATGCTACAAAATTATTCCCACTCAATTGTTGCTGGTGGTTTTGAACTAATATCGTACACTACTCTATTAACGCCTTTTACTTTGTTTATTATATCATTAGACGTTTTTTGTAGAAATTCATATGGTAAATTCACCCAATCGGCTGTCATTCCATCTGTACTTTCTACGGCACGTAAAGCTACACATTTTTCATAAGTACGTTCATCTCCCATAACTCCTACAGAGTTTACTGGCAACAACATAGCTCCTGCTTGCCATACCTTATCATACAGTCCCCAATCTTTAAGTCCGTTTATAAAGATAGCATCTACTTCTTGCAAAATACGAACTTTTTCAGCAGTAATATCTCCAAGAATACGAATTGCCAAACCAGGACCTGGAAAAGGATGCCTTCCTAATAATTCAGGATCAATCCCCATAGAAGCACCTACTCTACGAACTTCATCTTTAAACAACATTTTAAGAGGCTCTACAACTTTAAGCTTCATAAAATCTGGAAGTCCACCTACGTTATGGTGACTTTTAATAGTTGCTGATGGTCCGTTTACAGAAATCGATTCGATTACGTCAGGATAAATAGTTCCTTGACCTAGCCATTTTACATCATTAATTTCATGTGCTTCATCGTCAAAAACTTCGATAAAAACACGACCAATTGCTTTACGTTTTAATTCTGGATCTTCAACACCAGCTAAGGCATCAAGAAAACGTGCAGAAGAATCTACTCCCTTTACGTTCAGCCCCATCCCTTCATATTGGTCTAAAACATTTTGAAATTCATTTTTTCGTAACAATCCATTATTTACAAAAATACAATACAGATTATCTCCAATTGCTTTATTCAATAAAACAGCCGCTACAGTAGAATCTACTCCTCCAGAAAGTCCTAATACCACACGGTCGTTTCCTAATTTTTCTTTTAGCTCGGCAACCGTCATGTCTACAAAATTATCTGGAGTCCATGATTGTTCAACTCCAGCAATTTTTACTAAGAAATTTTCTAGCAATTGCTTTCCGTCTGTAGAATGATATACTTCTGGATGAAATTGGATAGCATAGGTTGTTTCTCCTTCTATTTTATAAGATGCATTTTGAACATCGGTAGTGCTAGCCAAAATAACTCCATTTTCTGGAAGTTTCTTTATGGTATCACTATGACTCATCCATACCTGACTTCCAACAGAAATATTTTGAAAGAAAGGTTCATTATCAGCAATAAAAGAAAGGTTAGCACGACCATATTCTCTTGTGTTTGAAGGCGCCACTTCTCCTCCACCAAAATGCGCTAAATACTGCGCTCCATAACACACTGCCAACATTGGCACTTTACCTCGTATTTGCGATAAATCTGGGTGCGGTGCATCTTCTGCTCTTACTGAAAATGGACTTCCGGATAATATTACTGCCTTATATGAAGTAAGGTCTTCCGGTAAATTATTGTAAGGATAAATTTCGCAGAATATATTTAACTCCCTAACGCGTCTTGCAATTAGTTGAGTGTACTGCGAACCGAAATCTAAAATGAGTACGTTGTTTTGCATGCGCAAAAATACTATTTATAAAGAAAATGAAAAGGGTTGAAGGAAGTATTTTTTTCTGTTGTTAAGATGTTTATAATTGAATCTTCATAACAACTCTTATTTTTAGTGAAGTAAACCTCCATTAAATTAATTTTGTTTTAAACAGAAATACACAGTTTCTTTGGCTTCCCCAAATCCATTCACACTATCTTTTACGAGAAAACCTTTCTGCTTTTCTTTTAACACAAATATAGTGTTACTACTATCTATTTTTGTTCGAGGCAGAGTAAAATCGTCTGCAGAGTAAACAATTTTATTAGGTCGCTCAAATTTCACACTTCCAGCGTAAGTAACATCTGGAAGATTCCATTGCTTTTCTGAAAATTTATCCAATTTATCAGCAATAATACTAAATGAATGATGCACAGAAGAATCTATCCCTACTATTTTTTCTACTGGAGTTCTGAATATCTGTAAAAAAATAATAAATATAAATACTCGCATACTCCATTTTTTCCAAGCTTCTATTTTTTTAAACTGAAAGCAATTCAGTAATAAAATAAAAAACGGTAAAAAAAGAGGCAACAACCACCTGTCTGATATTTTAGAAGAATTAATTCCTACAAAAATCAAAATTGTAACGGAAAGCTGAATTATAAATAATTTAGAAAACCAATCTCTTGAAATACTTTTTAATACAACCCCTTTTCGAAAATAAGCTATCGAAAACAATAAAATTGATAGTGCTATTAAATTAATAAAACTCTTTAAAAATGAAAAAAATGGGGTTATGATAACAACACCTCTTAAAGTATTAGATTTTGTTTTCACCTCCATACTCTCTTTTAAAAGCAATAAATACTCCTTATTTTCAAACAACCAATATAAATGTGGGCTTATTAAAACACATGTCAATAAAACACTTAATAATATTTTTCTATTCCACAATACTTGTTTAGCCTCAACATCAAACAAAGCAATAATTCCAAAAGCTGGAAGTATCAATAAAAAATTATACTTTGTTAAGATTCCACCAGCAAGGATTACTCCAAATAAAATGTAATTTTTATAGCTTTTTGATACTATTAACAATGAAAATACATAATATAAAGACACTGAAAAGAAGCAGATCATGGATGTATGAGATAATCTTCTGAAATTGAAATCTATAAAAACTGGAATTAAAAACAGGAGAAAAACACCAACTTCTGCTTTAAGCTTATCTCCAACAAACTTCGTAACTAATTTATAAAACATTATTAATGTCCCTGAGAACCAAAAAGCTCTTAATCCAGCTAAAGAAAATCGGTTAAGTCCAACACATTTATTAATAAGTATCTGCACCCAAGTATAAAGTGGCGGCTGATCATCATACCCCAATCGAAACCACTGCGAATAATATGCCTGCTCTGCATCCTCCCATTCTAAAGCTACTTTCAAAAAAGATATTAGAATTATTGCCACAAAACAAAAAAGAGCAATAACTTTCACCTTTCTCGAAACCACTGCATTTACTTTATTCACATTATTTTGTTTTTATAATTCCATTTCTATACAAATCCAACGCACTATTTAATAAGCTTGTAATTTTATCAATAACAATATCTGCGTTAGGATTCACTCTAAAAATTTTCATTCTAGAACGATTTCCTTCTTCTAATTCTGGAGCTTCCAAATATTTTCCTTCTACAAATAAAACATAAGGTTCGTTTGTTTTTTTATCCGTCCATAAATAACAAAATGCCTTATTCTTATAACAGAAACAAGGCATTCCATATTTTTTAGTTTCAGAAATATTATCGTCTTGCTTTAAAATTATATTTTGCAAGGTTAACAAACAACTTCTAAATGGTTCTTGTTTGCTTAAATAATAGTTATCTATTTCCTTCATAAAGTCAAAACTATTCCAGTATTTCTACCCCTTAATATTGGAGGCTTGCACAGTTCCGTATTTATCAATTAAATAAACCAAGGAAGCCATTGTTGCAGCTCCAAGTTCCAACTCTCTTTTATTTACATGCTCAAAAGTATCGTTCTCTGCATGGTGATGATCAAAATAACGCTGAGAATCTGGTCGTAAACCTGCTAAAACCGTACCATTTCCTTTTAACGGACCAACATCTGCCCCACTTCCTCCTTGCTCAAAATAATGAATTAAATAGGGCTTAAAAAGCGACTTCCATGAAGTGATTTGTGCAAAGTTTGCCTCATCACAATCAAATGAAAATCCTCTTGGTGTAAATCCGCCAGCATCACTTTCCAAAGCAAAAACATGATACTCGCCTTTTTCCTTCGCTACTTCTGCATACTTAGTTGCCCCTCGTAATCCATTTTCTTCATTCATAAACAAAACAACACGAATGGTACGCTTTGGCTTATAGCCTGTTTCCTTTAACAACCTTAAAACCTCCATACTTTGTACACATCCTGCGCCATCGTCATGAGAACCATCTCCTAAATCCCAAGAATCTAAATGACCACCAACTGTAATAATTTCATTTGGAAATTCACTTCCTTTTATCTCTCCAATTACATTATAAGATTGTACATCTGGAAAAACTTTACATGTTTGGCGGAAATACAATTTCACGTCCTTATTTAATGCCAATACAGTACTTAACATTTCAGCGCCATTGGTACTAATTGCCGCTGCAGGAATACGCTTTTCCACTGGCAAATCTCCATAACTCATACTCCCAGTATGCGGATAGTTGTCTAAACGTAAATTCATGGAACGAACCATCACTCCTACAGCTCCATATTTTGCAGCTTCTGCAGCACCCGAATAACGTTGATCAACACAACCTCCATAGGCTTCAAATGTCTGAATAAGATCCGCCTGCATCGGTCGGTTAAAGAAAACTATTTTTCCTTTTATTTTTTCTTCCCCTAAAGCTTCTAATTCTTCAATCCCTTTTACCTCAATAACACTCGCTTTGAGTCCGCCACTAGGAGTAGCCACCGACCCTCCAAGCGCACAAATATCTAAATTTGTTGTTTCTCCTGGAGCATTCTCTAAGTAAGAAAATTCCTTTATTCCTCTTGTCCATTTAGGAACCATTACTGGCTGTAACCACACCCTATCCAGCCCCAAAGAATCCAATTCAGCTTTGGTGTAATTAACCGCCTGCTCCGCATTAAACGAACCCGATAAGCGACCTCCAATTTGATTAGAAAGGTAGCTTAGCCAATTATAGCTTTCGCCATTTGTTAGAGAAGTTGTATATATTTCTTTTAATTGCTTTTCGTCTTCAGATTGAGAAATACCTATAAAAGGAAGAAAGAATAGGAGAAATAAAATTTGTCTGTTAATCATTAGTATTATTCTTTGTTTAATTGTTCTTTATACTGATTTAAATGTTCTTTAATTACTGGATTTAATTCTGGGTACTCAACGTCTTTATAATCCTTTAACTCATCATATAAAATATCTGCCACAATAACACGGGCTGCTTTTTTATTATCCGCAGGAATTATAAACCATGGCGCATAAGGAGTAGAAGTAATATTTATTGCCTCTTCATAACAGGCTTGATACTTATCCCACAAAGCACGTTCTTTTAAATCTGCTGGAGAGAATTTCCAATTTTTATCTTCCAAATTCAACCTCCTTAAAAGTCGATTTTTCTGTTCGTCTTTAGACAAATGAAGGAAAAATTTAAAAATTATCGTTCCATTTTCTACCAAATGTTTTTCAAAATTTTTAATCTGCTCAAATCGTCTATGCCAAAAAGCTTCGTTTACATCTTCAACACTTTTTACTTCAGGAAGATTTTCAGCTAAAATATATTCTGGATGCACACGTGTTACCAAAACATTTTCATAGTGAGTACGATTAAAGACACCAAACTTACCTCTTGCTGGCAACGCAATATAATGACGCCATAAAAAATCGTGCTTTTTCTCTAATTCTGTAGGCACTTTAAAGCTATGCACTACTACTCCACGGGAATTGAAGTCTTTAAAAACCTCACGAATTAAACTGTCCTTTCCAGCAGTATCAATTCCTTGTAAACAAATTAACACGCTATATTTACCATGCGCATAAACAACGTCTTGAAACTTCCCTAACTTTTTTCTGATATCTTTTAAATGCTCTTTAAGCTCGTCATCTGTAGCATTGAGATTGCTTAAAGTAGCTATCTCTTTTAATTTCACCGACTTATCAACTCTATAATGCGAAGTTTTTATTGAATCCATATATTTTACAGTATAAATAAAGTAGTAGACCACATCTTAAAATAAGTTTACCACAAAGTTTTTTAAAAGTACAATTTATATTGTAATATTGCTTTGCCCAAATTTAACAAATCTTATTACTCATGAAGAATCTTACACTCGTTGTCTTATTCGTTTTACTTTCTAATTACGGAATTTCTCAATGCACCTCTGCATATTCGCAAGCTAGTTATGCTTTAGCCCACACAAAAAAGTCATTAAGTTCAGATAATTTTGATCATCAAAAATACTATGCTGGTCGTGCTATAGAAGCTTTAGAAAAAGCCAAAACTCTAGTTGAAAGTTGTGGTTGCAATGAAGCCACAAGTTCAATAATAGATGCTTTGGATAATATAACTCAAGCAGAAGACCCTGTAGACTGGGAAGCTGGTCGGTTTTATGCAAAACATGGGTATGAGTACTTACAAACACTTATGAGTAAACTAGACATTTGCACTAGTAGTTCTGCAACAGTAAATTACGAAACTACCAGTACTCCTGCCAGCCCTACAGAAACAACATCTTCTACTACAACCACTCTTACAGCAAACACCTCTAACACAGAGGGAAGCTTGCAGGCGCAACAGCAACAGTTGGAATTAGAGAAACAAAAATTATTGGAGCAGCAACGTCTTTTAGAAGAAAAAATTCAGAAGCAACAACAATTAGCAGAAAAAGCTAGGGTAAACAGACAATTAGAGCTCGAAGAGCAACTAAAATTAAAACATTTAGCAGAGCAATCGCTCTTCAATCTTGAACGTGAATACAAAGAATTAGCACGCACTCTTAACTGCTCAAACGTGGAAGCGTTATTAAAAGGAGGTTATTCTAGAGAAGATGAAGTTTTAAATAACGAGACTTTAGCTCAAACTCGTGCATATTACTTAAAGCTTACCACAGAGACACAACAAAAAATAGTAGATGCTTTAAGCGCTTGTTCAACAAAATAATTACACCCTCGGTTAAGTCATTAGTTTTTAGCAATTAATCTTTACTATACAGAAAATTAACATTAATTAAATGTAAAAACTCCATAAAGGAATGCTTTTTGATATTCATTTTTAAATCATTAATCCCATTAAAATGAAAAACAAATTACTTTTTACATTCTTAATTTTAGCTATTTTTAGTGCTAACTCTCAAATTGAACGAACAAATGAAAAAGCATTTATCCCAAAAGGTAAGTGGATGACTAGCGGGACTATTTCAGTCAATTTTTTTGATAATAAAACCACGGATATTAATAATGATGAAGAGGCAAATGGAGAGTCAGATTATATCAATTTTAATTTCACACCGAAAGTAGGTTATTCTATTGCTGAAAATTGGGTAGCTGGTATTGGTTTAGGTTATACATATTCGAGAAACAAGGGTAAATCTTTTGAGAAAGATAGTTTAACTAGCCACTATCAATATACAACTAATGGCTATTCCATAAATCCTTTTGTAAGAAGATATGTTTCTACAGGTAAAAATCTGCTTTTCTTTTTTCAAGGCGAGACGAAATATCAATACTCTAAATCTAAAGATATAAATAACTACCCAAGTGAGAATAACGATTACCATACGTCCGCTAATCTATTTTTTATAGGAATAAGGCCAGGACTAAACTTTTTCCTGAATAATCATTGGGCTCTAGAAACAACTATTGGAAGAGCAGGTTATGAATACACAAAATCATCATCAGACAGTTCCAACATACATGACCAACAATCTAATAATTTCTTTATTGACTTAGATTTAAGTGATGTGTATTTCGGTATCTCATATTTCTTCTAAATAGAAATTATAGATAGAATATTAAAGGTAATGGAACTGTACAAAATCAACTATCTTCCTTACCTTTATTATATTAAAATTAAAGAACAATGAAAACACTTACTGAAGAACAAATAAAAGAACGTTTAGAAAAATTAGAATATTGGGATTTAGAAGAAGGGTTTTTAGTAACCTCCTTAGATTTTAAGGATTTTGCTGATGCCTTTGCCATGATGACGCGCATTGCTTTTGAAGCCGAAGCGCTACAACACCATCCAGAATGGAGCAATGTTTATAACAACCTTACCATTAGGTTAAACACACATGATGCTGACGGTATAACAGAAAAAGATTTTAAATTAGCTACAAGAATTGAAGAAATAATTAAAGGATAAAATTAATCCCTCAGGCAAGCCCTTAAGGTGATTAAGCAAAATAACTTTAAATTATCTCAATACAGAAACCCTTCGCTATACGTTAGCATAGAATGAAATTCCCATCTCACTTTTGTTTCCTAAATAAGAAACATTTATCTTTATCAAAAGATCTAAATGAACGAATATAAATTTCGAGTTATGTTTTTAGATGATGCCAAGGAATTTCTCGACTCAATCGACGAAAAGAGTCGCGAGAAAATCATTTACAATATCTGGAAAGCACAAAGTAAGAATAACAAAGAATTATTTAAAAAATTACAAGATGAAATTTGGGAATTTAGGACAAAATACAACAAAACTCACTACCGATTTCTTGCTTTTTGGGACAAAAAAAATAAACATGACACAATTGTTATTTCAACACACGGAATAATAAAAAAAACTAATAAAACTCCAATAAAAGAAATTGATAAGGCAGAAAGACTAAGGCAGCAATATTTCAACAATAAAACAAAGGATAATGAAAACATATAGCTTAGAAGAACTTACCGATAATTACATTGGAAAAAAGGGAACTAAAAAAAGAGATGAATTTGACAATGAACTACGACTTGACTTACTAGGTTACGAAATTAAAAAGGCAAGAAAAGCAAGAAAGCTAACACAAGAGCAACTCGGAGAACTTGTCGGGGTTAAAAAAGCACAGATTTCTAAAATTGAAAACAGCACAACGGACGCAAGGTTTTCAACAATTTTAAAAGTATTCAAGGTTTTAGGAGCAAAAGTAAAATTTGATGTAGAACTGAATGACCATAAATTAGCATACTAATTGGCAGGAATACAAACACAAAAAATCATATATAATTAATCAGAGCTTAAATTCTTCATTTAAAGAAAATAACAAAAAAGGTATTATACACGGGGTAAAAAGACAAACAATGGATAAACCTTAAAGAATTAAGCTCTTTATATAGGATTAAGTCAACAACATCTATGTAATTTTCTTTTTTTATTTATTTTTGCTATCAAATTATAATAATAAAATTTTATGGGAAGAGCTTTCGAATTTAGAAAAGCAAGAAAGATGAAACGCTGGTCGGCTATGTCTAAAGCCTTCACTCGCATTGGAAAGGACATTGTTATGGCAGTAAAAGAGGGTGGTCCAGACCCAGATAGTAATGCTCGTTTGCGTGCTGTTATCCAAAACGCCAAGGCTATTAACATGCCTAAAGACAATGTGGAAAGAGCAATAAAGCGTGCTTCTGATAAAAATACAGAAGATTATAAAGAAGTTTTATTTGAAGGATATGCCCCACATGGAATTGCTATTTTAGTAGAAACTGCTACTGATAATAATAACCGTACCGTTGCAAACATCCGTAGTTATTTTAATAAATGTAATGGAAGTTTAGGAACTAGTGGCTCGGTAGAATTTATGTTTGACCATACCTGTAATTTTAGAATTCCTGCTGAAGGTATTGATCCCGAGGAACTTGAATTAGAAATGATAGATTTTGGAGCTGAAGAAGTGTTTGCCGATGAAGATGGAATCCTTATTTATGCCCCTTTTGAAAGTTTTGGAGCCATTCAAAAAGAATTGGAAAGTAGAAACATTGAAATTTTATCATCTGGATTTGAAAGAATTCCACAAGTAACAAAGAAACTTTCTGGAGATGATGTTGCCGATGTAGAAAAGCTACTAGAAAAAATTGAAGAAGATGATGATGTACAAAACGTATATCACACCATGGAAGAATCTGAAGATTAATCTTCTTTTTTATAAGAATACGCAGGGATTTTCCCTACAACACCCGAAAAATAATTTTGCATAAAATCGAAATCAGTTTTTATGCTTTCTGAAGGATAAAAAGGAGGTTCCACACGAACCTCTTTCTTTTTATAATCAAATGCTACCATTACAATTGGAACCTTTGCTCCTTTTGCTATATGATAGAATCCTGTTTTCCATGTAGCAACCTTTTTTCTTGTTCCTTCTGGAGCAATTGCCAGCCTAAACTCTTTTCTTTCTTCAAATAAAGATATTATAGCATCTACAGTATTGCTATTTTTAGAACGATCTATAGGTGCGCCTCCACTCCATTTAAAATACCAGCCTAGTGGAGAGTCAAATAATTCTTTTTTTGCCACATAATTCATAGGAGTTTTAACCATACTTCTCACCAACACCCCTAAATAAAAATCGTGCCAGCTGGTGTGCGGCACGACTATTATGATGTATTTTTTTAAGGAAGGAAAATCTCCTTTAAGCTTCCAACCTAATACTTTATTAAAAATCCACTTAGAGAGTTTTACCATTACATTTTCTCGTATAGGCTTCTAAGTTTCTCTGGAGTAATTGTATCCTTCCAGTTCTTCCCACAGGCATTTTCCCACAAAGGCTCCATCCCCATAGACACATTAATCATAGTATCAAATTCTTCATCTGTAAGATTTGCACAAAGTCCAGTTGGCAATTCAATTCCAAATCTTGCTTTCATCTTTTTGAACATTGCAACTCCTTCAGGATAAAACTCTTCTAAATGATCAAAAACAATGCAATTACCAATTCCGTGTCTTGTTCCTAAAAGATAAGAAAGTCCGTAACTCATTGCATGCGCAACACCTACTTGAGAATACGCTATACTCATTCCTCCATGCCAGGAAGCCATCATTAATTTGTCTTGAGATTCTTCTTCAGAAAGATTCCCATCATAAAAAACCTCATGACATAATTCCTCTGCTTTCTCCCCGTAACTTTGACTAAATGCATTTAAATAAGTTCCGTTTAAAGACTCCACACAATGAATATAACAGTCCATTCCTGTATAAAACCATTGATCTTTTGGAACTCCATTTGTAAGCTCTGGATCTAACAGTACTTGATCAAAAGGAGTAAAATCTGAATTTATTCCTAGTTTTTTATCTGGCCCAGTTAATACCGTTGTTCTGGATACTTCGGCCCCTGTTCCACTAATAGTTGGAATTCCAACATGATACAAGGCTTCATTTTTTACCAAATCCCAACCTTGATAATCTTCTGTTTTCCCTGTGCTGGTTAACATAATAGCTACCGCTTTTGCCAAATCCATTACAGTTCCTCCTCCTATCCCAATTATTCCAGATGGGATTTCGTTAGATTCGTTTCGAATTTTCTCTACCAAAACATCCACCTGGTCTGTCTTTGGTTCTTCTTCTGTTGGAATAAAAATTATCTGATCGTTAAACAATGTAGGTATCTGAGAGGTGATTTTCTTATTGTTCTCAAAAACATCATCAACTAAAAAAATAAAAGGTGCCTCAGAGTTTTTACGCTTAGGCATTAATATATCGTTTAGCTGACTAAAGCTTCCTCGCCCAAAAACCACTCTGGGAACCATTGGAAAATTTTTGTACTTCATGTATGCTTTTTGAATTATATCCGTTGTTCTAGTTCTAATCTCTTATTTATCTTAAACCCACTATGGAGTTTTTATTAATTGTAATATCTCTTTTATAGTTGCTACCGTTTTATAGGATCCATTTGCATCTTCCTCTTTCACCATTTCATGCGCCCATGTGGTATGAAAAGGAATGTGGATTGCCAGAGCTCCTATATTAATTAACGGCAATACATCCGATTTTAAAGAATTTCCTATCATTAAAAAATTCTTCACATCTATTTCTAAATGATCTAATAGATTTTTATAATTTTCATCTTTTTTATCACTTAAAACTTCAATATGATGAAAATATTTTGAAAGTCCCGATTTCTCTAACTTTCTTTCTTGATCTAATAAATCTCCTTTTGTTAATAAAATAAGTCTATAATTATCAACTAAAGATTTTAAAACCTCCTCAACACCATCTATAACTTCTACTGGTTTTAAGACCATCTCTTTACCTAGATTCAAAATTTTGGAAATGGTTGCATTGTCAATCTTACCATTTGACAAATCTATTGCACTTTCTACCATAGAAAGTACAAATCCTTTGACTCCATAACCATATATTTCAAGATTCTTCATCTCCATCTTGAAAAGTTCTTGATCTATTTTATTTTCTGTTTCGTATGCAGAAAGAAGTTTTGCAAACTCATGCTCCACCTCTCTAAAGTACGTTTCGTTTACCCAAAGAGTATCATCAGCATCAAAACCTATAACTTTTATGTTACTATAGTTTACTTCCATACTTTCTTTGCACGTTCCAAATCTTCAGGAGTATCAATTTCAATTCCTTCAGAATCTGTTTCTACCATTTTAATTTTCTTGCCATATTCTAAATAACGAATCGCTTCAATTTTTTCGGTAGCCTCTAAAGAAAGCATCGGTAATTTTTGAAAATCAACAATAGCCTGCTTTCTAAAAGCATATACACCTTTGTGTTTAAAATAACTTACGTTTATAGATTTATCTCTTGGATATGGAATTGGAGAACGCGAAAAATAAAGTGCAAAATCTCTGCTATCGGTAATTACTTTTACCGTATTTGGATTATTTATCTCGTCCCAATCTGTAATTTTTGTCATCAAAGAAGCCAAATCAATCTCTTTATCTTTATCTCCTTTAAAAACTTCTATTACCCTTTCCAAGCTTTCTTTATCTGTAAAAGGCTCATCTCCTTGTACATTTACAACAATATCTACATCCATTTGCTCAACAGCTTCCGCAATACGATCACTTCCACAGTCATGCTCTTTCTTACTCATAATAGCCTTACCGCCATTATCTTCAATTTCTTTGTAAATAATTTCACTATCGGTAACTACAAAAACATCGTCAAAAAGACCTGTCTTTACAGCGGCCTTGTAGGTACGAAGAATTACGGTCTCCCCCCCGAGGTCTTGCATTAATTTTCCTGGAAAACGAGATGCGGCATATCTGGCCGGTATCATTGAAATAATCTTCATAAGTTCTTAAACCTTTCTGAATAAACAAAAATAAGAGATAAAATTGAGAATTTAGTTGCTACGCACCCTCAGTTTTTTATAAAACCAATATATTAATAATAACATTATGATTACTAATACAATAGCCAATATGGGGATAAATATAGAAATTATTGCTAACATAAACGAACCTCCTGTTTCTACCGTTGAGACAATTGGATTACCCAATCCAGCCGTTGTAGCCGAAGACGTTAATCTCGTTCCTGCGCTTGCACTTTTAAACAAAGTAGCCGTTCCTCCGCCAGCTATAATTGCCATAGACCAAGTTACAATTGGAGACAAATCTGCTACTGTAGACACCATCACGGCAGTTCCAGCAATAGCTGCCAGCGGCACTGCTATTGTATCTAATAAATTATCTATAAATGGAATGTAATATGCAAAAACTTCTAATAACATTGCAACTCCAAGCGTTATCAATGCAGCTATTGAGCCTATCCACTCCCAATTATCGGCTAAATTTAGCACATTAAAATATGCGGATAGACTTAAAACAAATAACGGAAGGAAAACTCTAAATCCAGCAGAAGCAGCCAAACCTATTCCTAAAAAGATACTTATTATTGTTTCTGATGTCATTATTTATATTTTTCTTAAAAATAAGAATTTCAATCGAATAAATAGATTCTATATTTATTACCATTAATGTCCGATTAAAAATACAAGACCGCTTCGCTGTAAGAAAAAAGAACAAAGACTAAATCTTAACTATTATAAAATGAGTAGCTTAAAGAAGTTACATTGTTAAAATTTTCTTTTTCATTCATTTTTATTAATAGCAAGGGAGCTATTTTAAAAACCTCTATTGACTCTTGATATAAGTAGAGTCCAATAAAAGTCGTTAACCTTTATCGGACAACAATAATTTATTACTAATTATCCACAAAGAAATCGTCTTTAAAACCAATTAAATACAACTTATTTTTTGCCCTTGTTACTGCTGTATACAACCAACGCAAGTATTCTTTATCTATGCCATTTGGCAAATAGGGCTGCTCTACAAAAACTGTGTTCCATTGCCCACCTTGACTTTTATGACAAGTAATGGCATAAGAGAATTTTACCTGAAGTGCATTAAAATATTTGTTGCTTTTTACTTTTAAGAACTTTTTATACTTAGAGGTTTCTTCTTCATAATCTTTCATCACTTCTTGATAAAGTCTATTTGAATCTTCATAAGAAAGCGAAGGGGAATTTACATCCAAAGTATCCAATAAAAGTACTGTCTCAAAAGGTTTCATCTTTGGATAATCTACCATTTGCACCTTTACTTCAGCAAATTTAAACCCATATAATTCTTTAATTGAAAAAATCTCTAACACTTCTATAATATCTCCATTTGCGATGAATCCAGCGTCAGAAGAAGTTTTTAACCAGAAATAATTATTTTTTACTACCATTAAAAAATCTCCTGTAGCAAGTTCATTCTCCAAAAAAAGAATCCTATTTCTAATTTGTTGATTGTATAAATTAGCTCTTTTATTGGAACGTACTATAATTGCAGTTTCTTCTTTTCCATTTTCACTATAAGAATCGTTTATAGCGTCTTGTATTTCATAGCCATCTACTAAGCGAATAATATCGGTGAAATTTGTAACTTTAAACTTAAAATCCTCTGCATAATCATCTTGAAGCTGCTCTCGTAAATTGGTAGCATTTAATAAAATTCCAGAATTTAATTGCTGACGAACAACTTCATCTAATTCCATTTTTTTAACTTCCTTATTATAGTTCAGGGATAAGGTGTTCTCGTTTAACGCAGGACTCAAAGAAAGGTTTACAGGCGGTAATTGCGCAGTATCTCCAATAAAAATCAATTTACACTTATGTCCAGAATACACATATTGAATAAGATCGTCTAACAATGAGCCGTTTTCAAATAATTTAGAATCGGAAGGAGCATCAGGAATCATAGATGCCTCATCCACAATAAATAATGTATTAGTATGCTTATTTGGCGACAAAACAAATTGCACGCCTCCGCCAGATTGCTTTTTTGGAAAATATATATGCTTATGAATGGTATGAGCCGTGGTTCCAGAATAATTAGTAATTACCTTTGCAGCACGACCAGTAGGTGCCAAAAGAACAGATTTCTTTAAAGTTTTCCATAAATTGGTAACTAAAGCACCAATAATTGTTGTTTTTCCAGTTCCTGCATAACCCTTCAAAAGAAACAATTCATTTTTATCTTCTGAATAAATAAAATCCGAAAGTTGTTGAAGCACAACGTCTTGCTTCAATGTAGGTTGATGAGGAAAATGTTCTTTTAATAATTTATAAAATGATGCAGCGTCCATAAAATCTAATTCAGACCCAAAATTAGTGATGTTTTTTTTGGGTATCCCTTTCATGAATGAAAAAAAATTGTAGATTTGCGTAAACCTCTTTAATACAAAAAATAAAAATGAAGACAGTAATACAAATTGCTCTTTGGCTTTTAAGTATTTTTTTCGTGTATCAAATCTACGTTTCTGTAATGGAACCTATCAGATTTGATAAAGTAAAAAAAGAAAGATACTCAGCCGTTATTGGAAAACTGAAAGATATTAGAGATGCGCAAGAAGCATACAGAACTGTAACTGGAAAGTTTGCAAAAGATTTCCCTAGCCTTATCAAATTCATCGATACAGCTCAGTTTACACTTACTCAACAAAGAGACTCTTCTTATATGGAATACGACAAGGTATACCGTATTGATATGGAAAGAGAAGTTAAAGTTATTGATACTTTAGGGTTTGTACCTGTAAAAGATTCTTTATTTGGCGGTACAGATTCATACAAAAACTTAGCTTCTGTTCCTTACGCTCAAAATAATGAGAAGTATACTATGGCTGCAAAAACTATTAATACTAATGGTTTTGTTGCTCCAGTATTTGAAGTAAAAGTTGATAAATCAGTTTTACTATATGATCAACCTAAAGACCTTGTTGCTAAAGAGAAAGCTGCTATTTCTGTTGAAGAAGTAAATGGTCCAGAAATAAAAGTGGGTAGCCTTAGTGAAGTAAGCACAAGTGCAAACTGGCCTCCATATTATGACACAAAACAAGACAACTAATATACTTAGTAATCCATTTAAAGAACTGTCCATTCAAGTTAGCTTGAGTGGACTTTCTTTTTGTATTCTAGACGGCGCTAATAATGAAATAGATTTATTAGACATTATTAGCTTTGAAAAAAAAGCTACTCCAGAGAATCTTATCCAACACCTTGAAAATTGGTTTTCTAAAGAGAATATTAAGAAACTTGTCTTTCATAAAGTTTCAGTAATTCATGAAAATGACCTCTCTACATTTGTTCCCAAATCCCTATTCAACGAAAGTAATCTTTCCAATTATTTAAAATATAATATAAAAATACTAGAGAACGATTTTATTAGTTTTGATGAACTCAAAGAGCATGATTTATACAATGTTTATGTGCCGTTTGCCAATGTAAACAACTATATATTTGATAAATTTGGAGATTTTGAATACAAACATTTCTCCACTATATTAATAGAAACCCTTATTAATACAGCTAAAAAAAGTGATGAGCAAACGCTGTATGCATATATTTCTAAAAATCATTTTGAAATTACTGTTTTAGATCAGAAAAAATTAGTTTTATATAACACCTATCAATACCAACAAAAAGAAGATTTTATATATCATCTTCTCTTTGTTATTGAACAATTAAATTTAAATCCTGAAGAAACTCCCACCTATTTATTAGGAGATATTTCTGAAGATAGTGAGTTGTATAAAATAGCTTATCAATACATAAGGCATGTGGAAATTAGCAATAATTTTTACCCTAAAAAAATAAAAGAAACCACAGAACCAACCATCAAAAACTCAAATACATTTATCTTACTAAATAGTCTTTAATGCGAATAATATCTGGTAAATACAAAGGAAAAAGATTAATGGCACCGCAAAAATTACCGGTACGCCCAACAACCGATTTTGCAAAAGAAGGTCTTTTTAATATCCTCAATAATCAGTTTTACTTTGATGAAGTTTCTGTATTAGATTTATTTTCTGGTACTGGAAATATTAGTTTTGAATTTGCCAGTAGAGGTGCGCAATTGATAACTTCTGTAGATGCACATGCTGGTTGCGTTCAATATATAGGTAAAATAAAAGACGAATTAGAGTTTCCAATTCAAACTGTAAAAAGCGATGTCTTTAGCTTTCTAGAAAAAACAGCAATGACTGCAGATATTATTTTTGCAGACCCTCCTTACGATTTTACAACAGAACAATTTGGTGAAATTGCTCTATTAGTAAACAAAAATAATTTACTAAACGAAGACGGACTCTTAATTATTGAACACTCTAAACACACAGATCTTAGCGATTTAGATGGATATACCGACGAACGAAAGTACGGAGGAAGTGTTTTTAGTTTTTTTGAATTCGAATAAAAAAGCAGGTCATAAGCCGGATTCTGTATCTATAAATAGATCCTTATCATTTATCTGGATGTTACATTACTGCAACATTCTAGCCGCCTACCCTCCAACATCGGGCGCGCAACCCTCAAACATTGGTTTACATGACGTTGCACCGCATAGAGTTTACCTGATTTCACTACAGCATTACCTGTACATCCTTTCTTTTGCACTTGTCCTAATCTCTCGACCGACGGCTGTTAGCCGCTATGCTGCGCTGCGGTGTCCGGACTTTCCTCTTCATTTATAAAACAAAGCGATAAGGTGACCTGCCGCGCAAAATTACGGTTTTAAACCAATTTATCTCCTATATCCATCATAATAATTAATTGTAATGTTTTTGGAGATGGAAGTTAAAAGCTTTAGGCTTTAGGCTTTAGGCTTTAGGCAAAAAAATTGTTATTCGTTATTCGTTAATAGTTATTTGTTAATTGTTATTGGTTAATATCTCTGTCTTTTATATTGAATTTTTCAACTTTCAACTTTCAACTTCCAACTTCGGACTTCGGTCTGACCGACTTCCGTCTCCTTCAACCCCAAGTCAATTGTTAATAATTAAATACAAAATCCATAGTAAAAATGAGATTATAAAGTTTCAATTTTTATCTTTGTTACAATGGAACACTTTGTAGTATCTGCTCGCAAATATAGACCCAAAACTTTTAAAGATGTGGTAGGCCAACAGGCTATTACCAATACTTTATTAAACGCTATTGATAATAATCATTTAGCGCAAGCTCTTTTATTTTGTGGTCCTCGTGGAGTTGGAAAGACGACTTGTGCCCGTATTTTGGCAAAAAAAATTAATGATGACGGCACACATGCCGAAGATGAAGATTTTGCCTTCAATGTTTTTGAGCTCGATGCCGCTTCTAACAATTCCGTAGATGATATTAGGAGTCTTATCGATCAAGTTAGGATTCCACCTCAAGTTGGTAAATACAAAGTATATATAATTGATGAGGTGCATATGCTTTCTCAGGCAGCTTTTAATGCATTTCTTAAAACATTGGAAGAGCCGCCAAAACATGCTATTTTTATTTTAGCTACCACAGAAAAGCATAAAATTATCCCGACTATATTATCGCGTTGTCAAATATTTGATTTTAAGCGAATTACCGTTAAAGACGCTAAAGAATATTTACATTATATTGCAGAAAATCAAGGAATTGAAGCCGAAGACGATGCACTACACATTATTGCTCAAAAGGCAGATGGTGCCATGCGAGATGCGCTTTCCATATTTGATAGAGTGGTAAGTTTTGCTGGAAAAAATTTGAGTCGCCAAGCAGTTACAGAAAATCTAAATGTATTAGACTATCAGACTTATTTTGAAGCTACCGATTTAATTCTGGACGGTGATATCCCAAAGCTGCTAGTCGATTTTAATAAAATATTATCGCTAGGTTTTGATGGTCATCATTTTATTGCTGGCTTAGCATCCCATTTTAGAGACCTTTTAGTCTGCCAAAATGAAGCTACTATCCCACTATTAGAAGTTGGAGACGAAGCAAAACAAAAATATCTCGAGCAAAGTAAAAAAGCTTCCCGAGAATTTTTATTGAAAGGGATTGAAATTGCCAATACTTGCGACCTTAATTACCGAAGTAGTAGGAATCAGCGATTACTTGTTGAACTTAGTCTTATGAAACTCGCCTCCATCACTCACGATGGAGAAAAAAAAAAAGGTAGCAATTACATAATTCCACCATCATTTTATCGAGTTACATCAAAAGAAACAACTAATAAAGTTCCGCAGAAGGTATCTACAACTGAAAATAAACCAGCAGAAACTTCAGTAGAAAAAAAAGCGGTAAAAGATGCTGAAGAAAAAAAACCAGAAGCCCCAAAGGTAAACATCAATTTAAAAAATAAAAGTAGCGTTTCTGGACTTTCACTTTCAAGTATTAAGAAAAAGAAAGCACATGAACTAGCCAAAAAGAATCATGTTGTAGACGAAGCAAACCTTCCAGAAGATCCTTTTGATGAGCCAACAATGCAAAAATATTGGGATGATTATGTGAAGAAAATTGACAACGAAGGAAAAAAAATATTAGGTTCGGCATTAGGTTCTGATACGCCTAGATTAAAAGGAAAAAATACGATTTGGATTGAACTCGCTAATGACACGTTAAAAAAAGAGGTAGAAAGAGATCAATATCCGTTAATGGAATACCTAAAAGAGCATCTTAACAATTACCATATTGAGCTTTATATTACCATTAATGAAGAAGTAGCAAAACAATATGCTTTTACTCCACAAGAAAAATACGAAAAACTTAGAGAGAAAAATCCGCTTATAGACCGCTTACGAATGGAGTTTGATTTGGATGTTTAAGCCCACTACAACGAGAAATTTGTCAACTCAATTTCTCTATTCTCTAATCAATCTACTTTAAACAAAACTAAATAGGCTTTCAGCAATTAAACCTTCTATAAGAGATAAACTTTCTACAACCTTATAAAGTTAGTATATTTGCAATTCATTTAAATGAAATTAGATTATGCTCGGTTTGAAACTCCCAACAGATCCTAGATGGGTTAATATCGTTGAAAAAAATTTAGAGGAAATCCTTACTGACCATGCTTTTTGTGAGCAAAAAGCTACAAGTACAGCTATTTCATTTATAGTTCTATTTCCAGAGTATACCGATATTGTACAAGAAATGACAGCTTTGGTAAAAGAAGAAATAAGTCATTTTAAAATGGTGCACGATAAAATAATCGAACGAGGTTGGGTTCTTGGTCGCGATCGAAAAGATGAATACGTAAACCGCTTAATGACATTTTTTCCAAAAGGAGGAAGCAGAACTACTTTTTTGGTTCATAAACTCCTATATGCCGCATTAATAGAAGCCAGAAGCTGTGAACGCTTTAGACTTTTATCTGAAAATTTAGAAGACGAAGAACTACGTACTTTCTATAGAAATTTAATGGTAAGCGAAGCAAACCATTACACTATGTTTTTACAATTTGCCAGAAAATACGGAGGCGAAATAGAAACTAACAAAAAATGGCAAGCCCTTTTAGATTTTGAAGCTGAAATAATGAAAGACCTTGGTAAAAAGGAGACTATTCATGGTTAAGACTTTATCATAATTACAATTTTTTTTCCTAACAGCGTAAGCGGTCTTATATCTTTATTCAGACTCTAATAGGTTTAAATAATCTCTTCTTTTTTACTGAATTAAAGGCATATTTTTTTCTTTTTCAGTATTATAAAGCAGTTTTATAATTCCATCAGACAACCCTATTTTAGGAACATGAATTTTCTTAGCTCCGCTCCATTTTGAAGCATTTAAATAAATTCGGGATGCAGGAATAATTACATCTGCACGATCTGGATTTAGCCCTAATTCGGAAATCCTATCTTCATAACTCATTTCTTGAAGAAATTGGTACTGTGCATTTAAATAAATATAAGATAACGGCTCTCCAGGCTTTCTACCTGACATTTTAAAGAGTTTATTGATATTTCCGCCAGAACCAATTATTTCTATGCTCTTGTACTTTTTGGAATGATTTTTTATCCATTTCTCAATATCCTTCCAAGTTTCCGCAGAAATCATTTCGTTAAGCAAGCGTACAGTTCCTATTTTATATGACTTTGAGGCTACAATCTTACTATCACTAAAAATGGTAAACTCGGTACTCCCCCCTCCTACATCAATATATAAATACGTCTTATCTTTTTCTATTAAAGTATGTAAATCTGTAGAAGCAATAATAGCTGCCTCTTTTTTACCATCTATAATTTCTATCTCAATGCCAGACTTCTTCTTAATAGTTTCTACCAACTCATTTCCATTGTTAGCCTCTCTCATAGCCGATGTAGCACAAGCCATATATTTTTCTACTCCATGAACTTTCATTAGTAATTTAAAGGACTTCATAGCATCTATCATTCTTTCACAGTTTTGCTTTGAAATCTCTCCCACTGTAAAAGAGTCCTGTCCCAATCTTACAGGCACTCGCACTAAAGAACTTTTCTTAAACTGAGTATCTTTAAAATCATACTCAATTACGTTATTTATTAATAATCTAATTGCATTCGATCCAATATCTATAGCGGCAAACTTTCTTATTTTCAACATACAAACTCTTTATTATTTACCTATTTGCTTTCTTAAATAATATTCATAAGTTTCAAACTGCGATCTATATTTAGCTCCTTTAGTCTTTCTATAGGCATTATCATGCCTTTCTGATAAAACTCTTGCTTTTACATTGTCCTTCCAACATATTTCAAAAGTATCTAATAATTCTTTTTTGATATCTTCATCATAAATTGGACAACCAACTTCTACTCTAAAATCTAAATTTCGGGTCATCCAATCGGCGGAGGAAATATAAAACTTTGGATCGCCATCATTTCCAAAAATAAACAACCTAGGATGCTCTAAAAATCTATCCACTACACTAATAGCTTCTATATTTTCACTCATTCCTGGCACCCCTGGAATTAAACAACAAGTCCCTCTAACAATTAATTGAACTTTAACCCCATTCCTACTAGCCTCATATAGTTTATCAACCATTTTATAACTTGTAAAGCTGTTCATTTTAATTTTAATAAACGCTTCTTTTCCAGCTTTTGCATTTTCAATTTCTTTATCTATTAGTTTAGAAAATGCTCTTTTAGTGTAATGTGGAGAAACTATTAAATGCTTGTATTTATTGATTTTATAATTGGTTTGAAAGAAATCAAAAACCTTATCCAGTTCCTTTAAAACCCCTTGATCTGCAGTAAAAAGTGTATAATCGGTATAAATTTTTGCAGTAGACTCGTTAAAATTTCCTGTACTTACAAAACCATATCGCACCATTTTTTCTTCTTCTAAACGCTCAATAAGACAAATTTTACTGTGGACTTTTAATCCTTGAACTCCAAAAATAAGCTTTACCCCTTCCGATTGAAGCATTTCTGCATATTCTATATTTGCTTCTTCATCAAAACGCGCTTGCAACTCTATTTGTACAGTAACTTCTTTCCCATTTTTTACAGCATTAATTAAGGAACTTGCTACCTGAGAATTTCGAGCCAGACGGTATACCGTAATCTTAATAGTTTTTACTTTCGGATCGATTGCAGCCTCTCGTAAAAACTTAATCACATTTGAAAAAGTATGATAAGGTGCGTATTGTAAATAATCTTTTTTAGCAATTGCTTCAAATAAACTCCCATCGTGAGTTAATCCTTTTACTGGTAATGGCGGGAACTTTTTATACATTAAATCAGGTCTTCCCAAACTCGGAAACCCCATATAATCCCGTCTGTTATGGTATCTTCCCCCAGGAATAACACTATCGGTATCGTCTATTCCCATTTTATCTTTAAGGAACTTTAGCGTGTCTTTTTCAATATTTTTATCATAAACAAAGCGCACAGGTTCACTCAATCTACGTCCTTTTACGCTGGAAGAAATTTTTTCGATAAAACTTTTACTTAAGTCGCTATCAATATCTAATTCCGCATCTAAAGTAATTTTAATCATATGAGCCGAAAGAGAATCGTAATTAAAGATGTTAAAAATACTTCCCATACAATAGCGAATCAAATCATCTAAAATGATAATAAATTGCTTATCTCCCTTACTAGGAAGTACCACAAACCGGTCAATAGTTCTTGGAATTTCTACCAAAGCATATCTTACATCTTGATGTTTAGCCTTAAATAATCCTTTTACACCTTCCACTTTCTGATCCGTCTTCATGGACATTTTAACTGCTAAATACCCAGCACTATCTTTTAGATTTGGAATTTCATCCAAATCGTTAAGCATAATTGTTACAAGAGCTGGACTAACTTTTTCATAAAAATAATTTTTTATAAAATCGTTTTGCTCAGGAGTTACTTCGTCTTCTTTTATCATAAAGATATTTTCAGACTCTAATTCTTTTTCAATATCACTTAAAATCCTAAGGCTTTCTGTTTGATGATTAATTACTATTTGGGTAATATCTTCCATCAAATCTTTGGCTTTAGCACCTCCTAGCACACTTTTTCCTGTTTTTCCTGAAAGCGCAATCCGTTTTACAGTAGCATAGCGCACTTTGAAAAATTCATCCAAATTATTTGAAAAAATCCCCAGAAAACGAAGCCTTTCGATAAGTGGAACTGTTGTGTCTTCTGCTTCTTGTAATACTCTGGCATTAAATTGAAGCCAGCTAATTTCTCTATTTATATATTGATTTTTTACTTCGTTCATTTATTTAAGTTGCTTTGGAAAAATAATTAATTCTGTTGTGCCATACTCAACATCTTGCCATCTTTCAATATCAAAATTTAATTTAACCACTCCAGATGTTGGAAGATTATCTATGGATTTATTTCCAAAGATATTAGAAATTGAGGTGAATGCATGATTATGTCCAAAAATCATAACATTTTTATAGCTATTATCTAATTGTTTTATAAAATTACTCACGGAAGTACCTCCAAAATCATAAAGTTGCTCTGTAATTATAACTTTAGATACATCCAACTCTAATTTTCTCATAAAAATTAAACAGGTATGTAAAGCTCTATTTGCAGGACTTGAGAATACAGCATCAATAGCTTTAACCTTTTTTTTAAGATGATTAGAGACCAAAATGGCGTCATTAATCCCTCGTTCCATCAACGGGCGGTCTTTATCATCAACACCATAATCCCAAGAAGATTTTCCGTGCCTAACAATATAAAGTTGCTTCATTATTTTAAAATTTAAACTTACTATTAAGGCTGTTTATTAGTAGCCAAAACAAACGCAGTTTACTATGAAATGAAAATAATAAATCTTTTTATCATTTTAGTGCATTGCGAGCGCTTTCTTTCCTAATAAATGATTAAAAAAACACTTCAGAATTTACTAAAATAAAGGTAAGTGAAGACTTACTAATACTTACAAATTGTATTTAATTTGAAGCAACTGAACATAAAAATAATTACAAGTAGAAAAATAGATTTGATTTATTTACACGAAATAATAGTGTGTAATTCTATTATCTTTTAACGAAGATATGAGTATAAAAATAGTCTCCTTTTTTATTCTGCATAGCAGAAATCCCAGTTGTGGTATAGTCTCCTTCAATATTTTCCCGGTGAGAATCACTCTTTATCCAAGCATCTACCACTCCTTTGGCAGTATGGTAACCATAGCCAACGTTTTCTCCTACCATAACAGCATTAACACTTTTTCGTAAATTATATTCCCTATCAGCAAAATAATCATGATTAACTTCATTTTCAGAAATCATATACTCTGTATGCTCCTTTGCTTCCATTGATATTAAATTAAGCTTCTCTAAAGGAGATAGATTCTTGCTCATTCGATATTCATTTATTAGATGGATAACGTCATCTTCAATTTTAACATAGAAAACTGAGTTTTCAGTGTTAAGTTCTTCAATTGTTGAAACATCTTCTGAACTACAAGAGTAGAAAGATGAGAAACAACAAACTAGCAGAGCAGTAACGAATATTCTTACTAAAGCATCCATAATAGTGTGTATATGTGGTTTCTATAATACAAATTTATAGAAACAAAACCATATCATCTATGAAATGCACAAATAATCGATGAAATGCACTTTTTATTAAGGATTCAATCTTTCAATTTTCCAATCATACTCATTTTGTAAGATAAATCGGATTCTATCATGAAGTCTATTCGGTCTTCCTTGCCAGAATTCTATAGATACTGGTTTAATAATATACCCACCCCAATAATCTGGTCGCTGTATTTCTTTGTTTTCATAATATTCTTCTAAATCTTTAAGTTTTAATTCTAGTTCTTCACGAGAACTTAAAACTTCACTTTGACTTGAAACTATTGCTCCTAGCTGACTTCCTCTAGGACGCGATTCAAAATAACCGTCAGAAAGATTAGAAGCTATTTTCTCTGCTTTTCCTTTAATAATGACTTGTCTTTCAATATTGGGCCAAAAAAAAGAAGCACATAAATTGGGGTTTGCAGCAATAGCTTTTCCCTTTTCACTATTGTAATTAGTGTAAAATATAAATCCTTCCTCTGTATATTTTTTTAAAAGAACCACTCTATTTTTAGGAAAACCATCCAAACCAATTGTAGAAATTGTCATTGCATTTGCCTCATCCACTCCACCGCTTTTCTCAACTTCGTAAAACCAAGTTTGGAATAATTGAATAGGGTTATCGGGAATATTAGTCTCTAATAATTCGCTTTTTTGATATACTTTTCTGTAATCGCTAAGATCCTTTTCACTTTTCATTGCACTACATTTTTCATTACTTAAAAGATAGCTGCTTTCAGTTTTTTTTAGAATAAAAACTCTTTACCATCTTCTGCAAGAGCTACTTTATCAAAAACCTGTTTTGCTTCTTCTTTAAATTCATTTAAATCGTTATACCTTGTTGAGTAATGCCCCAAAATCAATCCCCCTACAGCTGCTTTTTTTGCAATAATTCCTGCTTGTTTTGCGGTAGAATGACCTGTTTCAAGGGCTAATTTTTCATGTTGCTCCAAAAAAGTAGACTCATGGTATAACATGGTTACCTCTTTAATTATTGAGACAATATCTTCCTTGTAAGAAGTATCACTACAAAAGGCATAGCTCTTTGGCTTCTGAGGGTCTAAGGTAAGTTTATCATTAGCAACCACAGACCCATCATCTAAGGTAACATCTTTTCCTTTTTTTATATTCTGATAAAAACATTTATCAATATTATAATTTAATACGGCATTGACATCTAGCTTTCTATCTCCTAATTTTTCTTTAAACAAAAAGCCATTAGTATACACACGATGTTTTAAAGGAATTGTGAATACCTCAACTTTATCATCTTCAAAAATTAACTCAGAAGTATTAGCCTGTAATTCATGAAAAATCAATGGATAATTAGTCCAAGCACTCCCTACTTTCAGCATTAAAGTTACCGCTTCCTTTATCCCTTTTGGTCCATAAACATGAAGCGGTGTATCCCTTCCAAGCAATCTAAAAGTAGACAATAAACCCGGAAGTCCGAAAAAATGATCTCCATGTAAATGAGAAATAAAAATATGCTTGATGCGGGCAAATTTAATCTTCTGCCTCCTTAATTGCACTTGGGTACCTTCTCCACAATCTATCAGAAAAATATGGTTTTTTATTTCTAGTGCCTGCGCTGTAGGATTTGTAAAAGCCCTTGGTGTTGCGCTGTAACACCCTAATATGTGAAGTTTAAGATTGTTCATACTATTTATAGAAGATTTACAACTGTTATCTTAAAAATCAAGATCACGTTCAATATCTTCCATTTCTATTACATCGTATGCTTCCTCCAATGTTGGTGTAACCACAAGCTCTTCATTTACATCATTAAAACTTACAGTATTGGTTACTATAACAAAGGATTTTTTTGCAGAACGATGATCTCGAGACAATTCTAGAAACTCCATTAAATCACTAGCTGAAAGATTACTTAATGAAAGTAAATTTAGTATTAAATGGTCTTTTTTATATTTTGAATACGACTCTTTAAAGCGTTCTATAAACTTTCCAAGAGAAACACTCTCTTGAGTTATTACGGTAATATTCTCTTGTCTATCAATTATCATAATCCTACTGTTTTATTTTAGAAGCCAATAAATAAATTGCTGCCATTCTAACTGCCACTCCATTTTCCACTTGATTAAGGATAATAGCCTGTTTAGAATCTGCCACATCGCTGGTAATTTCTACACCGCGATTAATAGGTCCTGGATGCATTATTATAATTTCTTTATCTAAAGAATCTAACAACGCTTTATTAACTCCAAATTGCTGCGTGTATTCTCTAGTTGACGGGAAATAACTAATATCCATACGCTCATTTTGCACTCGAAGCATATTAGCAACATCACACCATGCTAAGGCCTTTCGTAGATCGGTTTCTACTGCTACGCCTAAGGAAGTAATATATTTTGGAATCAATGTTTTAGGGCCGCAAACTTTTACATTTGCCCCTTGCAATTTTAGAGCAAAAATGTTTGACAATGCTACTCTAGAATGTAAAATATCTCCAACAATAACTACATTTTTTCCAGCAACATCGCCTAGTTTTTCTCTTATTGAATAGGAATCTAAAAGTGCTTGCGTTGGATGCTCATGAGCTCCATCTCCTGCATTTATAATACTTGCCTTTACATTTTTAGAAAGAAATACCCCAGCGCCTGGATTTGGATGTCTCATTACAACCATATCCACTTTCATGGAAAGGATATTGTTTACGGTATCAATAAGCGTTTCTCCTTTTTTTACTGAAGATTGTGCCGCAGAAAAATTGATAACATCCGCAGAAAGTCTTTTTTCTGCTAACTCAAAAGAAAGCTTTGTACGCGTACTATTTTCAAAAAATAAATTAGCAATGGTAATATCTCGAAGAGAAGGTACCTTTTTAATTGGTCTATTAATAACTTCTTTAAAATGATCTGCAGTTTCAAAAATCAATTGAATATCTGCTTCATTTAGATATTTAATTCCCAGTAAGTGGTTTACACTTAATTCGCTCATCTTGCAGCTATTTATTTATCATGTATACTTTATCTTCTCCTTCTTGCTCCTTCCACATCACCTTCACTTTTTCCTGATTAATAGCATCTACTTGTCTTCCTCTATAATCTGGCTGAATTGGCAAGTGCCTACTAAAACGTCTATCTATTAAGGTTAGAAGTTCTATTTCATTTGGACGCCCAAAAGATTGTATCGCAGTTAATGCTGCTCTAATACTTCTTCCTGTATATAAAACATCATCTACAAAAACCACATTTTTATCTTCAACTAAAAAATCGATTTTTGTTTTATTAGCTTCCAAAGGTTTGTCGCCTCTTCTAAAATCGTCTCGATAGAATGTTATGTCTAGATACCCCAATTTAATATCGGCAATTTTGTATTCTTCTTCTAGGAGTGTTTTTAAACGTTCGGCTAAAAAAACACCTCTAGGCTGAATCCCAATTAGCACTGTATTCTTAAAATCTATATGATTTTCAATGAGTTGACAAGCCAATCGATGAAGTATGATGTTGATTTCTTTCGCGGAAAGCAAGACTTTTTGACTCATATTTATAATGGAAATATATGGTTTGTAAAATTACATATTTTTAAGGAGAAAATTGCGCCTTGACAGATTTTAGTCGAATTTTTCTTCTTTTCAATCATATAATTTAGGGTTAACTCAAAGGTAACTTTTTAATTTAAAACACTTTATATCTTAGCTAAAAATTAAAACTATGAACACAAAACAAATAGCCAAACGGTTTGTTTCGCTTTTTCGACAAGGGCGTCACATAGAAATTTACCATGAGTTATATGATATGCATGCTATTAGCAAAGAAATAGAAAACCCTGTTGCTGCTATTACTGAAGGTAAACATATTATTATTAATGAATTTCTTGAAAATCAAGAAAACATTGTTGAAATACATCATAATTCTGTTTCAGAGCCTTTGATAGCCGACAATTATTTTGTTCTCAAAATGACAAGCGATATTACTTTTGCAGATATCGGTCGACGCGAAATGGAGGAATTATGTCTTTACAAAATAGAAAATGGAAAAATTACTGAAGCTCAATTTTTCTATTCTCCAATTGAGGCTACTCCCTTTTTGTTTGACCTTTATAAAAGCAAAAAGTCCCTCGAGGAGGAACTTTTTGTATAATATTACTTTTAATGAAAGCTTAATCTAAACGCACAATTTTGGCGCCAATAGCTTTTAATCTTTCATCTATATCTTGATACCCTCTATCTATTTGCTCAATATTATGAATGGTAGATGTTCCTTTTGCAGAAAGTGCTGCAATTAATAAGGAAATACCAGCTCTAATATCTGGAGAAGTCATGGTAGTGGCTTTTAAAGTAGATTTAAAATCGTGTCCAATTACGGTGGCTCTATGTGGATCACAAAGAATAATTTTTGCGCCCATATCTATTAATTTATCCACAAAGAAAAGTCGACTTTCAAACATTTTTTGATGGATCAAAACGCTTCCTCTAGCTTGTGTTGCTACCGTTAAAATAATACTCAATAAATCTGGAGTAAAACCTGGCCACGGAGCATCAGAAATAGTTAGAATAGAACCATCTATAAAGTTTTGCACCTCATAGCCATTTTTATGTTCTGGTATATAAATA
This sequence comes from Galbibacter sp. L-19, assembly GCF_056857615.1. Taxonomy (NCBI): domain Bacteria; kingdom Pseudomonadati; phylum Bacteroidota; class Flavobacteriia; order Flavobacteriales; family Flavobacteriaceae; genus Galbibacter; species Galbibacter sp. L-19. The sequence goes on from NZ_JBSXNL010000045.1 coordinate 43,248, forward strand.
TCGTCTCCTTTTTGCTCAAGTGTAATTCCTAATTTTCTAAATACGGTTGGGATTTGCCCAAGGTAATCCCACCTTACATTTTTTATTGTAAGTTCACTTTTAGTCATAGCAGCCATTCCAATCCAGCTACCAATTTCAATCATATCTGGCAAAATAGTATGCTCGGTACCTCCAAGTTTCTTAACTCCTTCAATAGTAAGTAAGTTAGAACCAACACCTGTTATTTTAGCGCCCATTCTATTTAGCATATTACACAGCTGCTGTAAATAAGGCTCACAAGCAGCATTGTAAATGGTAGTTGTACCTTCTGCAAGTACCGCTGCCATTACTATATTTGCAGTACCGGTTACAGAAGCTTCATCTAAAAGCATATATGCCCCTTTTAGTTTTTTGGCTTCTACTCCATAGAAATACTCCTCTCGATTGTATCTAAATTTTGCGCCTAACTTTATAAAACCTTCAAAATGTGTATCTAATCTTCTTCGTCCAATTTTATCTCCTCCTGGTTTTGGAATGTATCCTTTACCAAAACGTGCTAATAATGGCCCAACAATCATAATGGAACCACGTAAGCCGCGACCATCTTTTTTAAATTGTTCCGATTGTAAATATTCTAAATGAAGATCATCTGAAACAAAAGTATAAGAAGAAACTCCTATTTTTTGAATCTTAACGCCTAAGTTTTCTAGAAGCTCAATAAGTTTATTGACATCTATTATATTTGGAATATTGTGTATGGTAACTTTCTCGTCGGTAAGTAAAACAGCACAAAGTATTTGCAATGCTTCATTTTTTGCACCTTGTGGAGTGATCTCTCCTTTTAATTGAGCTCCACCTTCTATTTTAAATGTTCCCATGTAAAATTTAGTATGCTTTTAGTATCGTTTTTTACTTCTTCCTTTATTGTTATTGTTATGGTGTTTTCTAGTATTTGTAGTTCTAGACTTACTATTTGTAGGCCTACTACGTACTAAATTTTTACTTTCTGTAAGATCTTCATCAAACCTTGCTAAGTTAATTTTACCATCACTCAATTCATATAAATGATTAAAAATAGCTTTATCTTCCACCGTATCTTTGTTCCAATTAAGGTAACTTTTTTTCATGTGGTTTGCTATGGTAAACTTTAGTGCATCTTTCAACTCTCCCTCTTCCCAGCTTATACAAACATCTATCATCCGCTTAATATTATTTCCATAGAAACGATATTTAGGATGGTTTTGTGGATATTCTAAAGGCTGTGGTCGCTCTTCCAACAATTCTCGTGTTGGTTTTGGGTATGGTGAATCTGCATCCAATTTAAAATCAGAAATTATAAATAACTGATCCCATAGTTTATGCTGAAAATCTGAAACGTCTCTAAGATGCGGATTCAAATTCCCCATCACTCCAATAATAGCTTGCGCTACTTTGTTTCGTTCTTCTCTATCTTCAATTGAAACGGCATAATCTACCATTTTCTGTATATGACGTCCATATTCAGGAATAATTAGTTTAGGACGTTCGCTGTTGTATTCTATATTTTCAACCAAAATTAAAATGATATTATTTAAAATGAAGTCTAAAGATGCTTCAATACATCTTTAATGTTATGCAAAATAACAAATTTTATGGTGTATTAAAGAAATTTATAAAGAAATAACTCCTTCTACTGCACTAACTTCTTTGTATTTGTGTATTACGGCATCAGAACTATCTAAATTCACTTCAATAGATAAGCTTGTATATTTTCCGTTTGATGAAGTTTTTGTTTTTATAACCGCCCCAGTATTGTCAAAAATAGTTTCTATTTGCTTGATTTTCTCATCACTAGTTGGCACAATAAATTTATAAAGATATAACGCTGGCCAAGTGGTTGTTCTATCCAACTCCACTTTTAGTCTCTCATAAAATTCTTCTACTTCTTTTTTATCTTTCTCTTGCATTTTCTATCTCTTTTCTGCAAAGATAGGATTTACGAATCAATTTTTTAATTCCGATATCATTTAGTTATTTTGCTCTTTAGAAATCAACTCCCTTAGGGCAAGCCTAGAGGTAGTTAAACAAAGAAAATTTAACTTATTTCGACTTAAAGCCCTTCCATAAACTCAGGAAAGCTTTGAAAAAATATACCTCTATGAGGGATTTAATTATGAGTACAAACAAAAAAATAGTTATTACTGGAGGTCCAGGAACTGGAAAAACATCTATAATTGATTTTTTAAAAGAAAATGGACATCAGTGTTTATTAGAAATTTCTAGACAAGTTACCTTAGAAGCGCAAGCTCAAGGCATTGAACAGCTTTTTCTTACCGACCCACTATTGTTCAGTAATAAATTACTAGAAGGACGTATAAATCAGCATAAAGAATCTGAAATCCTTTCTGGAACTATTTTTTTTGACCGTGGAATTCCAGATGTTGTTGCCTATATGGATTATGCAGGAGACAATTATCCTTCTTATTTTAAGGAAGCTTGCTTGAATTACCGGTATCATCAAATATTTTTACTCCCTCCTTGGGAAGCAATTTATACTTCTGATAACGAGCGGTATGAAAATTTTGAGCAAGCAACCGAGATCTATCATCATCTAAAAAAGACATATTTAGATAGCGGATACAAGCTTTTAGAAGTTCCTCAAGGAAGTATTTCGGAAAGAGCTAACTTTGTATTAAATAATCTTCGGTAAAATAGCTTATAAATGGAGTCGAGAAAAAGTCCTCATGAGGTTTTAAAAAAATATTGGGGTTTTTCTTCATTTAGAGAACCACAAGAACAAATTATTCAGCAAGCTTTAGACAAAAAAGATTCTTTAGTTTTATTACCTACAGGAGGCGGAAAATCGGTTTGTTTTCAAGTTCCAGCGCTTATTAATGACGGAATTTGTATTGTAGTTTCTCCTTTAATTGCCCTAATAAAAGACCAAGTAAATGCTTTAAAAGACAAAGGAATTAAAGCTATTGCTCTAACCAGCGGATTAAAATATACAGAAGTAGATTCGCTTCTTGATAATTGTATCTACGGAAATTATAAATTTTTATACCTCTCTCCAGAACGCCTTCAACAAGATTTGGTTCAAGAACGTATTAAAGCAATGAATGTTAATTTAATTGCTATAGATGAAGCGCATTGTATTTCTCAATGGGGAAACGATTTTAGACCTGCCTATAGAAATACGGCAGTTTTAAAAGAGCTTTTACCAGAAACTCCAGTAATGGCACTTACTGCTTCGGCTACAAAAATGGTTGCTGAAGACATTATTGAAAATCTTCATCTGAAGAATCCAATTACCATAAAAAAATCATTTAAAAGAGAGAATATATCGTATCGTGTATACCACTCTGAAGATAAAATTTCTAAACTAGAACAGCTCCTTAAGGAAAATACGGGCGCAGCAATTGTTTATGCAGGCACAAGAAGAACAACCGTAGAAACAAGCGAAATACTTAATAAAGTAGGAATAAGCGCTACTTTTTTCCACGGAGGGATTTCTAATACCGAAAAAAATAAAAAGCTCGACGCTTGGCTTAACAACCAAACTAGAGTAATGGTTGCCACAAATGCTTTTGGAATGGGAATAGACAAAGCAGATGTTGGAGTTGTAGCGCATCTTGATTTTCCAGATTCTTTAGAAAGTTATTATCAAGAAGCAGGACGAGCGGGAAGAAATGGAGAAAAGGCCATTGCCGTAATTATAAAAAATCAAAGCGATGAAGAAAGTCTTAAAAATCAATTTATAAAAACATTACCTAGTGTTGATTTTATAAAACTGCTGTACAAAAAGCTAAACAATTATTTTCAAATTTCATACGGAGAGGGTTCAAATCAAACGTATCCTTTAAATTTTAATTTGTTTTGCCACACCTACAAACTCAATTTACGGATTGCCTATAACGGACTCAAAATGCTCGATAGGCATTCTGTTATTTCATTATTAGAAACCCACTTAAAAAAGACAACTGTACAGTTTATTGTAACCAATTCTCAATTATTCTATTATTTAGACCAAAATCCTTCTGTAGAAAAAATAGTACAACATATACTAAGAACCTACGGTGGAATTTTTGACTTACCAACCAATATTAATCCGCTTGCAATTGCAAAAAAAATTGGCACCTTCGAGCAAAAAATCTTGGATGTTCTTACACAATTACAAAAAGATAACATTATTACGCTTGAAGGATCTGACACAGATGCCACAATAACATTTTTAGTTCCGCGAGAAGACGACAAAACAATAAACGTTATTAGCAAGCTTATAACACAACAAAACGAACTTAAAACCCAGCAAATTACGCAGGTTTTAAGGTATGTTAATAACGACAAAGTTTGTAAAAGTATTCAACTCCTTACCTATTTTGATGAAAAAGTAAATGAATCCTGTGGTATTTGCTCGGTTTGTTTACAAAAGAAAAGTAAGATTTCTTCGGATGTTTTATCTATTGCCAAAGAAGAAGTTTTAAAATGCTTAAAAAAAGCGCCACTTAGCTCTAAGGAATTATTAGAAAACATCACTTTTAAAGAAATGTATGTTCTTGAAGCCTTAAAAGAACTTTCTTCAGAAGAAATTATAAGTGTAAACCAAATTAATCAATATTACATTCTGTAGAGAATCCCTCTCAAAATTTCTTAATAATCTCAGTATCTTTGACACTAAATTTTCAGAATAGATATTATGAGCGAGCAATTACGAATTGTATTTATGGGAACCCCAGATTTTGCGGTGGCTACTTTAAAAAACATTGTAGAGTCTAATTATAAGGTTGTTGGAGTTATTACAGCTCCCGATAAACCTGCGGGAAGAGGTAGGAAATTACAGCAATCGGCAGTAAAGAAATATGCAGAAGAGAATAATTTAAACGTATTACAGCCAACCAACCTTAAAGACCCCAATTTTTTAGAGGAATTAAAAGCTTTAGACGCCAATCTACAAGTTGTTGTTGCCTTTAGAATGCTCCCAGAAGTGGTTTGGAGTATGCCAACACATGGCACATTTAACCTTCATGCATCCCTCCTACCAGATTATAGAGGAGCTGCACCTATAAATTGGGCACTTATTAATGGAGAAACTAAAACAGGAGTTACCACTTTTTTTATTGACGAAAAAATAGACACAGGTGCTGTTATTCTTCAAAAAGAAATTCCAATTGAAGCAGACGAAAATGCAGGTACACTTCACGATAAATTAATGAATCTTGGAGCAGACTTGGTAACAGAAACTTTAAAAAATATTGCAGAGAGCTCTGTTACCACAAAATTACAGTTACAAACAACCGATTTAAAAACGGCATATAAATTAAATAAAGACAATACTAAAATAGACTGGAATTTAAATACTGAAACAATTTATAACCTTATTAGAGGGTTAAGTCCATATCCAACTGCATGGAGTTTTCTAAAAAATAGAGAAGAAAATCCTATAAATGTCAAATTTTATGATGTAGAAAAAGAAATTAAGCTACATAATGAAGATCCTGGAGCTATTTTAGCCGATAAAAAAGAAGTAAAAGTAGCCACAAAAGATGGATTTATTAATCTGAAAGAGATACAGTTACCCGGTAAAAGAAAAATGAATATAAAAGACATCCTTAACGGATACGAATTTGACAAAAAAGCCAAAATGCTGTAACACCGCACTCTGATTGGCATTAGCGATTTGTAGTAAAAAAACACCTACTTTATTAACAATACACCAAAGTTATTAACAAAAACCCCGATTTCCTTTGATATTACTTGCGTGGCAAGTAAATCCGTATAATTTTGTGTAGCAAATTAAATAAATGTTTAACCTTAATATTCATTTAAATCTTTAAAATTATGAACAAAACAGAATTAATCGATGCGATGGCTGCTGATGCAGGAATCACTAAAGCTGCAGCAAAAAAAGCATTAGAATCTTTTTTAGGTAGCGTAGAAGGAACCCTTAAAAAAGGTGGTAGAGTATCATTAGTAGGATTTGGATCTTGGTCTGTATCTCAAAGATCAGCAAGAGAAGGAAGAAATCCACAAACTGGAAAAACTATCAAAATTGCTGCTAAAAATGTAGTTAAATTTAAAGCAGGTGCTGAATTAGCAGGTGCTGTAAACTAATTATATAGCTCAATATAGTAAACAAAAAGCGTCTATTAAGACGCTTTTTTTGATTTATATCGAAAAAAAATCATCACATTTATTTGAAGATTAACGTTTTTTTTATAGATTTAAAATAAAAACCAACAGCTTATGGTTGCTATTACTCCTAAGAAAGGCCATTTGCTTATTGCCGAGCCCTCCATAATTGGCGATGTAGCTTTTAATAGGTCAGTAGTCCTGCTCGCCGAGCACAATAATGAAGGTTCCATTGGGTTTATATTAAATAAACCGTTAGAGTTTAGACTCAATGAGCTTGTGCCAGAAATATCAAAATCGCTTAAAGTCTACAATGGCGGGCCTGTAGAACAAGATAACCTTTATTTTATTCATAAAATACCAGACCTAATATCCAACAGTATTGAAATATCTAATGGAATTTATTGGGGCGGAGATTTTGAAACTATTATAGACTTAATTAATAGTGGCGATATTAAAGATTCTGAAATAAAATTCTTTTTAGGATATTCTGGATGGGATATTATGCAATTGGAAAAAGAGCTCTCCAGTAATTCTTGGGTTGTTTCTGAAAATAAATACAAGAGTAATATTATCAAAAAAGCTCCTATGACTTTTTGGAGAGAAAAAATGTTGGAATTAGGAGGCGATTATTTGATATGGTCTAATGCCCCTGAAAATCCAGTTTATAATTAACCTTGCAATCTTGCTCTAGCATTTAACTTTCCTACTAATTGTTTAGCTGTACTATTAGTAAATGTTTTCTTACGGTATTTTGTTACTGAAATTATTCCTGAAATAACGTTTGTAATAAAAAGTTCATCCGCTTTTTGAATTTCAAATGGAGATATTTCTGCTTCATTCAATTCTAAATCGTCTGTTTTACTAATAATTTCAATTAGTTGCTTTCTTAAAACTCCATTTAAACACCCTTCGGTAATAGGTGGTGTTTTCACAACATTCCCTTTTACTAAGAAAATATTTCCGTTTGTAGCTTCAATAACATTCTTTTTTTCATTCACTAACAAACAGTTATTGTAGTCATTTTCCTTTGCATAAATTCCAGCAAGTACATGCAATGCTTTATTATTAGATTTTAAGGTACTTAACAACCCAGCATTTACATAATGGTCTTTAAAAAGCTCTACTTCATATGGAGCGTCTTCCAGTATATAAAAAGGATTGTCTAATACTTTTGTTTCTATGATGTAAGAAACGTTGTTATCTAACGGCGTATAAAGTCCGCCATTATTTCTAAAAACAGTTATTCTAACTCTAACTGCTTTATCTTGTTGGTTATTTTCAGCAATACTATTTTTAATCTCATCTTGAAGAAACTCCATTGTAAAATTCATAGGAATTTCCATACGAAGAATCCGCATAGAAGCCATTAAACGGAGGTAATGCGACTCCCAAAAGTAAATTTTATTATTTACCACACGAATTGTTTCAAATAAAGCATCTCCATAACGAAGTCCTCTATTCTCTTCATTTAAAAAATCTGTGTTTGCTTCTAGAATCTTTCCGTTAAAATTTACCATAAAAAAAGTGCCTTGAGAATTTCAAGGCACAAATATACTTTTTAAGATTAAGGATTCCTAAGCAGAACCCAATACTTGTTTTAAGTCGGATATTTGATTTTCCCAAAGCATTTTGGCTTCTTCCACCTCATCTTCATCTGTAAAATCTGTTATCATTAAAGAAACATCTTTTGTTATTTCATCTACAACAATTTTAATTTCAAAAAAGGTATCCTCTTCTCCTTCAATCCATTTAAATTTAACAAGCTCTCCACTTTTCTTTCTTAGCAATTTAGCTTGTTCCTCTGCACCATCCCAAATAAAAGTAAATAACTCACCACGAGAATTTACATTATCCGCAAACCATTCTGACAATCCAGAAGGAGTTGAAATATATTGATACAATAATTGAGGTGAGGAGTGTATAGGGAACTCTAATTCATACTTAACTTTCTCTTCCATACGTAATTCATATTTTATAAAGCGACAATATAATTATTTCTATTTAACTGGCTCTATTTTTTTAAATAAAAATATTTTTCATGTTTGGTTTGATTGCTACCAATTTGTTTATATATTTGCACCCGCCTAACAGAAATAGGTTAGCATAAATTACAAATGGCGAGGTAGCTCAGATGGTTAGAGCGTCGGATTCATAACCCGGAGGTCTCGGGTTCAATTCCCGATCTCGCTACAAGGAATAACAAGGGTTTCAAGAGATTGAAACCCTTTTTTAATTCCTTAAAAATATACTGGGTACAACATAGGTACAACATTTGCTTTCGTCAATATTTTTTATTGAATATTGATTTTGAATAGTAAACCAGGCCTTTTTTTGAATCTTGTGAGCAGATTAAAAGATCAAGATTCGCCAATAAAATTAAATTACTGACGAACCTTGAATATTTTTAAACAAGTAATAATCTCTAATTTTCAAAGTCTAGTTGACAAAATTACCTTCCTGCTCTCATTCAACTCCTGCAATTCCACCAATAATTTTTCCTTGTCTCCTAGCACATATTTTGGCAGTTCATATACAAATCGAAGTAACTGACCATTCCATATCTTATTATGAGGGTTACAAATGTATATCGGTTTCATTTCAAGTCTTTGGTAAGAAGATTTTCGCTTTTTATTCCCACTGACATTGTAAACTTTTAAAAAATCAGTTTCAAACGTAATACCCGAAGTATTGGATACTTCCATGACTAAATAGGTTTCAGATTTGTGATAAACCATTTTCTGAAGCTGTAGTTTAATTACATTTTTTTTTTGGACGACAATCTTATGGGTTTGATTTCAAGTAAGTCAGTACTGAAGTATTTATAGTTCCCTAACCTTTCTCCATACATTAGTGACCTCTAAAACTCTATTAGGCGGTAACCGTGGTAAATTATTATATAGAGTATTCCTATTAAACGAAGGTAAATATTACCATTTTCACCTCTGTTTTG
>NZ_JBSXNL010000046.1:0-116813 GCF_056857615.1 Galbibacter sp. L-19
ATACTTGTCTGCTCTTTTATCGCTTCAATGGCTACTTTGGCCTTAAAGGATGCGCTGAATTTTCTTCTTGATGTTTTCATATTGACAGGGTTAAAATTACAACTTAATTTCCTGTCCTAAATTTGGGGAGTATTATACATAACGCAGTTAAAAAAACTGAAAGTGTATATAAATAATCAAGATAAAAATATACAGCTTACATACTTACAAGCAGAAAAGAGTTTATTAGTTAATTAATTTTAAAAAGAAAAGCTATCATTAATTTAAACCAAATATCGGAAATACTTAGTTGGCTATTTTTAATTTATGGAATTATAGTATGCTCTGGATACCTCTTTTCTGCAATATTCTCGTTCTTTGAAATTAGAGATTATAAAAGAAAATATAGCTTAAAAGACGAAGTAGCTTTATTACAATCAACTAGTCTCCCCTCTATTTCCATATTGGCACCTGCTTATAATGAAGAAGCTAATATTGTAGAAAACATAAGATCCTTACTCACAATCAATTATCCTTCTTATGAAATTGTAATTATTAACGACGGGAGTAAAGATGGGACTTTAGAAAGGCTTATTAAAAACTTTCATTTAGTAGAAGACGATTCCTTATACTTTAATTTTATTCCTACTAAAGAAATAAGAAAAGTATATAAGTCTAAAAGTAAATCTTTTAAAAATTTAAAAGTAATTGATAAAGAGAATGGCGGTAAATCCGACGCTCTCAATGCCGGAATAAACATCTGTAAGCACTCCATTATATCTAGTATTGATGTTGATTGTATTTTGGACAGCGATGCGCTTTTAAAACTCATAAAACCATTTTTAAACAATAAGAAAAAGGTAATTGCTTCTGGAGGGGTTATCCGTATTGCAAATTCTTGTATTATAGAAGATGGTAAAATTATAGAAGTAAAACTGCCAAATAAATTTGTAGCAAGAGCTCAGGTTATAGAATATTTTAGAGCCTTTTTAATGGGAAGAATGGCTTGGTCTCGCATGGATGGATTACTCCTTATTTCTGGCGCTTTTGGTATGTTCGATAAAAAAACTGTTATGGATGCTGGAGGGTATAATACCAATACCGTAGGAGAAGACATGGAACTTTTGGTTCGTATGCGAAGAATAATGAGAACCCAAAACATTGATTATACTGTTGGATTTATTCCAGACCCATTGTGCTGGACAGAAGTCCCTCAAAAATGGAGTATTTTACATCGACAACGAAATAGATGGACAAGAGGAACTGCAGAAACTTTATGGCTTCATAGAGCTATGATATTTAATCCTAAATACAAAGTTTTAGGAATGTTAAGCACTCCTTATTGGCTGTTTTTTGAGTGGCTAGCACCAATAATAGAATTTACAGGAATTCTCTTTTTTATAGTTTTACTATGTCTAGGTCAAATAAATTGGCTATTTGCCCTAAGCTTCTTTCTAGTTTCTTATAGCTTTGGTATTTTATACTCAATTACAGCTTTACTATTTGAAGAATATTCGTTTCAACAATACAAAAAAACTAATTACATCTATAAATTAATAATTACCGCATGCTTAGAGCCTATTTTTTATCATCCATTTTTACTCTGGGCATCTTTAAAAGGTAATATTGATTTGTTTAGAGGACGTAAAACATGGGGAACCATGAGTAGGTCAGGATTAAGAAATGCAGCAAAATAGGTAAACTAAGATATTATTAAAATGATTAACTCCATAATTACAACAAATTTATTAGCTCACTATAAGGATAAGAAAAACGCCATATATTTTGCAATTTGTCTATTAATAGCTTTTAATTCTTTTGCTCAAGAGGAAAAAACTAGCGACGAACTTTTTGTAATGGCACGTAAAGAAGCTTTTGATAATGATAATTACGATGAAGCTATCCGATTAATGAATATTGCCACTGAAAAAGCTCCAGAATATGCAGATTTAAGCATCTTTTTAGGAAGATTATACACTTGGACAGATCAAACAGATAAAGCTCGAACTACTTTAAAAAAAGTCTTCGAAAACAATAAAAATTATGAAGATGCTGCAATTGCATATGCTAGTTTAGAATATTGGAATGATAACTCCCCTAAAGCTTTGGAGATTGTAAATACAAGCTTAGCGTACAATCCAAACGCTGAAGATTTATTGTTACTAAAATCCAAAATATTAATGGATCTAAAGCAGTATCAAGAAGCTAATACTACCCTTAACACAATATTAGAGAACAATCCAAAATCAACCGAAGCTCGAGCCTTAATGCAAAATGTTAAAAAAGAATCTGCTAAAAATGAAATCGGCGTTTCCTATGATTTTGTGCATTTTGACAAACGTTTTGATCAACCTTGGCATCTTGCCAGTGTTGACTATTCTAGGCAAACTAAATATGGTTCTATTATAAGCCGCTTTAATTATGCAAATCGTTTTGGAACAGGAAGTACACAATTTGAATTAGATTTATATCCAAGGATTTCAAATACATTCTATGCATATATTAATGGTGGAATCTCTAATAATAAAGGAATTTTTCCAGAATATAGAGCAGGTTTTTCGCTGTATGCAAATCTCCCTGCAGCCTTTGAAGCCGATGCTGGTTTTAGGCTTTTAGTATTTTCCGATCAGACATGGGTATATACTGCTGCTATTGGAAAGTACTACAAAAATTATTGGTTTAATTTTAGAACATATTTAACCCCCTCAGATAGTGGCGTTTCCAACTCCTATGCATTAACAGTACGGTATTATTTAGGAGGAGCAGACGATTATTTGAGTGTTAGCGCAGGTACAGGTTTCTCTCCAGACGATGCCACAAACAATGTATTAATTAACAGTAATACACAACTTAATTCTACTAACTTTTCTGTAGGTTATAGAAAACTTATTAAAAAAACACATATTATATATGCACAAGCAGCATATGAAAATATTGAATATGCAACAGATTCTAGAGGAAACCAATACACAATAGGGATAGGATATATTAAAAGATTTTAAGGTGAAAAGGAAAATTTTGCTTGGTATTTTATTAACTATAGTATGCACCCCTCTTATAATGTGGGGCGTCTGGTTATGCAGTCCCAAACAAAAAATAGTTATTGCTATTATTGATAAAACTGTAATTAATAAAGCTACTGAAGAGCATCTTTCTTTATCCTGGATTTTAAATCACAATAAATTCTCTAAAACTTCAAAAAAACTCTATAATACTAATCATGATTATTTTGGCTTTTTCCCTCTCGATCAAAACAATTATAAAGTTAAAGGACTAGAAAGGTACACTTATGAGCAATTAGCACAATTAAGTCTAGATTCTGATGTAGTGTATTATACAGATGCTTATGGTTTATACAATATTGATTGGTATAATAAAGAAAAGCCTTATGGGGTTTTATATGGCGGTTTGAGCACTCAAGATATTGAATTTCTACAATTGATGAAGAAAAAAAACAAACCCATCATCACAGAATTTAATGTATTGGGAGAGCCTACCAATTCTGAAAACAGAAAAAAGTTTGAAAATTTATTTCATATAAAATGGACTGGTTGGTCTGGAAGATATTACCAAAATTTAAATCAAAAAAGCAATACTGAACTTCCTAAATGGATTGTCAATAACTATGAAAAATCTAATAATACAAAATGGACTTTTCAAAATGAAGGAATTATTTTAGTAAAAGACGAACAGGTGGTAGTATTAAAAATAGGGGAAGAATTAAAAACTCCACAACCATTTATTACCAGTAATGAAAAAGCGCAATCCATGTATAATGTACCCGAAAAAATAGACTATACTTTCTGGTTTGACATCATAGAAATAGACACTAATATTAATGAGTCTAATGCAATATATACGCTAGATGTTACCAAAAAAGGCAAGCATTTATTAGATACATATGGCATTCCTAATAGCTTTCCAGCAGTAACAAATAATAAAATAGGATCCTATAAATTTACCTATCTCTCTGGAGATTTTTGTGACAATAAAATATCTATGAAAACTTCTTATTTTAAAGGGATTGAAATTTTTCAAAGTTCTTTTTACGATACAGATAAACGCAGCGAATTTTTTTGGCGGTTTTATAAACCAATGATTAGCACCATGTTAAACAGCTATGTAAAAAATTAGCCTAAGGGGTATACTTAACTAGTAAAGAGTCTGGAAGTAGTTGTTTTCCTTCTGTTATTTCAGAATTTTTCCTCTTAAAAGCTTCAAACATCGATTTTATTTCTGCTTTTAAAGTATCGTTTTCTATAATATATTCCTCTAAATGCTCATTTACTTTATACAGCGTATTATTATTTAAATGATAAGTCCCAACCAAATAATCAACAAAATCGGCTTTTGTTTGCATAATCGGAATCTTATTTTGGTTTCTAAAGCTTTTTAAAGTATCCAAACCGAATCCCATCCAAGTTGTTAACTCAGGCTTTTTTATTTGATGCTTATTAGACAAATAAGTAACTACACTTGGAGTAACATCAAAATGTGAAACTATAGAAGACATTGTAGAAGTGCTTTTTAGCATTGGAGAATAAATAATTAGCGGCACATGGTAACGGTCTATTTTATTTTGCATTGGTATCTCTGGTAATCTATGATCTCCAGTTATTAAAAAAATGGTATTTTCAAAACTGTCTTTCTTCTTATAATTTTCAAAAAAATTTTTTAGAGAAACATCAGCATATAAAATAGTTGCATATTGGTCTCTATAATTTCTATAATCGTCTTTTTCTTTTGGAGAAAGTTCAAGGCTATTTAAATGCTTTTCAAATAAATCATTATATATTGCTGCATCATTAATTTTAAATGGTGAGTGCGTAGAAATAGTAAGGAGAATATCTAAATTCGGTTTTATTTTATTTTTTTTCTTTGTCTCAAAATAATATTGATACAATTCATTGTCTCCATATCCCCAACTAAAGTTATTCTTACTAGGAAGCTTTGCAAATTTTTTTGGAAATGTATCCTCATCAAAAACAAAATCTATATTATTTTTCTTCAAAAAAATATCCATCTTATCAAAAGAGGCATTACCTCCATAATAAAAGCTCGTGGAATACCCATTCTTTTTCAACAAATTGATTAGAGATAGTGATTTAGGCATCTTTTCTCCCATTTCCAAATACCCATTTTTTCCAAACGGAAGCGACCCAAAAAGCGAAGGAAGCACTCCAAAAGTACGTCCTGTGTTACTTAAACAGTTTTCCAAATATAAACTTTCTTGTGCTAACGAGTCCAAAAAAGGGGTAAAACTACCTAAATATGCTCCATTCCCAGAAAAGGCTCTTCCTAAACCCTCTACAACTAGAAAAACTAGATCTGGTTGTGTTGTTTCAGTAACAAAAAAAGAAGAAAGTACATCTTCATCTATCGATTTATGAAGAAATGGAAATTCTGATGGTTGTGGATATTCAAATTTCCTAAAAGCTCTAGTAGCTATAGAATTCTTTAAATAAGTATCCGCATAAATATCTGTTTCATTAATATATGGATAATAATAAGTATGTGTTGCTTCAAGAAAATATAAGGTTTTATTAGTAGTTATATTACTTACAAAATCTGAATGGTTATGCTTCGCTGTTATAATAGTTCCTAAAAATGTGAAACCAACGAGAAGAAATAATAGTACTAAAACATTAAGTGATAACTTTATTTTTCTGGTGAAAAAATTTAAGAATTTAATTACAATCACTCCATAAATTAACAAGGAAATAATTGCTAAAACTACAACCCCTCCCGAAGATGCTACTGTTTGAAAAATATCATTATATGAATAACTAAATAAATCTGCACCCAATAAAACAAGAGTTGATTTATAATAAAAAACAAACAAAAGTTCTAAAAACAAAAAAAGGACTATCATTATTTTATAAAATAATTTAGACAGCTTAAAGGATATAAAAGATAGTACAACAAAAACAGTATAGAATAGTAGGATATTTTGTAACCAAAAAGTGAAGTCTACTTTCCAAGAAGCAACTACCAATTTAAATAAAGTGAGTGGTAAAGAATGACTATTTTGATAAAAAACGATTTCTACTATCCTAGTAAATAATAATAAAACCAAAAAGGAAATTGCTAAAACACAAAAATAATTGCTATAGCTAGCCAAGTTAGATTTAAAATCTTTAGTAATAGATTGACGCATGAAGTTATTCTTACTATAAAGATATAGTATGTAGGAATAATTTAAAAACTAAAAGCAGCAAAATTACCGAAGTCTGTTTTATTGATCCTCTTAATCATTAGAATAATTTTCAATATAAAAATGAAAAATCAACTGTAGTAAATTAATCAATCTAGCCTGCAAAGAGGCTGTATTTAGCGTTTCTTTCTTTTTGTTTTAAGATATTTCATATAAAAGCATACGGTTTTTTCATTCAATTCACTAGGTTTGTTCTTTTACAAGAAAATTCAATTTACTTTTTTAATCATTAGAATAATTTTCAATATGAAGATGAAAAATCAATTTCCAAAAGGGAAGCTTTTTCTTTCCTTATTTTTTATGCTTACAGCTTTTACAAGTTATGTTGCAAATGCACAAGGGTTAGACAACAATCAACAAGATTTTAGTGAATTCATGGATCGTAGCGGGAATCGTTACCGTTCGGCCTCTGGGATTCCCGGTCCCGATTATTGGCAAAATGAAGCTGATTATAAGATAAAAGCTACATTAAACGATACTCAACATACCCTAACAGGAGAAATTACTATTAACTACACAAATAATAGTCCAGATGCGCTTCCCTTTATATGGTTGTATTTAGAGCAAAATAGATTTACCGAAAATTCAAGAGGTAACTTAACCACTCCTATTGAAGGGAATCGATACAATGGCGATATTGACGGAGGGTATGAAATTACAAACCTTCAAGCTAAAACTGGAAGAAATACCTCTACAAAACATATTATTACAGATACCAGAATGCAAGTTTGGTTTAAAGAGCCTATAAAAGCAAATGGAGGAACGGCAACAGTTTCTATGAACTTTACTTACAAAATACCTGTTAAAGGAATGGATAGAATGGGAAGACTTGATGTAGAAGACGGAACAATTTATGCTATGGCTCAATGGTATCCACGTACCGCCGTTTATGATGATATTGAAGGTTGGAATGTAGAACCGTATTTAGGTGCGGGAGAGTTTTATTTAGAATATGGCGATTTTGATTATGAAATTACTGCTCCTTACAATCATATTGTAGTAGGTTCTGGTAGGTTAGAAAATCCTAGAGAGGTAATGTCTGAAACTATGAGAAACCGTATGGAAAAGGCTAAAGAAAGTAACGAAACTGTACATATAATAAAGCCAGAAGAAATAAACGATGCTTCTTTAAAGGCTAAACAAAGTGGTACTTTAACTTGGCATTTTACCATGAATAATTCTAGAGATATTGCTTTTGCATCCTCTAAAGCATTTATTTGGGACGCTGCTAAAATAGATCTTCCAAGTGGTAAAAAAGCCTTGGCTCAATCTGTCTATCCTAAAGAAAGCGCAGGCTCTCATGCTTGGAGTCGTTCTACAGAATACTCAAAACATTCTATTGAGAATTATTCAAACAAATGGTATGAATATCCTTATCCTGTGGCTACAAATGTTGCTGCTGATATAGGTGGTATGGAATATCCTGGATTAAATTTTTGTAGCTGGAAAAGTACAGGTGCTGGTTTATGGGGTGTTACCGATCATGAATTTGGACATAACTGGTTCCCTATGATTGTTGGTACTAATGAAAGAAGATATGCTTGGATGGATGAAGGTTTTAATTCTTTTATTAACTATTACAGCACTTTGGAGTTTGGAGAGTATCCAGCCAGACTTAACAAAACCAGAAATATGACGGATTGGTTTAATAGCGAAACTCGTGAAGGTATTGACACTTACCCAGATGTTACCAATTTGAGAAATCTAGGAATGACTGCCTATCGTAAACCTGCTATTGGTTTATTGCTTTTGAGAGAATATATTTTAGGACATGAGCGTTTTGATAATGCTTTTAAATCCTACATAAAAACATGGGCTTATAAACACCCTCAGCCTAAAGATTTCTTTAATCATATGGAAAATGTTGGGGGCGAAAACCTTTCTTGGTTCTTTAAAAATTGGTTTTATGGAACAGGAAATATTGATTTAGCTATTGAAGGTGTAAGACAAAATGAAGATAAAACTGGTTTTATTATTACAATTGCTAATAAAGGAGGAGTTCCTATGCCTGTTAAAATGAAGGTTACACATCGAGATAATTCAATAGAAAACATCACCCTTCCAGTAGAAATATGGCAAAGAGGAGATACATGGAGTTATTTATTAAAAACGGAGGTGCTTCCAATAAGCATAGAGATAGATCCAGACAAGATTTTACCAGACGTGAATTACTCCAATGATACTTGGCCAAGCAATTCTTTTTATAAAAATTAGTTTTATTAGTATTCTAATTTAGAATATCTTTTAAAAAGATAAAGAGGCTGTCTAAAAAGTGATTTATAGTTGTCAAACTCAAGACGACATCTAGAGTTTAGATACTTTTTAGACAGCCTCTTTTTATATCAAAATGAATAAATTTTAAAAACGAAAAAAGTTACTTCTTCCTTTTACTAGATTCTCTTATAATTAATGTGGGACTCAAAGTAACAGATTTAGCTATTGCACTTTCATTATCTGTCCTACTTATTCTATCTAATAATAAATTACACGCTATTCTTCCAATTTCATAACCCGATTGATCTACAGTGGTTAAAGATGGTTCTATGGCTTCAGAAATCGGTTCGTTACTAAACCCAGCCACAGCAACATCTTGAGGCACTTTAATCCCTACAGATTTTAAATACTTAATAGCACCAATAGCTGCTAAGTCATTTGCAGAAAAAATCCCGTCAAATTCAATCCCTAAATCTATAAGTGTTTTTATAATTTTTCTTCCTTCTTGCTCATTAAGTGCAGAAGTATATACACGGTTTTCTTCAAAAGGTAAATTGTTTTCTTGCAATGCCTGTTTATACCCTTTAAACCTATCTTTATAGATATCTAAAGTTGCAGGTCCTCCTATATGCACAATTTTCCTACATCCTTGATCTATAAGATGCTGTGTTACATCATAAGAAGCTTTTATACTATCTATAAGAACTTTACTATTTGGCATTTCAGATAAAGCTCTATCAAAAAATACTAACGGAATATTACTTAAGTCAAACTGTTTTAAATGGGTATCTTCAGTTGTTTCCATAGAAACAGAAACCAATATCCCATCCACCCTATTTGAAATCAAATTATTTACAATCTTAATTTCCCTTTCAAGCTTCTCCATGGATTGGCAAATAATTACATTATAGCCTTGCGCATAGGATGCTTCTTCAATTCCTGCAATAGTAGACGAAAAAAAATGCCTTGAAATTCTAGGAACAATAACTCCAATGGTATTAGATTTGCTCTTTCTTAAATTTGAAGCTAAAAGATTTCGTTGGTACCCAATCTCTTTTGCCTTTTTTAGAACTTTGTCTTTCGTTTTTTGGGTCACTAAATTACTGTTATTAAGAGCTCGGGACACTGTTGAACTATCAATATTCAATAATCTTGCTATCTCATGAATCGTCGGTTTATTCTTTTTCATCAAAAAATTAAAATAATAAGCCCCAGAAGGGGTATTTAATTACATAAAAGTAATATTTAGCACCTACAAATGTACTTATTTCCAATAAATTAATAAGGTCATATCTAATTGTCTCATACAAACCAACATGAATACTCATCAACTTATTAAATAATATAACAAATTTAAGCTACAATCGATTGTAAAAACAAATACATTTATGTAATTTGCGTAAATAATACAATTAAAATTATGATTTACAGTAAAAGATACGCTTCTAGTCCGAAAGAAGTTAAACAAATGGATACGGACACCTTAAGAGAGACTTTCTTGATAAACGATTTAATGCAGGAAGACGAGATTAGTCTTACTTATTCTCATTACGACAGATATATTGCTGGTTCTGCAGTTCCTAAAAAGAAAGAACTAAAACTAGAAACTGTTGATTTACTAAAAGCGGAATACTTTCTAGAAAGAAGAGAACTAGGAATTATAAATGTTGGAGCAAAAGGAAGTGTTTCGGTTGATGGAGAAACCTATACCTTAGAGCATAAGGAGGCCTTGTATATTGGCCGCGGAAAAAAGGATGTTGTTTTTAAGAGTGAAGATAGCACTAGCCCAGCTAAATTCTATTTCAACTCTGCTCCTGCTCATAAAGAACTTCCTACAAAAAAAGTAGGCATGCAAGAGGCTAATAAATTAGAATTAGGCTCTTTAGAAACTGCAAATCACCGTACGGTAAATCAATTAATTATAGGCGGAATTGTAGAAACTTGTCAGTTACAAATGGGATTAACAGAACTTAAAACTGGGAGTGTTTGGAACACTATGCCTGCACATGTTCATGACAGAAGAATGGAAATTTATTTCTATTTAGATATTCCAGAAGAACAAGCTGTTTGCCATTTCATGGGGGAACCACAAGAAACTCGTCACGTTTGGATGCATAATCACCAAGCAATTATTTCGCCACCATGGTCTATTCATGCAGGTTCTGGTACTTCAAATTATAGTTTTATTTGGGGAATGGCTGGAGAGAATTTAGATTATGCTGATATGGATATTGCAAAAATTAAAGAATTAAGATAAATGAGCTTATCATTATTTAACATAGAAGGAAAAGTAGCTTTAATAACAGGAGCTACACACGGTTTAGGAATGGCAATGGCTATGCAACTTGGAAAAGCTGGTGCTACAATTGTTATAAACGGAAACTCATCACAACAAAAAATAGATGATGCACTAGAAGTTTACAAAAAAGAAAACATTAAAGCTTTTGGATACAAATTCAATGTAACTATAGAATCTGAAGTAGAAGCAGCCATTGCTTCTATAGAAAAAGAAGTAGGTGCCATAGATATTTTGGTAAATAATGCCGGAATTATTAAGAGAATTCCTCTTGAAACTATGGAAGTTGAGGCTTTTAGAGAGGTTATTGATGTAGATTTAGTAGCGCCATTTATAGTATCTAAACATGTAGTAAAAGGTATGATAGCTCGTAAAAGCGGGAAAATTATCAATATCTGCTCCATGATGTCGGAACTTGGTAGAAATACTGTTGGAGCCTATGCCGCTGCCAAAGGAGGTTTAAAAATGCTAACCAAAAATATGGCTACCGAATGGGCTAAGCACAACATCCAAATCAACGGTATTGGACCTGGGTACTTTGCTACCTCCCAAACAGCGCCTATTCGTGTAGACGGACATCCGTTTAACGAATTTATCATTAACAGAACTCCTGCTGCCAAATGGGGAGCACCAGAAGATTTAGGTGGAGCCGCAATATTTTTAGCTTCTCAGGCTAGTAATTTTGTAAACGGACATATACTGTATGTTGATGGAGGTATTTTGGCAACTATAGGAAAACCTTCTAACGAAGATTAAAAATTTATAATTTAACCAAAATGAATAAAAAAGTAAAAGCATACTTCCTCGTTTTCGCTTCATTATTTGCTATTTCTTGTAGTAATGATGGAAAAATTATTACTGTTAAAAACGAATTGAATCTCGACAGGAAATTTGAAACTGTTGAAATTAATTTAAAAGATTTAGCCCCAGATGCGCTAGACGAAGCATATAATTATTGGGGAGTTAGAAATGCAGAAGACAAATCTGAATTAACTTCTCAATTAATTGATATTGATGACGACGGAAAGTGGGATGTGCTTTTATTTCAACCAAAAATTAATGCTTCTTCTGAAATAAAATTTGAAATTTATCCGAAGAAAGATAAGTCTCCAGCAGACACAGCTACTGTATGCTATTCTCGTTTTGTTCCAGAAAGAACCGACGATTATGCGTGGGAAAATAACAAAGTTGCTTTTAGAACTTATGGCCCCGTAGCTCAAAAAATGGTAGAAGATAGTGTGCCAGGCGGAACGCTTTCTAGCGGAATTGACGCTTGGCTAAAACGTGTTGAATATCCAATTATTAATAAATGGTACAAAAAATATGTTTCTGGAACGGGTACTTATCATGAAGATACTGGGGAAGGACTTGACAATTTTCATGTTGGGAGTAGTCGTGGTATTGGTGGAATTGCCAAAAAAGTAGACACCTCTTATTACTTTTCAAAAAACTTTACCAGTTGGAAAACAATTACCAACGGTCCATTGCGTACCAGCTTTGAACTTACTTATGAAGCTTGGGACGCTAACGGAAAAACCATTTCTGAAAAGAAAATCATCTCTCTTGATTACGGTCAGAATGTATCAAGAATAACGCTTCAAGTAGAAGGCGTAAATTCTATCTCACCTGGAATAACACTTCATGAACAAAAAGGTAACACCAACACCAATAAAAAGGAAGGTTGGATGAGTTATTGGGAACCTCATGCCGATTCTGAATTAGGGATGGGAATTGTAACAGCTCCAGAAAACATAGTTAATTTTGATAAATATATTACCAATAAAACAGACGAGAGCAACCTTTTTGCTACGCTGAATTTAAACAATAATGAGGTGACTTATTACGCAGGATTTGGATGGAAAAAAGCAGGAGAATTTACTTCTCAAAAAGAATGGGAAGCTTATCTTTCAGACTTTGCTAAAAAACTAAGCTCCCCATTAAAAGTTATTCAATAATTAAGCTAAATGCTCCAAAGCCTGCCCTGAGTTTAACAAAGGGCTTGCTCCAATGTAGCTTAATTATTGAGTAATTTTAAGCAGTAGTTTCAGAAAAAATATCACTTAAAATTTTATAGGATTTTAAGCGCGCTTCATGATTGTAGATGTGTGAAACAGCAATAATTTCTTTTACACCTGTACTTTCCACAAACTTAGATAGCTCGCTTGCAATTGTATTTTTAGAGCCAATAAAAGTAAAATACATCATATTTTTTATCATGGCTTCTTGTTCCATACTCCAAACTCCATCCATCGAATCAATTGGTGGCGGTAATGGTCGGCGGGTATTTGTAATTATTCCCATTGCAAACTGATATAAACTTGTTGCTAAACGCTGTGCTTCCTCATCTGTTTCGGCGGCTATAACATTTACACAAGCCATTGGATAAGGGGTTTTATTTTCTTCGGAAGCTTTAAATCCTTCAGCATATAAATTGAGGGCATTAAATAATTGCGCAGGTGCAAAATGACTCGCAAAAGCGTATGGCAGTCCCTTTTCAGCAGCTAATTGCGCACTAAAAGTACTAGAACCCAATAAGTAAATCGGAATATCAAGACCCTCCCCTGGAATAGCACGTACTTTAGAATCTTGATTTTCTATAGAAAAATACTGCTGTAATTCCTCAATATCATTCGGAAAATCTTGAACACTTTCTTGTTTTCCTCTCCTTAATGCCTGTGCTGTAAGTTGATCTGTTCCTGGAGCTCTTCCTAAACCTAAATCAATCCGGTTAGGATATAAAGTTGCCAAGGTTCCAAATTGTTCCGCTACAATAAGCGGCGCATGGTTTGGCAACATTACACCTCCAGAACCAATTCGGATGGTAGAAGTTCCTTGTGCCAAATAACCTAATAATACAACTGTTGCAGAACTTACAATACTTTCCATATTATGGTGCTCGGAAACCCAAAAACGGTTGTATCCATATTTTTCGGCGTGTTGCGCTAAATCCAAACTATTCTCAATAGCTTCTATATGTTGTTTTCCTTGAGGAATTGGTACTAAATCTAAAACTGAAAATTTAGTATTTTGTAATATATTTTGAGACATATAATTATCTAGTTTTATTAGTATAAAATGTACCTTTTATGGTCGATAATTATATAAAAACTTACAGAATAAGATGTAGATTTCCTACTTAATTTTTAATCGGACGGTAGCTCTGCTCCATAGAATTTGTATCGCCCACCACCGCTTCAATTTCTTTTAATAAATACTGAAGATGTGCTCTTGAAATCCTATCTGAAACACTAGGAAGGAGGTTTTTTATTCTCCTTTCTAGGTTAATTAAATTATTTAAAGCCAATGCCCTAATATCTGTATTAGCTGTTTTTTCTTCAGAAAGTTTTGCCATTAATCCGGCCAATGGCCCTTGTGCTTCATCTGGCTTGTACAAAGCTATCATATCCGAAACATAGGTTTTCTGAAGCTTTCGTTCATAATCATTTGGACTATAAAACACATCTAAATCACTCCAAATATAACTGCTTACATCATTCAGGTATTCTTCTGGAGTATATGGATCGTTAAAATTATACCTATCTGCAATAAAAGAAATTCTACTCATTCTACTTCCTCCCAAAAGTGTCATCATTAAACTCTCCATCATTTCGGTAGTGGAATTTTTGGTATTTGGTTCTTCAATTTTATTTAAAATTTCATCATTTAAAAGCCAAGTAGGCTCATTAAAAACATATTTATCAATAAATAATAATGCTTCTTTTTGCTTCGCTTTAGAAACAGGCCTATACACATCTCCCTCTTCATTATTAGATTTTGGCGTAACATAAATCCCACCAATATTTTTGGCCACATGAAACAAATAATTACTGTATTGCTTTACCACATCATTATATATTTCTCCTAAATCCTTATAACTTTTTCCTGACTCATCTTTAGTCCATTCCATTAAATTTGGAACCACACGTTGTAAATTTTGAATTCCGTAGAAAGAGGCAACCATAGCATTATCTCCTAAATCTTCCGTTTGAGAACGCGGATCAAAATCGCGACCCTCTCCTCCAAACCACAGTCTCGGATTTTTAGAAATACTATCTACAACCATGGTACTTAGTTGCTCTTTTTCTTTTTCTGAAGAAAGACTATCTGGAAATTGCGAATATCCCCATTGAATTGCCCATTTATCATAATCTCCAATTCTAGGCATTAAATTTTCAACAGAAACACTATCCTCTGGTTGCGCCACATAATTAAAACGTGCATAATCCATAATAGAACTGGTGTGTCCGTTTTTGTTGAGCCACTCATTATCTCTCAAACGCTCTACAGGTGTTGCATAACTTGCACCCATATTATGCCTTAGTCCGAGGGTATGCCCTACTTCATGCGAGGAAACAAAACGAATAAGCTCTCCCATCAGCTCCTCATCAAATGTCATTTTCCTTGCTCTTTCATCTACAGCACCTGCCTGAATTAAATACCAATTATGAAGTAGGTTCATTAAATTATGATACCACCCCATATGACTTTCTAAAATTTCCCCACTTCTTGGGTCAACAATATTAGGACCATATGCATTTTTAGAAGGCGAAGCAAAATATCTCAAAACAGAAAACCGAGCATCTTCCAAGCTCATAGAATCGTTAGCTTCTGGCCATTCTTTTCCTACAATTGCATTTTTAAAACCAGCCTGCTCAAATGCTTTTTGCCAATCGTTAATCCCTTGAATAAGATAAGGTCTCCATTTTTTTGGCGTAGCAGGATCTATATAATATACAATTTGCTTTTTAGGCTCCACTAATTCGCCTCGTCTCCATTTTTCAATATCCTCCGCTTTTGGTTCTAATCGCCATCTATGGATATAAATATTTTTATCTACTTTTTGTTGATTATCGCCATACAAAAGATAAGAACTAGCAAAATACCCTACTCGGGGATCATAAAAACGCTTTTTCATTGGCTCTTTAGGCAATAAAATAAAAGAGTTATTTAGCTCTAAAGTAACAACTCCCGACAAGGCAGCAGCAGGAAGACTCTTTTTATTATTGTGAGCTATGCTTGCATTATACGTTTTAACCGTCTTAACTTCTGTATTTATAGGATAACTATTTATTGTTGAAATATAAGACTTGTCTTTTTCCAAAGAAGTTAAATTATAAGTCTCTTTTTGCGATGCACTTAGAGCTAAAAGATTGTTTTCACTATTTATAAAATCGGTAACTTTTATAACAGAAGCAGCATTTTCCTCATTTCTAGCTTTTACATCAAAAGCTTCTAAAATAGGGGTAACATTAGAGTTATTTACAGCTTTTGCAATAGCATCTTCTTCATTAGCCTGACTTACAAAAGTAGCCACTCTAAGGAATATTTTATTAGAAGGCCCTTTTTCAAAAAATATAGTTTTCTCTCCAATTTCTTCCCCCCCATAATTCCCAGCACCTCCAGGGGTTTTTATAAACCTCGTAACTACCAATATTTCTCTATTTAGCAAACTATCTGGAATTTCAAAATAGTAATCCTCGTTTACTTTATGAACTGTAAAAAGACCTTTTTTAGACTCTGAACCTTCAGGAATAACTTTATCATAAGGCTCAGTTGGCTCAAACGACATTCCTACCTCAGAAGTTTGAGACTGTTTTTGAGTTCCGCAGGAAATAAAAAATACAACCAACAGAATAAAATATATACTTTTTTGAAAAATGTTATTCTCCATGTATAATGCATTCAAATTAAACAAAATAAGAAGTGTAACAAGGCTACATAATTGCATTACAATAACTAAATAGGCACGAATAGGTATTTTAAAGATATAAAATTGAATAAATACTTCCTACTGATTAGGAATGAGTTAACACTTCTAGAACAAGCTTAACAGAATATTAGGAAACTACACAATTGTTCTATAGTTTTACAAAACCAACCTATCTAATTTTTACTTTTGTGAAATTAAAAGATTTTCTTTTTTTCATCATTTTCTTAAGTTTTATTTTAAGCTTAAAAGCTCAAGAGAGTAATCTAGACAGCATCTCTGTAGAAGTAGGGAATATTACTAAATATCCAGATAAAATAACCTTACGCGTAGGTCTTACTAACGAAGCAAATTCTTACGAGATTACCACTCCTTCGGAAGATTTTTCTGTTACTATTGCTCCAAATCAACGTTTGCGCTCTAATATTTCATTACTATTTAGATTTATAGAAATAAATATAGGATACACTCCAGCCTTTTTAAAATTTAATGACGACAACGATGAAAAGGGAAAAACTACTTTTTTCAACATAGGGACACGTTTTTACTACAAAAAATGGATGCAAAACCTAGAATGGAACAAAACAAAAGGATTTTATGTAGACCTAAACGATATTGCGCCTGGGGAACCAAATATAATATTTCCCGACTTTGAAGTGCTTAGAATTGGCGGAAATACTTCCTATATTTTTAATGACAACTTTTCTTTTAGAACTATTTTTAAACAAAATGAATGGCAAAAAAGAAGCGCAGGAAGTTTTGTGCCTACTTTGAGCTATTATTACTCCAGAATTTCTAACGACTCCTCTGATAAAGATAAATTTATAGACATCACCATCGGTCCTTCTTATTTCTACAATTGGGTAATTAACAAACGGTTTATAGTTACTTCTGGTGCACATTTGGGGGTTGGTTACAGCCACATAACTTCTAAATCTAATAATGTTACCACAAGCATGGATGGCTTAAATTACCAAGGGCAAGTAACCTTAGGTTTAGGATATAATATTCCTAATTTCTTTACTGGTGTAAGTCTCAATTCTCAATCTTTTAACCATAATACAGATGGAAACAACAAACTTTCCGACCAACATGCGTATGTAGAATTCCATATTGGCTATCGGTTTGATGCTCCCAAGAAAGTATTAGAAAAAATGAATCAACTACAACAAAAAGTTGGTTTATAAAAAAACAGCCACCTCATTTTGAGATAGCTGTTTTTAAAAATTTTAATCTGCTAATTCTAGCCTATTATTTATTTTTTAGAAGCATAAAGTTCTGCTACTTTCTCCCAATTAATTACATTAAAAAATGCAGAGATATAATCAGGACGCTTGTTTTGGTAATTTAAGTAATAAGCGTGCTCCCAAACATCCAATCCTAAAATTGGATCTCCTCCGCAACCAACACCTGGCATTAGAGAATTATCTTGGTTTGGTGTAGAGCAAACTTCTACTTTTCCACCTTTATGAACACATAACCATGCCCATCCAGAACCAAATCTAGTTCCAGCAGCTGTTGTAAAAGCTTCTTTAAATTTCTCAAAAGAACCAAAAGCGCTATTAATTGCTTCTGCTAATTCTCCAGATGGTTCTCCACCACCGTTTGGAGACATTACTTCCCAGAAAAGACTGTGGTTAAAAAATCCTCCCCCGTTATTTCTAACAGCACCATTATTCATGTCTAGATTTTTAAGAATCTCTTCAATAGATTTTCCTTCTAAATCTGTACCTTTAATAGCATCATTTAATTTGCTTGTATATCCTTGGTGATGTTTTGTATGGTGAATTTCCATAGTTCTTGCATCAATATGTGGTTCTAATGCGTCGTATGCGTACGGTAATTTTGGTAAATCAAAAGCCATTTTTATCTTTTTTTAGTTAATAATATTAGTTCTTCAAATTTAAGAAAAAGCTTCGGAAAACATGGTAATAATTTGTTAATACCTCATAGAGTTTCCTTATTTTGCAATAAACTTTTTATGTTGAATTCTGCACCTTTTCAAATATATAATGCCTCTGCTGGCTCTGGAAAAACTTTTACGCTTGTAAAAAAGTACTTAAGCATCCTTCTGAGTACTTCAAACATAGACACTTTCAAGCAAGTTTTGGCTATCACATTTACAAATAAAGCGGTAAATGAAATGAAGGAGCGGGTGCTAAATAATTTATATGAATTCTCTCAGGAGAGTATTCTAACCAAACCTACACCCCTTTTTTCTATTATTAGTGAAGAACTTGCTATTTCTGAAGAAGAATTAAATGCTAGATCCAAGAAAATACTTACAAGAATTCTACACAACTATGCCTTTTTTGATATTGTAACAATTGATAAATTTAACCATAGATTGCTTCGAACTTTTGCATTTGATTTAAAACTCCCCACTAATTTTGAAGTTTCTTTAGACGAAAAAACATTAACCCATGAGGCGGTAGACAATCTAATCTATCAGGCAGGAAACAACAAACTTCTTACCGATGTTTTAATAGATTTTGCATTAGAAAAAACCGATGATGATAAAAGTTGGGATATCTCTAGAGAGTTAAACGAAATTGCCAAGCTACTTTCTAACGAAGAATACATACACCATATTGAAGCCTTAGAAAGCAAAAATTTAGAAGATTTTAAAGCGCTAGGAAAACAACTAAAAGAACTGATTGCTGAGCTGGAAACTGCAATTACAAGTAAAGCAAAAAACGTAATTGAAAAATTACACTCAAATCAGCTTGATGCCTCCTCTTTTAACCGCGGAACTTTATATAATCATTTCATTAAAATAATTGAAAATAATATTGCTAGATTATATGAAAATAAGTTAGAAGAAAATTTAATTAACAATAGCCAACTATACACTAAAACCACCAACGACAGTATTAAGTCTACAATAGATGAGATAAGACCTTTTCTGTTAGAAAATTACTTAGAAATTAAAAATCACTTCGGTCAATTAAACTTTCTAAAAAACTTTTATAAAAATTTAGTTCCATTATCTCTTTTAAATGCTATAAATGCGGAGCTTAATAAAATTAAAGAAGAACGTAACTTATTGTTAATCTCCGAATTCAATAGGCTCATTTCTTCTGCTATTGCCAACCAGCCTGCTCCCTTTATTTATGAGCGCATTGGAGAGAAATACAAGCACTATTTTATAGACGAGTTTCAAGACACCTCTTCTATGCAATGGAAAAACATTCAACCTTTAATTTCTAACGCGCTAGAAGCCGAATTACCAAGCGGAAAAACTGGAAGTTTAATGATTGTTGGAGATGCTAAACAGGCTATTTATAGATGGAGAGGTGGAAAAGCAGAACAATTTATAGATTTGTACAATAAAAAGAATCCATTTCAAGCGGAAATAAATGTTGAAAATCTGCCTAAAAACTTCCGTAGTCATGACAAAATAGTAGAATTCAACAACAACTTTTTTCAGCATATTTCTCAATACTTAAATAACGAAACCTATAGAGAACTGTTTGAAAAATACAGTAAACAAGAAACTAACAACAAAGCTGGAGGTTTTATTAATCTTACTTTTATAAACGAAAAAGAGAATAAAGAAAGTGAGGATAATCTCTATTGTACAGCCACTCAAAATGCCATTTCCTCATCTCTAGAAAAAGGATTTACATACAATGATATGTGTATTATAACTAGATCTAAAGCACAAGGAATTACTATTGCAAACTATCTAGCTGAACAAGAAATTCCAATTATTTCTTCGGAGACTTTACTTCTTAAAAACGATAAAAAAGTAGCTTTTTTAATAGATTTAATTACGTATTTTAATCAACCATTAGACGCTGAAATTCACTTAAAGATATTGCGTTTTTTAGCTGAAAAAAATAAGGTAGAAAACCTACACGAATATTACAGTAAAAAGCTCTCCGATATAAATTCAGTATTCGAAGAAGAGAACTTTAATACCAAATATTTCCTACAACTCCCTTTTTATAACGCAGTAGAATATGCTATTAATGCGTTTGAAATTAGTAATGGCAACGAAGCTTATTTACAATTCTTTTTAGATGAAATAATATCTTTTACACAAAACAACAACGACAGTCTGAGTAACTTTCTAGCCTATTGGGAACAAAAGCAAGATAGTTTAAGCATTGTAGCTCCATCGTCTTCAAATGCTATTCAACTAATGACCATCCATAAATCTAAGGGTCTTGAATTTCCTGTGGTAATTTATCCTTTTGCAAATACTAGTATTTACGACTCTCGGAACTTTAATTTATGGTTTCCAGTTGATAAAAACCTTTTTGGAATAGACTACAGTCTCTTTAATTCTAAAAGCGCTATTGAAAACATAAACGACACAGGAAAACTGTTTGTTAAAGAGTATGAGGAAAAAGAAGAGCTCGATAATTTAAACCTATTATATGTTACATTAACGCGCGCTGTAGAGCAACTTCATATAATTTGCAAAAGAGAAATTAATACAAAAGGAGAGGAAAATGTAAAAACTTTTGCGGGACTCTTCATTAACTTTTTAAAAGCTGAAGGACTTTGGAATGATAACAACACAGAATACACTCTTGGAGATCCAGAAAAACATTCAGAAGTAAAAAAGAAACACTTGAGTACTTCTGAAGATATTCCGTTTATATCCAATGCTTCCTTTGGAAACTCCTTTGAATTAATTACTAAAAGTGGCTCTCTATGGGATACAAAGCAGCAAAGAGCTATAGATAAAGGAAATATTTATCATCATTTATTATCTAAAATATTCTTCAGTCATGATGTAATTCCAACCATTGAAGAGGCTATAGGAAATGGCTTAATTCCTGAGACTGAAAAAGAACAATTTGAAAATTATCTTACAAATTTAACTCAACATCCTATGCTAGAAGCCTACTTTACTTCAGCATATAAAATTTTTAATGAACGTGAAATTATTACTGCCGATGGAGTTTTTCTTCGTCCAGATAGATTTGTTGTTAAAAACAACGAAGTAACTATTATTGATTATAAAACTGGTTCTTTTTCTGAAACTTATAAAAGCCAAATAAAAGGATACGCAAGTGCTATTTCTGAAATTGGTTACGAAGTGAAAGAAAAATTATTGGTTTTCGTAAATGAGAATATTGAAATTATAAAGGTATAGTTCCAATAATCCTATAACTTTGCAAAAAACAGAATACCATGTACGGAAAAATAAAAGAACACTTAGAACAAGAATTAGCCGATATCAAAGAGGCAGGACTTTATAAGAAAGAACGCATTATAACGTCTAAACAAGGAGCAGAAATTACTGTTGATACTGGAGAAACGGTATTAAACTTTTGTGCAAACAATTACCTTGGCTTATCATCACACCCAGAGGTAATTCAGGCAGCAAAAGACACATTAGATTCTCATGGCTTCGGAATGTCTTCGGTACGCTTTATCTGTGGTACACAAGACATCCACAAGGAACTTGAGGGAAAAATAGCCGAATTCTACGGAACTGAAGACACCATTCTTTATGCAGCCGCTTTTGATGCTAATGGAGGTATTTTTGAACCTTTACTAACTGCCGAAGATGCTATTATTTCAGATTCCTTAAATCATGCATCCATAATTGATGGGGTTAGATTATGTAAGGCAAAACGCTACCGTTATCAAAATAGCGATATGGCAGATCTCGAAAAACAATTACAACAAGCAAATGCAGATGGATCACGCTTTAAAATTATTGTAACAGACGGAGTATTTTCTATGGACGGCTTGGTTGCTCCTCTGGATAAAATTTGTGATCTAGCAGACAAATATGATGCCTTAGTAATGATAGACGAATGTCATGCTACAGGCTTTATTGGAGAGACAGGAAGAGGTACTTTGGAAGAAAAAGGAGTGCTAGATAGAATTGATATTATAACAGGAACCCTTGGAAAAGCACTTGGTGGGGCAATGGGTGGTTATACTACCGGAAAGAAAGAAATTATAGAAATTTTACGTCAGCGTTCTCGTCCATATTTATTCTCAAATTCTCTAGCACCGAATATAGTTGGCGCATCAATAAAAGTTTTCGACATGTTGTCAAAAAGTACAGAACTTAGAGATAAACTTGAAGAAAACACAAAATATTTCAAAAAAGGAATGAAAAATGCGGGTTTTGATATCATTGACGGAGATTCAGCAATAGTTCCAGTAATGCTTTATGATGCCAAATTATCGCAGACTATGGCCGATGAGCTTTTAGAAAAAGGAATATATGTTATAGGATTTTTCTACCCTGTTGTACCTAAAGAAAAAGCTCGAATTAGAGTTCAATTATCGGCTGCGCATACCCGAGAACACTTGGATAGAGCCATAAATGCCTTTACCGAAGTTGGGAAGAAATTAGGGGTAGTTTAAACTACATCTCTTTTCATTTTAACTAAAAAATTATATATTTGTTTTTGTTAATAAGTTGTAACAACTTACATTTGTCTTTAAATTAACACTTAAAATTAAATAATTGAACATGAAACATCTTAGCAAATTACTAGTTGCTGCGTTCCTTTTTGTAGGAATTAGCAACATGAATGCTCAAGACCAAAACAATCCATGGCAAATCGCATTTGGGGTAAACGCAGTTGATGCATACCCAACAAATTCTGATAGACCATATGCTTCTGAAGCTTGGTTCGACGAGTATTTCAACGCAAGTGATCACTGGAACATCCTACCTTCTATTTCTTACGTATCTGTTTCTAAGTACGTAGGTAGTGGAATCTCTTTAGGAGTTCGTGGATCACTTAACAAAATTGAAAACCTTGGTGACACTAGTGTAGATGATTTATCTTACTACGGTGTAGATGGTACTATTAAGTACAACTTTACTCAAGGTCATGTATTTGATCCATTCATCGAAATCGGTGGGGGTTATACATGGTTAGACGAAATTGGAGCTGGAACTCTTAACGGAGGTGTTGGTTTCAATGTATGGTTTACTGAAAACCTTGGTCTTACTGTACAAACTGGATACAAGCATGTATTCGAAGATTACAGCACTCCTCACTTCCAACACTTAGCTGGTCTTGCTATCAAATTTGGTGGTACTGACTCTGACGGAGATGGTGTATACGATAAAGACGATGCTTGTCCTGAAGTTCCTGGTTTAAAAGCTTTCAACGGTTGTCCTGATTCTGACGGAGATGGTATCGAAGATTCTAAAGATGCTTGTCCTAACGAAGCTGGTACTGCTGACATGAATGGTTGTCCTGATTCTGACGGAGATGGTGTAGCTGATCCTCAAGATGAGTGTCCTAATACTCCAGGTCTTAAAGAATTAGCTGGATGTCCAGATGCTGACGGTGACGGTGTAGCTGATAAAGATGATCAGTGTCCAGATGTTGCTGGTCCTGCTTCTTCTAACGGTTGTCCAGATAAAGACGGAGACGGTGTACTTGACAAAGATGACAAGTGTCCTGAAACTCCTGGAACTGTAGCTAATGACGGATGTCCTGAATTATCTGCTGAAGTTCAAAAAGCATTAAATAACTATGCTAAAACTATCTTGTTTGATACTGGTAAATCTTCTATCAAACCTCAGTCTGAGCAAGTGTTATCTGATATCATTGCAATTCTTAATGAATATCCAAATGCTAAATTTACTGTAGACGGTCACACAGATAGTACTGGTAGTGATTCTCTTAACCAAAGACTTTCTGAGTCTAGAGCTCTTTCTGTGAAAGAATATTTAACTTCTCATGGAATTGACGGATTCAGATTATCTTCTGCTGGTTACGGTGAAACTAAACCAATCGCTTCTAACTCTACTAGAGATGGTAGAGCTCAAAACAGAAGAGTTGAAATTAACTTAGTTAAGTAATTAACTAAATTAGTTCAAACCATATAATAGAAAACGCTCCGATATTCGGAGCGTTTTTTTATTTATTATACTTTAAATTTTGGTAATTTAGTTGTTGTATTCATCCCGAGGATTCGGGACTCATAAAGCGAGTAAATAACAACCAATGAAATCATTCCTAGCTCAAGTAGCCTCAGAAATATATTCCAAACACAAAGAACAATTACCAAATCTTGCTATTATTCTTCCAAGTAAAAGAGCGGTAACTTTTTTAAAAAATGAACTTTTAAACCTTGTTGAAAAAACTACTATTGCTCCTAAAATTATAAGCATTGAAGAATTTATTCAGGAGTTAGCAAACTTGAAATTGGCATCCAATATTCAATTATCATTTGAGCTATATGAAGTCTATAAAAAAATAACTCCCGAAAACGAACAGGAAGACTTTTACGCGTTTACCTCTTGGTCTCAAACTATCTTACAAGATTTTAATGAGATTGATAGATATTTAATTGATACAGAAACATTCTTTTCTCATTTATTTAATATAAAAGAGCTAGACCAATTCCATTGGACCAATGCTGACGACAAGACCCTTTTACAAAAAAAATATTTAAAATTCTGGGAAAAACTAAACGTCTATTATACTGTATATAACGAACACCTCCAAAAAAAAGGCATTGGATACCAAGGTATGATTTACCGTGAAGCGAATGATAATGTTGAATACTACATTCAAAACAATATAAACTCCACACATTTATTTATTGGTTTTAATGCGTTGAATAATGCTGAAAAAAACATAATTCAGGAGTTTCTCACCAATACAAATGCTGAAGTTTTTTGGGATATTGACCAAAAATTTATGGATAATAAAGACCATGATGCTGGTCTGTTTTTAAGAAACTACAAAGCATCGTGGCCTTATTTTAAGAACAAGGAATTTAAAAATATAAGCAATTATTTTTCAGAAGAAAAAAACATTGAAATTATTGGGGTTCCAAAAAATATAGGGCAAGCAAAATATGTAGGAAAAATTTTAGGAAAATTACAAGGCTCCATAAAAAATACAGCCATTGTTTTAGGAAATGAAAATCTACTAGCTCCTATATTAAATAGCATCCCTTCAGAAATAAATAAAGCAAATATAACAAGTGGATTTCCATTAGATTTATCGCCTTTTGCCTCCTTCTTTGAAACATTATTTGAAATCTGGGAGAAAAATACAGATGGGGTTTGGTACTATCAAGATGTTATAAATATACTTTCGAACCCGATTAGCTATAGCATGACAACAGATACGGCTGAGGAAATCCAACAACTAATTGAAAAAATTAAGAATCAGAACCTCATCTATATCAAACAAAGTGAGTTAGAAACTATAAATAAAACAGATGCTAAATTATTCATAAACAAAAAAGACACAACCATTTCTTCGGTTATTGATAATTGCTTAGCCATTATCCTATCATTAAAAAACACTTATACTTCGGAAGAACAGAAGAATCCTCTTTTTCTAGAATATCTATATCGCTTTTACGAGGTCTTTAATCAGCTTAAAACATTCAATGCTGAATACAATACAATTACAGGAATAAAAGCACTCAAGAAAATTTATAGTGAATTATTAGCAAGTGAAACTATCGATTTTAAAGGAGAAGCTTTAGAAGGCTTACAAATAATGGGAATGCTAGAAAGTAGAAATTTAGATTTTGAAACCGTTATTATAACCTCCGTAAATGAAGGTATTTTACCAACTGGAAAAACTAACAATTCTTTTATTCCTTTCGATTTAAAAACGGTATTTGGTCTCCCTACATACAAAGAAAAGGATGCTATTTATTCCTATCACTTTTACAGATTATTACAACGAGCTAAAAATATTTATTTGGTGTATAATACCGAACCAGATGCTCTTGAAGGAGGTGAAAAAAGCAGACTCTTACAGCAATTAACTATGCTAAAAGAAGAAAAACATGCCATTACTGAAATTGTTGCGAGTCCAACTATAAAAAATAACACTCTTGAATTATCTACAATTACAAAAGACGAAAATGTAATCCATAGACTTAAAGAAATAGCTGCCAAAGGATTTTCACCAACATCGCTAAGTAATTATGTTCGTAACCCATTAGATTTTTACACACAATCTGTTCTTGGAATTAGAGAAACAGAAGAGGTTGAAGAAACTATTGCAGCAAACACATTAGGAACCATAGTACACGACACGCTAGAATCTTTTTACAAACCTTTAGAAGGAAAGTTTATTAGCATTGAGGACCTCAACAAAATGCGGAAAGAACTTAACAAAGAAGTAGCAAATCACTTTTCAAAATCGTATACAGAAACTACCGATTTAAGAGGGAAGAATCTGATTTCTTTTCATGTTGCGAAACGTTATATTCAAAACTTCTTAAATTTTGAAGAAAATAGATTAAAAAGCGGAAAGCAAATCAAAATTCTTCAAATTGAAAGTAATTTAAGAGCTTTGATTCCAATCCAAGCATTAGATTTCCCTGTTTACATTAGAGGTAAAGTAGACCGCGTTGAAGAAGTAGACGGCACTATAAACATTATAGATTATAAAACGGGCAAGGTAGAACAAAAAGATGTTAGCATTACAGATTGGGAGATTCTTACAGAAGATTATAAATACAGTAAAGCGTTTCAGATATTATGTTATGCCTACATGATCCAAAGCGAAACCATTTACAATGAATTTGAAGGAGGAATAATCTCATTTAAAAACATAAAAGGAGGACTTCTAAAATTCAATTTTAAATACGGCTCAAAGCATAATGAGAGACAATATAAAATTGATGCTGAAATTCAATCAAAATACAAAGTAGAACTGGAAAAACTAATCCTTGATATATTTAACAAGGAAACTCCTTTCCAAGAAAAAGAAATAAAGACGCATGCATATTAAAAGAAATATAATTTTAGAAGGAAAACATACCAGACCTATCCTAACCGATGTTTACATAAAAGAAGAGTCTAAAAAAAGCCCCATTGTACTATTTTGCCACGGCTACAAAGGTTTTAAAGATTGGGGATATTGGGATTTGGTTGCTAGAGAATTTGCTTCGAATGGATACTGCTTTATTAAATTCAATTTTTCTCATAACGGAGGAACCATAGAACAACCTATTGATTTCCCTGACCTAGAAGCCTTTGCTCTAAATAATTTTAGTATTGAGCTTGATGATGTAAATTCCGTAATAAATTGGATTACAAATTCAGAAAATGAATTTTCTAAAACTATAGATACTTCTAATATTATTTTAATAGGTCATTCTCGTGGTGGCGGAATTGTTACCATAAAAGCTTCCGAAGATAAAAGAATTACCAAACTAATTACTTGGGCAAGTGTAAGCGATTTTAAGGCACGTTTTGCGGATGAAAAGGCACGTGCTTATTGGAAAAGCCAAGGGGTAATCCATGTAGAAAATAGCAGAACAAAACAGCAATTACCCCATTATTATCAATTTTACGAAGATTTTATTGAAAATGAAGAACGCTTCACTATAAAAACTTCAGCAGAAAAAATTGAAATCCCTTTTCTAATTATCCATGGAACAAACGACCCAACTGTCGATTTAAAAGAAGCAAAAGCATTGCATACATGGAATCCAAATAGCAAATTACTTGTTATTGAAGAAGCAGACCATGTTTTTGGTGGCAAACATCCTTGGGAAGAAAAAAAGCTTCCACAACACATGAAACAAGTTGTAGAAGCTTCTCTTAAATTTATTAAAAACTAAATTGCGCTACTCTGAAAAGAAAGAGATTTGTATCTGACTTAAAATCTGTTTGCTGCAATTTATAGTAAAAAAATTTATTTTTTATCTGGACGCGTTGGTCTTACCTCTATTTTACTAGGCAATGTTCTTGGATTCATTTTTAATAAATCAAGCACAAGCTGCCCAATATCTTCTGGCTGAATTTTCCATGCATCGTCTTTAGAAGGCGTATGATCGTTAAAATGAGAAGCCACAGAACCAGGCATTATGGTAGATACTTTAATATCATATTGACGTAAGTCTAACATTGCAGCTTGCGTAAAACCAACAACTCCAAACTTTGTAGCATTATATCCTGCCGCTGTTGGAAAGAAATTAGTTCCTGCCAAACTTGCTAGCGTTATATAATATCCTTTAGACTGTTTTAAAGCAGCCACAGACGCTTTTAACGTATGGTAGACTCCATTCAAATTTGTATCAATCATCTGGTGCCACTTATCATCTTCAAGCTCATCAATCGGAGCAAAATGTCCAACTCCAGCATTTGCTAATACCACATCTACTTGCCCCCACTTTTCTTCTATGCTTTTAATTGCATCCTTTTCATCTTGGAGTTTTGTTACATCAGAAGAGAGTCCGAGAACCAAATCTGCATCGTTACTCAAACTTTTTGCAGCTTTTTGAGCGTCTTCTAATTTACGTCCGCTAATTGCAACTTTCATTCCCGCCTCAAGCAAGCTCTCGGCTACTCCATATCCTATTCCTTTTGTACCGCCAGTTATATAGGCTACTTTTCCTTTTAAGTCCATTTATTTTAATTTTTACATAAAGATAAAAGCTTGCTTAGAGACTAAAAAACCAGTAGCGTTATTGTTTTCTTAAAAGGTGTTTATCCCTTCAAAAATTCTATATACCTTTTATGGCATGCCCCTTCGGGTCGGGCTTTCGCTACTCGCTTCCAAATATTTATTTGGAGAGCTCAAACAGACCGCTCAATCCCTCATGCTATTTTAAATTAGAAATTGCTCGATACTCGTTGTCTTTTGCATTAACCGTGCTTAAAAAATCGAGCATTTCATTGGTTAGCAACAGCTGATTTTGTTTTTCCCAAAAATCGGGGTTATAAGGATACTTCAGCCTAAAAATATCTTTTTTAACCGAGACATTTTTTTGAGTATTTAATTCTTTAAAATTATCGTGGGTAGTAATAATATAGGTACAGTTATAAATATCTTTTTTTGCCGTTTTAATATTAACTACCGCTACTAAAACTTCAACTTTAGCATTTTTTAAAAAATACTTTCGGTTAGTAGCTTTTTCATAAAAGGCATTAACTTCCATATGGGTAGTTCTGTATTTATAGGGACCAGATTTTTCATAATCAACAGAATCTCTTCGAATAACTAAATGGTTTTCGAGAATTGCTTTGTTATTAGAATTAATTTTTAAATAGCCACTATTATTACTATGTATAGCATTTACAATAGAATCTTTTACGGTAAATTCCACCATATCAACTGTGTCATTTATTGCTCCAGATTTAACATCGTATTTATCATTTTCTAAGGGAGCATGTAAAATAAACCAGTTTAGAATCTTTGTAAAATCTCCCAACATAAACT
The DNA here is from genome assembly GCF_056857615.1 of Galbibacter sp. L-19. Lineage (NCBI taxonomy): Bacteria > Pseudomonadati > Bacteroidota > Flavobacteriia > Flavobacteriales > Flavobacteriaceae > Galbibacter > Galbibacter sp. L-19. The sequence goes on from NZ_JBSXNL010000046.1 coordinate 29,556, forward strand.
CTACATTTTCTTCTTTCAAACCTGCTTTTCGCATATTTAAAAGCTCCACTTCATAGTTTTTTCTTGGCATTGGATGCTTTTGGGTAGCAAAAAGCTGCTTTCGTTTTAATTTACCTGTAAGGTCTTGCAATTTTAGAACCGTATCATTTTTCTTTAAAAAAGCACGTAATGTAAAACGCTCCTCATACGGAAAAAAGGGATAGTTATTCTCTATACTTTTAGCAAGCTGACTGTAAATATCATTCTTACCAGTTAGCACTACCGCATCTAAAACCACAGTTTCTTCAGCCAGAAATATTATTTTTTTATTTTGAAGCTCATTAAAAGTAGTTCTAATAGGTTTATATCCGAGGTATTTTATAAAAACAGAATCTCCACTAGACGTAAACATAAAAGAACCATCGGCATTGGAAGTAGTATAATTATAATGATTATACACATCTGCAAACTCAATTGGTGCTTTTGTAGTACTATCTAAAAGCACCGCTTGTAGTTGATTTTGACTGTATGTTATTTGTGTACAAAGTATAAGGAAGAATAAAAATCGCATCCATTCTTAGTTTAGCATCACTAAAAATAACGAATTATATCTACGCTTAAAAAAATTATTTTTGCAACCCCATTAGTCGCGATACATATTTCCCTATAACATCAAATTCTAGGTTTACTTCGTCCCCTATTTTGTAGTTTTTAAAACGGGTATGCTCAAAAGTATATGGAATAATAGCAACGCTAAACTCATCTTTTTTAGAATCTACCACTGTTAAACTAGTTCCATCTATAGTAATAGAGCCTTTTTCTATAGTTACATTATTTTTAGAAGCATCATAAACAAAGGTAAATCGCCAACTTCCGTTTTCTTCAACAATTTTATCGCAAATTCCTGTTTGATCTACATGCCCCTGTACAATGTGCCCATCTAGGCGGGTTCCCATTTTCATGGCGCGTTCTAAATTTACTACATCTCCTGTAGTAAGTTTCCTTAAAGCGGTTTTATCTAGGGTCTCTTTAATTGCCGTTACCGTATACTCATCCCCATTAATAGCAACTACAGTAAGGCATACACCATTATGCGCAACACTTTGGTCGATCTTCAATTCGTTGGTTATCGAACTTTTTATTGTAATATGTAAATTATCAGCTTCTTTTACAATATTCGTTACCAATGCTAACTCTTCTATAATTCCCGTAAACATTTCTATATTTATTAATTAAATTTGCATGTATTCACTTTTAGTCGGATACCAATAAACAAACCTACTAAAGATAACAACAATCCGCAATAGGTCTTTTTATAAACTGAATTGTTACAAGCGCAAAGCAAACAATAGGAAGCCCTCTTAGAGGGATTTTACATAATCAAGGCAATTGCCTCTAAAAAAAAGAGATAAAAAAGCATCGATTTTTAAAAGATAGCAGCTCCTTGCATAATTAATATAAGGTCTAAAAAACTAAATGTTTAATATCAATATATTCGCATGAAAACAGATAACAGCATAAGAGTGGGAATTTCCATTGGAGATTTAAATGGTATAGGTTGCGAGGTAATTCTTAAAACCTTCGAAGATAGCAGAATGTTGGAGTTTTGTACGCCTGTAATATTTGGATCCACCAAGGTTATAAACTATCAACGCAAAATGCTAAAAATGGAACTTGCTTATAATGGTGTGGATGCTGCAAATAAAGCTGTTGATGGAAAACTAAATGTGGTAAATGTATGGAAGGAAACTCCAAATATAGAACCAGGAAAGGAGACTGAAGAAGGCGGAAAATATGCTTTTTTATCATTAAAAGCAGCTGTTACCGCTTTAAAAAATGATGAAATTGATGTATTAGTTACTGCCCCAATTAATAAGCATAATATCCAATCGGAAGAATTTAATTTCCCTGGCCATACAGATTATTTAGCCAAAGAACTGGAAGGAGAAGCATTAATGTTTATGGTTACAAACGATTTAAAAGTTGGTTTATTAACCGACCATGTGCCCGTAAAAGACGTCAGTAAAAAAATAACAGCCAAATTAGTAGAAACTAAAGTCAATAAAATTTACAACTCTTTAATAGAAGATTTTAGGGTTAGGAAACCAAAAATTGCTGTATTGGGCATTAATCCACATACAGGAGATAATGGGGTTATAGGAAAAGAAGATGACGAAGTACTCCGTCCAATTATTACTAAAATAAACGATTCTGGAAAACTAGTGTATGGTCCCTATGCTGCCGATAGTTTTTTCGGTTCTGGAGCACATCATAATTTCGATGCTATTTTAGCATCTTATCACGACCAAGGTTTGATTCCTTTTAAAACACTTTCCTTCGGAAAAGGAGTAAATTATACGGCAGGGCTATCTAAAGTACGTACCTCTCCAGACCACGGAACGGCTTTTGAAATTGCCGGAAAGGGAGAAGCTAATCATAAATCATTTGAAGAAGCAGTATTTACTGCCCTTCAAATTTTCAAGAATAGAGAAGAATATAAAGAGCTGACAGAAAATCAGCTAAAAAAATTAAGCAAGAAAACACCTGAAAGAAACTAAACTAAGTCCAATCGTTCTTTTTAAGCTTGGATTTCCTTTAAAAGACGAATTCAATCTTAAATATATATTCTTTGCAGGTACTTATAGATCTATTACATTTTTGTAGACATCTCTTTAAAACACTAGTGTTTTCTAGTGTTCTCAAAGTGAATTAACTACAAGGATGCGGGAAATGATAGTTATAAACAAAAAAAAGTTAATAACATTATTATCATAAATAAAAATTTATATCTTTGCACCCGCCTTATACTTGAGGTATAGGCAATTAAAACTGATGTTTAAAATGAAGAAGTTCAAGGAGTTTGACATCCAATTTGTAGGATTAAAACAAGGAAAACACCAGTTCGACTTTGAAATAAAGCAAAAGTTCTTTGATGCTTTTGAGTTTGAAGAGTTTAACGATGCCAATGTGCATGTTGATCTTACTTTGGATAAAAAAAGCACTATGTTGGAGTTAACCTTTGAATGTGAAGGATTTGTAAATGTTTATTGCGATTTATCCAATGAGCCTTACGATCAAGAAATCAAAAGTAAACTTCATCTATTAGTTAAGTTTGGTGATGAGTATAACGATGAGAACGAAGAAGTTCTAATTATACCACATAGCGAATATCAAATAAATGTAGCACAATATATTTATGAGATGATCGTACTTTCGGTTCCTAACAAAAGGATTCATCCGGGAGTAAAAGATGGAACTTTATCGACAGAAATTTTAGAGAAACTGGAAGCGTTTCAACCAAAAGAAGAAAAGGAAAATAAAGACGGAGAAACAGATCCTCGATGGGATCAATTGAAAAAACTATTAACGGATAAATAAGATTTAAAATGGCACATCCTAAAAGAAGACAGTCTAGCACAAGAAGAGATAAAAGAAGAACGCATTACAAAGCTACGACTCCTCAAATCGCTACAGACCCAACAACGGGTGAAGCGCATGTGTATCACAGAGCTCACTGGCATGAAGGTAAACTTTATTACAGAGGACAAGTTCTTATCGATAACACAACTGAAGAAGTAGCGTAATGCTAAAAAATTTAGTTAAAAGTTAAAACTCTCACATGAAGTGAGAGTTTTTTTATTCAAAATTTTTCTATAAGTCAAAAACACCCTATTTTGCACCGCTATTCGAAGGAAAATTAGTAAATTCGATTAATTTCCGTCGAATTTTGCCGTTTTTGACAAAAAACTAAGCGAATTATGAATAGACTTAAGGCAGCTATTACAGCTGTAGGAGCATATGTGCCCGAATATGTATTAACCAACCAAATATTGGAAACTATGGTTGATACAAATGATGAATGGATAACTTCTAGAACTGGAATTAAGCAGAGGCATATATTAAAAGAAGAAGGAAAGGGTACTTCGTACCTTGCAATTAAAGCAGCAGAAGACCTCCTTCAAAAAAGTGGTGCCAATCCAGAAGAGATTGACATGGTTATTGTCGGAACGGCAACCCCAGACCAACCCGTAGCAGCAACCGCTGCTTATGTAGCTTCTCAAATAGGAGCTGTAAATGCATTTTCCTACGATTTACAAGCAGCATGTTCCAGCTTTTTATTCGGAATGTCTACCGCTGCTAGTTATATAGAATCTGGACGTTACAAGAAAGTATTACTTATAGGAGCCGATAAAATGTCTTCTATATTAGATTATACCGATAGAACTACCTGTATAATCTTTGGAGATGGAGCTGGAGCCGCTCTTTTTGAACCTAATGAAGAAGGATTAGGATTACAAGATGAGTATTTAAGAAGTGATGGAATTGGAAGAGACTTTCTGAAAATTGAAGCAGGAGGTTCTATTTTACCAGCTTCCGAAGAAACTGTGAAAAATAAACAACATTTTGTATATCAAGATGGTAAAACTGTATTTAAATTTGCTGTTTCAAATATGGCAGATGTTACAGAAAAAATAATGACACGTAATAATCTTACTAAAGAGGACGTTCAATGGCTAGTACCGCATCAAGCTAATAAACGCATTATAGATGCTACTGCTAATCGTGCAGAATTAGATCCATCTAAAGTAATGGTTAATATTCAGAAATACGGTAATACAACTTCGGCAACACTGCCTTTGTTACTTAACGATTATGAAAAGCAACTCAAAAAAGGCGACAATTTAATATTTGCTGCTTTTGGAGGTGGATTTACCTGGGGTTCCATTTATTTAAAATGGGCATATAACGCAAAACAATAGAACTCAAAACTAACAAAACTAAATCATGGATTTAAAAGAGATTCAAAATTTGATCAAATTCGTGGCAAAATCTGGTGCAAGCGAAGTAAAGCTTGAAATGGAGGATGTAAAGATTACTATTAAAACAGGGTCTGAAGACAAAAATGGTGAAACTACTACTTTTGTTCAACAAATCCCTATGAATCAACCAATGCCTCAACAAGGCATTGCTCCTCAACCAGTTGCTGCTCCTGCAGAAACCGAAGCTTCTTCACCAGCTGCTAAAGAAGACGACAGTAAATACATTACAATTAAATCGCCAATTATTGGTACATTCTACAGAAGACCTTCTCCAGACAAGCCTAATTTTGCTGAAGTTGGAGATACTATCGCTAAAGGTGATGTACTTTGTATTATTGAAGCGATGAAACTTTTCAATGAAATTGAATCAGAAGTTTCTGGTAAAATTGTAAAAGTATTGGCTGATGAATCTTCTCCTGTTGAATTCGATCAGCCATTATTTTTGGTAGACCCATCATAAGAAATTTGAAAGGATGAATTACTAATGATGAATTTAGAAATCATCATTTAAAAGGATTTAAAATTTAGAATTTAAAATTTCAGAGATGTTTAAAAAAATATTGATCGCAAATAGAGGAGAAATAGCACTTCGTGTTATTAGAACCTGCAAAGAGATGGGCATCAAAACAGTGGCTGTATACTCAAAAGCAGACGAAGAAAGTTTGCATGTACGTTTTGCCGACGAAGCTGTTTGCATTGGTCCAGCACCAAGCAAGGATTCTTATCTTAAAATATCAAGCATTATTGCTGCTGCAGAAATTACAAATGCAGATGCTATCCACCCAGGGTATGGGTTTCTTTCTGAAAATGCTAATTTTTCAAGAATTTGTAAGGAACATGGTATCAAATTTATTGGTGCAGGTCCAGAAATGATTGAAAAAATGGGAGATAAAGCGAGTGCTAAATCTACCATGAAAGCTGCAAAAGTACCTACCGTTCCTGGTTCTGATGGTCTTTTAGAATCTTTAGACCAAACCAAAAAGCTAGCTAAAGAAATGGGATATCCTGTTATGCTAAAAGCTACTGCCGGAGGTGGAGGAAAAGGAATGCGTGCCGTTTGGAAAGAAGAAGATTTACAAAAAGCATACGAAAGTGCTAAACAAGAAGCTGCAGCTTCTTTTGGTAACGATGGTATGTATATGGAAAAACTTATCGAAGAACCTCGACATATAGAAATCCAGGTAGTAGGAGATCAATTCGGAAAAGCATGCCATCTTTCAGAAAGAGATTGCTCGGTACAAAGACGTCATCAAAAACTTACCGAAGAAACTCCTTCTCCATTTATGACCGATGAACTTCGAGATAAAATGGGAAAAGCCGCTGTAAAAGCAGCCGAGTTTATTAAATATGAAGGAGCTGGTACTGTTGAGTTTCTAGTTGATAAGCACCGTAATTTCTATTTTATGGAAATGAATACGCGGATTCAAGTAGAACACCCAATTACAGAACAGGTAATTGATTACGACTTAATCCGTGAACAAATTTTAGTTGCCGCTGGGGTGCCAATTTCTGGTAAAAACTACACTCCAAAACTACACTCTATTGAATGTAGAATTAACGCGGAAGACCCGTATAACGACTTTAGACCTTCTCCAGGAAAAATTACAACTTTACATGCCCCTGGAGGACACGGAGTACGTTTAGACACCCATGTGTATAGCGGCTATATTATCCCTCCAAACTATGACTCTATGATTGCTAAGTTGATTACAACTGCGCAAACAAGAGAAGAAGCTATCAATAAAATGAAGCGTGCTTTGGACGAGTTTGTAATTGAAGGTGTAAAAACTACGATTCCATTTCATAGACAGTTAATGGACGAACCAGATTATATTTCTGGTAACTACACAACTAAGTTTATGGAGACTTTTAAAATGAACCCTCCAGTAGAAGAATAAATCTTCTAGTGTTTTTAAAATATAAACCCGTATCATTTTATACATTTGATACGGGTTTTTTAATTTATTGACGTCGTTTATGAAGGTTTTTCGTTTTCTTTTTAAGGTTTTGCTGTGGTTTATAGGAATTTCTGTTATTTGGGTGTTAATCTATAAATGGGTTCCCGTTCCTGTTACTCCTTTAATGGCAATACGGACTATTCAGCAAAATAATAAGCAAGAAACAATCACTTGGAAACACAACTGGGTTTCTATTGATAAAATTTCAAAAAACCTTCAATTGGCAGTTATTTGTAGTGAAGACCAAAAGTTTGAAAAACACAATGGTTTTGATGTGAAAGCAATTGAAAAAGTAATTAAAAACTCATCAGAAGGGAAAAAACTTAGAGGCGCAAGCACTATAAGTCAGCAAACAGCAAAAAATGTTTTTTTATGGCCTGGAAGAAGCTGGATTAGAAAAGGCTTTGAGGTCTACTTTACTTTTTTAATTGAACAATTATGGAGCAAAGAACGCATTATAGAAGTCTATTTAAACAGTATTGAAATGGGAAATGGAATCTACGGAGCGGAGGCAGCTTCTAAATTTTGGTTTCATAAAAAAGCATCCCAATTATCTAAACAAGAAGCCGCAGCAATAGCAGCAATATTACCAAATCCATTGGTTTTAAAAGCTTCTCCAGCATCAAGCTATATTCAGAATAGGAAAAATTGGATTCTAAGGCAGATGAATTTTTACGGTCCCTTCAATTTAAAAAATCCGAAATAATTAATCCATACTTCTCTCTTTTAAAAACTCTTGTCGTACAATTTTTGCAGTTTTATGTTCGCCCGTATGACTCCATCCAGGAGGCATTACTATATAAGCCAATTTGTTTTTAATGCCAGGAGCATGATATACATCTTTGCAAAGCGCAATAATTTCACCAAAATAAACATCTATAAAATTTCCAGAATTCATTTTCCGGGTAATCCCGTATTCTATTTTTAAGTTCTTTTCTTCATTTTGAAAGGTTCCAAAAACTTTGTCCCATATATTCAAGAGATTACAAAAATTGGTATCCATATATAAGGGATTCTTAGCATGATGTACTCTATGATGGGAAGGAGTTAAAATAATTTTATTCAAAAAACCTAGCCTCCCATCTTTAATTAAATTCTCACCAACATGAATAAATGCTCCATAAGTGCCATCTATAAACATAATAATAAACAGCATTTCTGGTTTGATTCCCGCCAAAATACATACAGTAGTCCGGATTGCATCTGCATAAGGAGCTTCTAAGAAAAAATGTGCATGAGTAACGGAAAGATTCATGTCTTCGGGAGCATGATGTGTAGAATGCAAACACCAAAATAAACGAACTTTATGTCCCCAATAATGATAAAGAAAATGAGCAAACTCCCACACAACATATCCATATAGAAACCAATACCATTTTAGAGATGTTTGTATAGGTGCGTATGGCTCTAATACGCCAATAAGAAAAGTTGTAACTGCAATAGCAATAAACCTACCGATAAAACGATTTAGGACATAAGTCAAAAATGTAATTTTATAAACTTTAGTTTGTGGCTTTTTATAGATTAAACCCAATATAAATTCCAAAAGAATTAATAATGGAATAATAGGAAATATTAAAGCTGTAATCCCTTCATATGTTCTAAGAGCTTCATAATTACCGCTCTGCAAAATATCCCAAGCCTGAGATATCCCTAAAAAATTTATTATTTCTTCAATAAAAGTGTTAAATACATCCATTTTCAACTAGATTAAGAGTCAAAATTTATAATTATTGAAAAATAGTAAAAAATAATCTATATTTCAATAATTAATTACATAAAGCTTGGCTTTGTTAAATAATTGCTTTCAATAACTTATATTTACTTTTAAGTGAAAGGGATTATCTTAGCTTTTTCAGTTTGAGAAAAAATAATGCTTTTCAAATATGTACTCCTAAACAACGGCGAAATAAAATTTAATCAAAATAGATTATGACGAAAACTAAATTGCTTTTCATTTTTATAATTACCTTATTATTTAATGCTTGTAAAGGCGATAAAACTAAAAAAGAAACTGTTCAAAATACTGCTCCAATTCCTGTTTTGAATCTTGAGGAGGCTAACCGACTTGCATCCTTACCACTTGAATGTATGCAAATAGAATTTCCTAACAAACTCAACCAAACCCTTCAAGATAGCTCTCAATTAGCAGCACCAAAAAAACTACACCCAGCTTTTTATGGATGTTTCGACTGGCATTCTTCTGTACATGGACATTGGTCTTTAGTTTCACTTTTAAAGCAGTTTCCTTCTTTAAATCATTCAGAAATCATCAGAAAAAAATTAAAAGAGAACATCTCAAAAGAAAATATAGAAGCTGAACTTGCTTATTTTAAAATGAAAGGCAACACCTCCTTCGAAAGAACGTACGGTTGGGCTTGGATCCTAAAATTAGCTGAGGAATTACATACTTGGGACGATCCGCTAGGTAAAGAACTAGAAAAAAATTTAGCGCCATTAACCAATTATATTGCAACTTCATATATTGAATTTCTCCCTAAATTGAATTATCCTATTCGTGTTGGGGAACATACAAATACTGCCTTCGGACTTTCCTTAGCTTGGGATTACGCTTCTACACTTCAAAACAATGAATTACAGACAAGCATAGCAGAAACCGTAAACAGATTTTATAAAAGCGATACAAATTGCCCTTTGAGTTGGGAACCAAGCGGATTTGATTTCCTTTCTCCTTGTTTAGAAGAAGTAAACCTTGTAAGAAAAGTATATGCTAAAGAGGATTTTAAAGTTTGGTTAAATAATTTTTTACCTCAATTAACACATTCAGATTTTGAATTAGCTCCAGGAAAAGTTGGCGACAGAGAGGATGGTAAATTAGTTCATTTAGATGGTTTAAATTTTAGTCGCGCATGGTGTTTATATGGCATTGCACAAACACTTCCAGAATATAATCATTTAAAAAATATTGCCAATCAACATATTAATTATTCACTACCAAATATTGTAGACAACAATTACAGTGGCACACATTGGCTAGGAACTTTTGCCTTGTATTCTTTAAACCATGTACCCAAATAAATGTTTAAAAAAGTAGGACCAGGAGTTTTAGTTGCAGCGGCTTTTATTGGGCCGGGAACAGTTACTACCTGTATGTTAACAGGAAATTCTTTTGGATTTTCACTGTTATGGGCAATGTTATTTTCTATAATAGCTACTATTTTTTTACAAGAAATGGCAGCACGTATTGGAATTATAACCCAAAAAGGCTTAGGAGATGTAGTTGCAACCGAAATATACAAACCTTGGTTGCGATGGCTTGTTATGACCCTAATTTTAGGAGCAATTGTTATTGGAAACACCGCTTATGAAGGCGGAAATATTGGCGGAGCAACCCTTGGCCTCCAAGCACTATTTGGAACCGAACACTCTTATTTATACCCACTAATTATTGGTAGTTTGGCATTTATATTTTTATACATCGGGAAATATAAAACAATAGAAAAAATTCTTGTTGCTCTAGTAATTCTAATGAGTATCTCTTTTATACTCACTGCCATTGTAACCAAACCAAATATTATAGAGATTCTTAAAGGTCTTTTTATACCTACAGCACCAAAAAATAGCCTTCTAAGCATAATAGCCTTAGTTGGAACTACAATTGTACCCTATAATTTATTTCTGCACGCTTCTTTAGTAAGCAAAAAATGGAATAAAACTACAGATTTAAAATATGCACAAAGAGACACTATTCTATCCATTTCCTTAGGCGGATTAGTATCCATAGCTATAATGATTACAGCAGCAAAAACTCAAAGCTTAGAAATAAAAAATGTGCTCGACCTCGCAATTGGACTAGAACCGATTTACGGAAATAGCGCCAAATATTTTATGGGAATAGGACTCTTTGCAGCCGGATTAACCTCTGCCATTACCGCCCCACTAGCTGCCGCATTTGTTGCCAATAGTTGCTTTGGATGGGGTTCTAATATGCAAAACAAACGCTTCAAAGCAGTTTGGATGTTTATAATTATTCTTGGCGTTATTTTAATGTCCTTTGGAATAAAGCCTATTGAAGTTATAAAACTGGCGCAAATAGCAAATGGTATTTTACTCCCTATTATAACCATTTTTTTACTTTGGGCAGTAAACAGAACTTCCATTTTAAAAACATATAAGAATACTTTAATTCAGAATATTATAGGAATCATTATTGTGGTATTAACATTAGGACTTGGAATAATGAGCGTTTTAAAAGTGTTTGGAATACAAGTTTTTGCATAAATTTGAAATGATGAAAACTACAAAAGAACTTTTAATAAGTAAATGCCAAGAGCTTTTAAACCAACGGCTATATCAAGTACAAAAAGCAATTGCCACAATTGAAGAATCTTTTGCTTCTGAAACAAAAAGTAGTGCAGGAGATAAACATGAAACTGGCCGTGCAATGCTTCAATTAGAAAGAGAAAAAGCCGGAAATCGACTTCGGGAAATTGAAAATATGCTGCATGCTTTTTCTAGAATTAACTATGATAAGTCTTCTGAAGAAAAAAATCAAAAAGTCAAAGTAGGTAGTCTTATAAAAACCAACCTTGCTTCTTATTTTATAGCTGTTTCCTTAGGACAACTTACCGTTCAAAATGAGGACATTTATTGCATCTCAGCGCAATCTCCTATTGGACAACTATTATTAGGAAAAACAATTAACGATGACGTTTCTTTTCAATCATCAAAAATAAAAATTCTAGAAATTTATTAATTCGTTATTTATCTTCTTATTGCCCGTAAGGGATCCCTTTTAATTTAGATTTCCACTTTAAAAAACTACCTCGAAGTAAGCCTACGAGGTATTTTAAGGAAACTAATTTAATCCTTTTCGACGTAGAACCCTTCGATATACTCAGAACAGGCTCTAGGGAATAAAACCCTCAATGAGGGATTTAAAAAATTAACAGCTTCCTACGCAACCTTTCTTACATTCTTGCTTCTTATAAATATAAAAAACTTAAAAGCATATATTTTAAATGAAAACAAGAAAACTAATTGCAGCTTCTTTAGTTGTAGCACTTACAGGATTATTTATTAGCTGTTCTGACGACGACACAACTAGCTGTGTACCAGATTATACAGGAGCACTTTCTGAACAAGAATCAGGATTTGCTGGAACTTGGAAGCTTACAGCAATTGAATCTAGTAAGGAACTTGATTTAACAGATGATGACGAAGACAATCCAACTACCGATATTTTTATACAACAAACAGATTGTCAAAACGACATCTCATACACATACGGAACCGATAGAAGTTATATTTATGAAGTAGGAGAAAATGCCGAAGATTGTACCAATGCAAGGTCTGGAACTGGTACCTGGAAATTAGGTGGAAACTCTTTAGGTGTTATTTCTGCTTGTTATGAAGATATTCAGAACTTAGAATTTAATACTGAAAGAAATGAATACAAAATTCAAAACACAGGAACCGGTACAGATGTAAACGGGAAATCTTTCCAAATAATTGTTACTTACACTTTTACAAAAAAACTGGCAGATGTAGAGCCTGCTGACTAAAAATAAAGTTTTAGGTTAAAAAGCTGATATATTAATGAAAGTTAATTATCAGCTTTTTTTATGAAAAATCTTAACTGCCTTGTAGGGGAAATAATAATTATATATTTTTATCTATCAAAAATCAACCTGATGAAAAAAATATTAATCCTTTCTAGTTTACTTATCACTTTCTTACTTTTTCCGAATAAAATCCATGCACAATTTTGGAAAAAAATCCAAGACAAGGTAGAAAAAAAGGCAGAAGATGTTACCGATGATATTTTAAATGGAAGTGATAAAAGCACACAAGAAGAAGCGGGAAAAAAGGATGAAATTCCTTACGTAGAAAAAACCTTTTCTTATGTTCCTGGAAAAAACACCTACTTTGAGGATGAGTTTGAAAATGATGATTTCGGAGCTATGCCTACTTATTGGAAAACAAATGGCGTAGGTTCTATAGTTGAAATTTCTGGAATCCCAGGGAAATGGTTAGAGTTAGGACAAAGATCAAGTTTCAAGCTAGATACATTACTGTCAATGCCAGAGAATTTCACCCTTGAATTTGATATCCTAACCCGAAGTGATAAAGCAGAAGACTTAGGGGCTATGAATTTTGGATTCAGCAAAGACAACAGTGTCCGTTCTTGGATTTCTGATGCCTATAACGACAACTCCATTACCTCTACTGAACTACATTTCTGGAATAAAGATGTGACTCACAGTAGCAGTGCTACAGATAACAGAAGCACCTTAGATTTTCCACTAGATGCATACGGAAATACCGTTATACATATCTCTATTGCAGTAAATAATGAGCAAATGAGACTGTACTTAGACAAGTCAAAATTACTAGATGCGAAAATGTTTTTAAACAATCCGAATAAGTATTTTTATATCAGTGCTCCAATATCTTACGACCATGGTGCACAAATTTATATTGGAAACATAAAAATTGCTAAAAACTAAGCCTTTATAGAAAGCATTACTTCTTGGTTCTCATGGAGATTAGAGTTGTGATTAAAAAAAATTGGTTTTCTATTTCTAACACTTTCAATTAAATAATGAGTTCCTTGAAAGTAGCTTTTTTTCACTTTAACTTTTAAAGACGAAGAGGAAACTACTTCCAATTGATGTGGGTATAACAATACTTTTTTAGTTGAAGAATTATCAGGATACAATAAGCTCTTAGGCAATTCATTTACCTCCCCAAAAAGTGAAGCTACGTATTTATTTTTTGGCGTTTCAAATAGTGTTTTAGGATTATCAAAAGCGATTGCCTTCCCCTCTTTTAAAACCATTGTTATATCTGCATAAGCGAGACTGTCCGTATTGTCGTGCGTTGCAGTAATACATGCAATATTTTCTTGTTTTAAATAGCTAAAAATATCGCGTCTTAAAGCATTTTTTTTAAAATTATCAATATTACTAAAAGGCTCGTCCAGTAAAAGTAATTCTGGCTCTCTTGCCAAAGCTTTTGCTAAAGCTACTCTTTGTTGTTGTCCACCACTTAATTCGGTTGGTTTAATTTTGGCATAGGCTGTCATTCCTACAAGCTCAAGCAATTCTGCAACTCTTTTTTTCTTTTTTCGAGGATAAAAATTAGATAGGAATTTTCCGATATTTTCTTCTACCGTAATAAAAGGCATTAAATCGTAATCCTGAGCAACATATTTTATAAAAGGTTCCCCAGGAACTATGTTATAATTTGGTCCAAGCATGGGTTTTTTATCCCAAAAAAGTTTTCCTTTTTTTAAATCGTATAATCCATAAATAATTTTTAAAAGGGTACTTTTTCCTGAACCACTTTCTCCAATTATAGAGAGGTGTTCTCCTTTATCTAAATCAAAATTAATATTTTTTAAAATAGGGGTTTCCTCATATTCAAAAGAGACCTTTTTTACTTCGAGCATGCTAATTAGGTTTTAGCAAATATAAGAAGTTGAAATAGTATCGAGATGACAACTCATGTAATTATTGAAGAAATAAAAAGTAATAAAATAGATTTTAGCTCTGCTACAAATTAATACTTTTGCAAAAACAATTAATAGATGCTTTCTATAGAAGTAAAATCATTTTCAGCAATTACTAAAGAAGAATTATACGAAATGCTTCAATTACGGAGTGAAGTATTTGTTGTAGAGCAAGATTGCGTATATCAAGATATTGATTACAAAGACCAAAAAGCCTTACATGTTTTAGGGAAAAAAGAGGGGAAACTGGTTGCTTATACCCGTATTTTCAACTCTGGAGATTACTTTGACAACCCAAGTATAGGAAGAGTTGTTGTTAAAATGGAGGAACGTAAGTTTGGTTATGGTCATACTATTATGAAAGCTTCTATCGAAGCTATTTATGAACGTTTTGAAAAACAAGACATAGAAATTTCCGCCCAATGCTATTTAAGAAAATTCTACAATTCGCATGGGTTTACTCAAACAAGTGAAGAATATTTAGAGGATGGGATTCCACATATAAAAATGATTAAGAATTAATCTTAATCATTTTTTTATCCATATTTAAATCGTCAAGCATAGTGTTGGTAAACTTATAATGTCCTTTAGTACTAATAATTTTAAATCGGTACGACTTCATCTTACTCAACACATCTAAAAACATCCATTTAGACTTTAATAAGTGTGGTTTTTCTGACTTAACACTAATTTCAAAGAAATGTTTGATTCCTTTTTTGTCTGCAACAATATCTGGAGTAATGATAACATCACTCCCCTTTTTAACAAACGATTTTGGCGTTTCATACCCTTCTAAATCGGCTTTAATATTATCAAACCCACGGTTCTCTAAATAATTAACTGATCTGTTTAAAAATTCTGTATAATTTAATTTATCTGTTGCTATCATATATACAGTATACAAATAATAATGTAATTATCCAATTATCAGACAGTTAAATAGTGTTAATCTTAAGTTTAGCTATGTTATATTTCTTAAATTTGAAAGTAATGGGTTATATATCTCGCAGAGAAAAATCAACAAATTATGATTTCACAAATTAAAACATTCGAAAGTAATGTGCTTGCTTTTGAAGTCTTTGAGGGCTTTACTAAAGCGGATGAAAAAATATGTCAAAAATTATTTGAAGAGAAGCTAAAGCATGGTTTCGAAAAGGTGAATATCTTGATTAAATTGGATGAAATTAAAATTTCTAAAAGTAGTACCAAAGCATTTTTTGAAGATATTTTATGGTCTCTTCGGCATTATAAAAAGCTAGGGCATCTAGCAATTGTTGCACATTCTAATATAGTTAAAGTGCTAGTTCCAATAGATAATTTATTTTTTGAACGCGCCAGTAAAGGACGTTATGAAAGGTACTTTGACGCTTCTCAAATGGAGGAAGCTATGATGTTTGTAAATTCAACGGTATAGATTCCCCCGTACCTACATTAATCAATTTTTAAAAAGCATATTCTGAAGGGGTTTACTACCTCAATAAATTCGCTTCACTTAAACTATTTCTCACAGTATCTATAACTAGTTTATAAGCTTTTCGTTGAAATATAAGTCGAAAAGCAAAAGTTAATATTCCACTTCTAGAAATACTTCGTACTAAGCTTCTAATCCTTTTCTTTATAGGAGCCTTATAAGCCTGCTCAAACTCCTCTAAATCAATTTTTGGATATGTAGGGTAGTCTAGAGTAGCATCGGTTCCGTAGTCTTCTAAATTAAACTTTTGATTAAAAGCCTCTATGGTTTTCATGTCTGGAATAATCGGGAAAAAACGTGCTCCATTTTTAGTAGATGGCGGGTTTGTATAAGAAAACCTATCTATAGCTTCCTTTGGAATTTCTTCTCCCAAACGTTTGACAATATTTTCTTCTTTTACTGAAAAATGATATCTCAGAAAATCCTGACAATTTTTTCTTCCTAATTCAAAATCGTGCTTTCTTAATTTTTCATCCATAAAACCCGAAAAACCACTTATAGGAGACGATGCTAAATGATGTTGCTCTCTAATAGCCTCTCCATTTAAAATTGTTTTCCTACTGGGAGCCACCAAAAATTTAGTTCTATCGCTTAAAGATAATGCTTCAAAAATTCCATCTTGATTAAACATCACCTGATTTCTCAATGCCTTAAACATGCCTTTGGCAACACTCAAAATATCTCGCTCAGAATTAAACAACGACGGATTATTATCTTGATTAGGGAACGGATCTACCATTACTACCGCATAATTATCGTTCGTTTTTAGGGTTTTATTTTTTTCATTTAAAACCTTAATCCCAATCCCATAAGGCTCGTTATTTATGAGTCCGCCATCAATAGAATTAAATTTATAACTCTCTTCATTATCTAAAATTAAAGGTGAAATCCCTTTTCGCATCCCGAACAAATATTTTGGGTAACGTTCAATATATTTTTTAGAGATTTCTATCTCCCGAGACTTTAAACCAATTGGAAAGGCTGCAGTACTGAGCGTGGCATCTTTTAAATAATTTATGTCTTGATTTTCGCTAAGGTCTAACACATAAAAAAGTGAATCTTCCTGTGGAGGAACTCCTCTTTCAAACAATTCATTTTTCACTTTATATCTAAAAAAACCGCCATGATTGGTAATAATATTTGCTGAATTGGTTTTACTATCTCCACTAAAATCAACTTTAAAATTAAGGCCTCGAAGATTGGTTGTGGTTAAAATTAAATCCAAATCTTTAGACACAAATGGAGGATAACGCACCTCTGAATTTATTGTTAGTGCTTCGTTGGCAATTTTATCTATAGCAATACTATTAAGTAGCGATTCAGGGATTTTATTTTTTGATAAATCGTTGGTATTTAAAAGTTTTTCGAGCGTTTTACTTTTATCATCATCGGCCATTTTGACCCAACATTTGTAAAACAAATTATCCTCTCCTTTTGGGTTTGAACGATTTACAGGTTTATGATTTTTACTCAATAAACTCATCAACGTTAGTGTACCTGTAATACCTCCCGCAGAAGCGCCACTAAGCACATCAATTTCTACGTTATGCATTGGAACAGAATGATTGTATTCTGGATGATTAACTCCTAATTTCCTGTTGGTGGCTTTTGCTTCTTCCCACAGTGTTAAGGTTTCTATTAAATAATCTAGTACTCCACCAGTAAAAGACCCTGCAGAAACAGCACCAGCCATAGTTAAGCATAATTTAAACGATTTGGGCATACGTTTTAATTTTAAATTTCAATAAAGTTACTGTAATACCATTTACCAATGCAATTTACTGGAATAAAATGTACTCTTTCCCTTTCAATTTCAAGATAAAAAAGAGTATGTAGCGAAGACTATGCTTTATTTTTCTGCTTTATATAAAGGAAAAAAATCATCATTTTATTTTACCATAAATTCAATCAGTAACTACTATAATTACTAAAAAACTCTTAAGATTTTGATAGGATTACAAAAACTATCACAAATTGCCGTGAAACTTGTGTTAAAGGAAACCCAGACAGCTTTGAAATGAGATATATTGGCTTTCCTAATACGCTATACATGTGATAAAATTACTTAATCTATTATTATTTTTCTTCTTACTATTTTTGAGTTCATTCCAGCTATTTTCTCAAGAAGAAAAAAAAGTACTTAAAATCTTTATTTATAAAGATAATATAGCAATGACAAAATTTGGGATTGCCAATATCACAACAAAAACAGAAGGGAGTTATAAAAATGATTTTCATACCATTACAGCCTCAGAAGGCGACCAATTATTTATTGCTTCTGAAGCGTTTAAAAACTTCTATAAAATTGTGGCCACAGAAGATATTATGAATGGTAAAATAGAGGTTTACATTAAAGATGGTGTAATTCAGCTTGAAGAAGTAGTACTTACCGATTACAGAATTAATGTCGGAAAATTAACCGATTATACTCCTAAAACCTACACTCCAGCAGAAAGACGTTTAGCAGCAGCCTCCAAATATCATTACAAAGGAGGAGGAATGTCTGTGAGTTTAGATCCATTAATTAACGCAATAAGCGGACGCACAAAAAAATTAAAAAAACGATTAAAAGCAGAAACTAAAAATATAATTGTTGGTTTTTTAGAAGACAATTACAAAGATTATATTTTAAACGATTTGGATGTTCCGAGGGATCAATTCGGGCTGTTTTGTTATTATATTTCAGAAAAATACAAAGCCATCCATCGTACTCCAGATAGAAGACGGGTAGAAACTCTACTTCGTCGTGGTTATCTTGATTTTATAAAAGATCCTGCGGAAGAGTAACTCATTAGACTAGGCTTTTCAAAAACGCTATTTATAAAATTACTTCAAGATACTTTTATACTTTGCAGCATCTTTTAAAATTGCAGTTGCATTTTTTATAGCATCGTCATTCTGTAAATAATATTTGTACAAGCCGTCTCTATAGAAGTAACGTACAATAAGTTCGTCTTCGAGATTTTTTGTAATACTTTCTTGATATTCATCAAGAGATGCTAATTTACTATGATTTATATCTGTAAGTAATTTCTTATAATCATTCTTCACAGACTCTCCAAACTCATCTATTTCTTGACTATTCATTACTTTTTTAAGTGCTTTTTCGGTTTTAGTTTCATAAGTAAATCCACTTTCAGTAACGTATTTTTTAAAGTCTTGATAATCGGTTTCAGAAAAACTAAAATTGTCCATGTTAGTTATTGGGTGTTTATAATAGTAGTCTGTAGCATAATCAAAAAGTACATTGTTAGCTATTAATGCTGAAGTAAGACTATTATCTTTCAATCCCTTCACTTCAAGATCAGGCATTACACCACCACCATCATAAACTTTTCTTCCACTACGAGTTTTAAATTCATTGAAATCCTTCTTAACAACCGCTTTTCCATCTGCATCCCTATTCCAATAATCCATCGACTGGATACAACGTCCACTTGGTGTATAATAACGAGAAATAGTTACTTTAAGCTGGGTTCCATAGTTTAATTTAATAGGACGCTGCACTAATCCTTTTCCAAAACTACGTGCGCCAACAATAACAGCACGATCCAAATCCTGTAAGGCACCACTTACAATTTCACTTGCAGAAGCACTTCTTCCATTAATAAGTATTGCTAACGGAATTTCTGTATCAACAGGATTTCTACGTGTATAATATTCTTGATTGAATTTTTTAACCTTCGATTTTGTACTTACAATAAGTTCCTTTTTAGGCACAAATAAATTACAAACATCTATTGCTTCGGTTAGCAATCCACCTGGATTTCCTCTTAAATCTAAGATAATTTTCTTTGCTCCTCTTTCTTTTAAATCTTCCAAAGCTTCTTCTGTTTGCTTAGAAGCCTTGCTATTAAATTTTGAAAGTACAATATATCCTGTTTCAGCATCTATCATATTAAAATAAGGGACGGCATCAATTTCTATTTCATCTCTAGAAACCGTTGTAGTCATTGTTTTTCCTTGCCTTTTATAAGCTATAGAAACATTGCTTTTGGTAGCTCCTTTTAATAATTCTGTTGCATCTTCTTTAAAATCTGATACGTTTATGTCTCCAATTTTTACAATTTCGTCTCCAGCTTTTAATCCTGCTTTATCGGCAGGATACCCTTCATAAGGCTCAATAATTAGAAGTCTATCATCATAACTCTTCACTACAGCTCCAATTCCAGAATACTCTCCTGCATTGCTTATTTTAAAACCTTCTACATCCTGCTCATTCATAAAGTTTGTATAAGGATCTAAATCTTCAAGCATGCTTTTTATAGCGGTGTCCATAAGTTCCGCAGGATTCGTTTCATCTACATAATTCATATTTAACTCCTTAAACAACGTAGTAAAAATCTCTACTTGCTTAGCAATTTCAAAAAAATCGTTTTTAAAACTAGTTCCTACTAGTAAAACAATTAATGCTAGTGCTGGAATTATAATTTTCTTCTTCATAATAGCTTCATATTATTTTCTGAAAAATGAGAATTAATACTTCTCATAGTGAAGTACAAGGTACTAGATTCATTAAAATTTAGCAAGTTGAAGATGAATCTATTGAAAAATGACTTTAATTTACCTATACTATGATTCTTTTTTAAGATGCTCTTGAAATTTTTGGTGCAATTTCTGCATCACACTGTTCAGTTTTTCAAACGTAGGCATTTCTTTGCCAGTATATAAAAACATAAAGCCATAAGAATCTCCTTCAACAGTATCAAAAAAGAGATGTTTATTAAGTCGGTATGCTTCTCGTAGGAGTCTTTTTATTCTATTCCTATCTACTGCTTTTTTAAAAGAGCGTTTAGAGACGGACACCCCTGCTTTAATTTTTACCTCATCTTCTAGCTTTGTAAAAACTAATCGGATAGGATATTTGGACACAGAATCTCCTTCAGCAAATAACTGGCTAATAAGCGTAGCGCTTTTGAGTTTTTCTTTTGAAGGAAATGACTGATCCATATACTATTTAAAATTGGGTGTAAAAATAAGAAAAGGCTTTATTTAAAAAGCCTTTTCTTTTAGATATGTATGTTTGAACTAGGTATTCTTTCCGTTAATAAGCTAACTTTTTAAAAAATATCCGTCCGTATAACTTTAGTTAAATCAACTATCTCGAGCCAAGCTTACGAGGTATTCAAAAGAAAATAATTTAATCCTTTTCGACGTAGAGCACTTCGGTATACTCAGAACAGGTTCTGAGGAATAAACTCTCAATAAAGGATTTAAACATTATCCAAACCCTTATTCTGCTTGATATTCGTTATTCTCTCTATTAACATCTGCCATTAATCCAGAAGGATCTACTGCTATTCCTACAATTTCACTCTTTGGAGTATCAATTGTAAAGCTATATGTTGGAAAAGCCCAAGGCCAATCTGGAAGTACTGTTCTTTCAACTCCATCAAATGGATTAGCTTTCTCTCCATGCATCATTCTAAGTGGAGCGTAGAAATACTTAGCAGAACCGTCTTTATACAACACCATTACATCAATAGGCATTGGCATAAGTCCAATACGTTCCATTTCTATTTTTGTTTTCCCGTCTTCTTCAGTAACACCTTTAATTCCGTAATCTATAGTATTGGTAGTTTTAGTCCAATCTGTTAAATACCAATCCAACTGCATTCCTGAAACTTTTTCAGCAGTACGCATAATATCGTTTGGAGTTGGGTGCTTAAATTTAAAATCGTTGTAATACTTTCTAAGTGTTTTCATTACATTATCCTGACCAATAACATACCCTAACTGTGCTAAGAAAACTTCCCCTTTGCTGTATGCAGAAATACTATATGATCTGTTGTAATTATATCTATCTGCATGCGTAGTTTGTGGTTGTTCAAAACCAGAATTTGCTAGTGCGATATAACCTCTATAAGCCCCTTCAAATGGATTTGGTTTGTTTTCTCCCATAATTTGGTTCATACATAAATCGGAAATAAAAGAAGTAAATCCTTCATCCATCCATTCATTTTTAGACTCATTAGAAGCTAAAACATGTTGAAACCAAGAATGCGCAAACTCATGGGCAGTTACTCCTACAAGACTCCCAAATTTACGTTCTCCAGTAATAAGCGTACACATAGCATACTCCATACCACCATCTCCTCCTTGAATAACAGAGTATTGTTTGTAAGGATACTTTCCTACGTTTTTATTATAAAACGCTAGCATTTCTGCTGTTTTTGGCTGAAGTTTTTTCCAGTTTTCTTTAATTTCTTCCTTGTCTTTATAGAAAAAATGAAGCGTTGTACCGCTAGGAGTTTCTAAAGTATCATGAATAAATTCTGGATCTGCTCCCCAAGCAAAATCGTGTACCATAGGTGCTACAAAATGCCATGTAAGTGTTTTTCCTTTTACTTTTTTCTGTTTTGTCCCTTCTGGAAGGTATCCATGTCCAACTTCCTCTGGGTTTTGTAAATATCCAGTACCACCTACTACATACTCTTTGTCTAAGGTTAATTTTACATCAAAATCTCCCCAAACGCCTTGGAATTCACGACCAATATATGGGTCTGCATGCCAACCTTCAAAATCATATTCGGCCATTTTAGGGTACCACTGTGTCATAGAAAGAGCAACACCCTCCGCATTATTACGTCCACTTCTACGAATCTGTTGTGGCACTTGCCCGTTAAATTCCATATCAAACTTAACTGTTTGCCCAGGAAGAATCGGTTTATTTAAGGTAACTTCAAGAATAGTTCCTTCTTCGTTATATTCAATAGCAGTTCCATCTTGTTTTAGACTAATTACTTTTAAATACCCTATTTCTGAAGGTGATAGTTTACTAATTCTATCTTCTACTCTTCTATCTGGATCTTGAATTGTTCTACTTCTCACATCCATTTCGCTCCCTGGTTGGAAGGCATTAAAGAATAAATGATAAAATACCGTTTTTAAAGTATCTGGAGAATTGTTGGTATACTTTAATTCTTGTGTTCCTGTATATTTATAATCTTTTACATCCATATCAACATTCATTTTATAGTCAACATGTTGTTGCCAATAAGTTGTTGAATTGGGTTGTATAGTTTCTAATGGATTACCGTTAGTAGGCGTAGTTACTGCAAATGCTTGAGATAGCATAGCAACACTTAAACCTATAGCAGTGATAAATGTTCGTTTCATATATTTGAGTTTAGTTAAAAAGTATGATTTATAACTTCGCTTTTCCGTTTGCAACTTTATCAGCAAGAATCATAGCGTTATAAAGATTTACCATTTTCCCAGATTTTGAAGCCTCTGCAAATGGTTTTTTATAATTTGGATTCCCTCCTAAAATTACATTTGCAGTTGAAGTAAGTCCAGATTGCATAATAATTTTCTTTACTTCTGATGCTTTTAATGAAGGGTAATATGCTCTAATCAATGCTGCAACACCAGCTACCGCAGGGGCTGCCATAGAGGTCCCTTGTAAATACTCATATCCATTGTTTGGAGTAGTAGACCAAATTTTGGTTCCTGGAGCAAAAACATCTACATTATTTTTCCCATAATTAGAGAAAGTAGCTACCATTTCTGGCCCATATTCGTAATTTAAAGCTCCAACAGTTAAGAAATTATCTGCTATTTCTGCTGTATTATTCTCGTTATCGTTTGGATATACATTGTTTTCATCTAAATCCATCGATTCGTTTCCAGCAGCTTTAATAATTAAAACATCTTTTGAAGCCGCATATTTAATAGCGTCCCAAACCCAGTCTTTGTGTGGAGAATAGTATTTACCAAAACTTCCGTTTAAAACTTTAGCACCATTGTCTACAGCATAACGTATTGCCAAAGCAACATCTTTATCGTACTCATCTCCATTTGGAACAGTTCGTACCGCCATAATCTTAACATGCTCTGCAACTCCATCCATTCCAACACTGTTATTACGTTCTGCAGCAATAATACCAGCTACATGCGTTCCATGTTTTGCATGCTCTTTATCTCCAATAACATCATTGTTTCCGTATCCAATATCATTAATATCGTCTGGATTATCTCCTACAATACTTCTTCCATCGAAATCTTTGTTTAGGTTATAATTTAATTGATCTGCAAAATACTCAATTCCTTCTTTTAATTCTTTCTTTACTGCAGGAACAGAATCTTCAAAACTAAACATTTGCATCATCATTCCTTTAGCCGCTTGTCCTTGCTCTGCAGAAGGCTCGTATGCAGCCAACTCTTCTTTAGTATAAACTTCTTTCCCTAATTCTTTTTGAAGAAACGCATCAGCAGCATTTACAGAACTTAAAATCTGCTCATATCTTGTTTTATTTTGAACTGCTTCGTTATACTTTTCATCATATTCTTTTAAAGCTCTTTTATATTCTTCAGAACCGTCGTCTCCTTTTACTAAAATTCTTACAAACTCTAATTGCTCATCATTAGCTTCGCCTAAAAAATTCCATCCATGGATATCATCAACAAAACCATTTTCATCATCGTCAATTCCATTTCCAGGAATCTCATCTTCATTTGTCCAAATTACATTTTTAAGATCTGGATGCTCAATATCAACTCCCGAATCTAAAACTCCAACAATTACTGTTGTAGGCTTTAAACTTTTCAGTTTATTAAAAATATCGCTATAGGCTTTATCTACACTCATCCCAGGAATGGTATCCGTAAGTAAGTCTTTGTGCCCCCAATCTTTTAATTGAGTATCTGTAAGTGGATCCACTTTTAATACTACAGAATCTATATTTTCTTCTGGTGTTAAAATTATAGCAGGAGATCCACATCCTACAAATAAGGAAGTTGCAATTGCGCAATAAGCAACAGATTTTTTAATAGTCATTGTCAAATATTTAAATAAATAATTCGTTAAATAAAAAGGTTTCTTTCAATCTAACCCCTTTTTCTGTTTTTTGAAGTGTACACACTTGGTTGTGTGCGTCGTGCTCTAATAATAAATAAAAATTATTATCTGCAGCTGTTTCTAAAAATGTTTTTTTCTCTTCTATGGTAAGTAATGGTCTAGTATCATAACCCATTACATATGGTAACGGAATATGGCCTACGGTTGGAAGTAAATCGGCCATAAAAACTAAGGTTTTATCTTGGTATTTTATATGCGGAATCATTTGTTTATCGGTATGTCCATCTACATAAAGTATATCAAAACCGAGTTCAGAATTCTTTAAAAATCTGTTTTCTGGAACAGAAAGAAAATTTAATTGTCCACTTTCTTGAATGGGGAGAATGTTTTCTGAAAGAAAAGAAGCCTTTTCTCGTGCATTAGGCTTTGTTGCCCATTGCCAGTGGTTTTCATTACTCCAAAAACGTGCGTTTTTAAAAGCAGGTTCATAGCCGTTTTTTTCTTTATTTAACTGAATACAACCGCCACAATGATCAAAATGAAGATGTGTAAGAAAAACATCTGTAATATCATCTCGATGAAAACCGTGCTTTTTAAGTGAAGCATCCAAATTATCATTTCCCCACAAGTAATAATACCCAAAAAACTTATCAGATTGTTTATTCCCTAAGCCTGTATCGACAAGGATAAGTCTGTCGCCATCCTCTATCAATAAAGACCTAGCGGCAATATCTATCATATTATTACTATCGGCAGGATTTGTTTTATTCCAAATTGATTTTGGCACTACTCCAAACATAGCTCCCCCATCTAATTTGAAATTTCCTGTTTCAATTGTGTATAACTTCATGTAAAATGTTATGATTCCAACGCACCGCAAATTAAGAAAAGGGAATAACATTCATCATAAAGACATCTTTTATTAAATGTTTTTTAACATTTTTTTACTATTATTGAAGTTATATTCGCTGTACAATCAAAAATTTATGATAGAGCTTGCTGGAATTGTAATATTGGGGATTATTGCACAATGGGTAGCATGGAGATTTAAAATACCTGCTATTCTACCCCTCATCTTGATAGGAATGTTTGTTGGTCCTTTTTCTACGCTGTTTACGGAAGATGGAACAAAGCTTATTGAACCTATCTGGAACCCGCAATTGGATAAAGGATTATTTCCTGGAGAAGGATTATTTCACTTTGTATCATTAGCCATAAGTGTAATTCTTTTTGAAGGAGGTTTAACTTTAAAGAGAAACGAAGTTTTAAATGTTGGCCCTGTAATTTTTAAACTAATTACCATAGGTACTATAGTTACTTTTTTAGGTGCTGGTTTTGCATCTCATTTTCTCTTTAATTTAAGCTGGCCTATTTCTTTCTTATTTGCCGCTTTAATTATTGTAACTGGTCCAACCGTAATTACCCCTATTCTTAGAAATATCCCTCTGAAAAAAGATATTTCTGCAGTTTTAAAATGGGAAGGTATTTTAATAGACCCAATTGGAGCGGTTGCTGCCGTATTGGTTTTCGAATTTATATCCGTTGGAAAAGGAACAGAATATACCCAACAAGCTTTAGTAGAGTTTGGAAAAACAGTGGTAGTAGGCTTTTCAATCGGGTTTTCTTTTGCATATGCTCTCTATTTTGCCATTAAGAAAAATGCAATTCCTCATTTTTTAATGAATGTAGTTTCTCTTTCTTTTGTAATTGGTGTGTATGTATTATCTGAACAATTTGCTCATGAATCTGGACTACTTTCTGTAGTGGTAATGGGAATGGTACTTGGTAATATAGATTTACCTAATATTAAAGAATTACTCTACTTTAAAGAGTCGCTAAGTGTTTTACTAATTTCCATTCTTTTTATTCTGCTGTCTGCAAATATAAATATGCAAGACTTGTATTTAATTTACAATTGGAATACACTCATCTTATTTGGATGCGTTGTATTTTTAATTCGCCCAATTGGGGTTATGTTAAGTACCATTAATTCTGGTTTAAAAACAAACGAAAAAGCATTTATAAGTTGGGTAGGCCCTCGTGGTATTGTAGCGGCTGGGATTGCTTCTCTATTTGGAAACCGACTTGTTTTAGAAGGGGAACCTGGCGCAGAGTACATAACACCACTTGTGTTTATGATTGTATTAGGTACTGTACTTTTTAACGCAACAACAGCCAGATTATTTGCTAAAATTTCTGGAGTTTTCTTAAAAGAGTCTACTGGTATTTTAATTGTTGGAGCTTCTAATATTTCTAGAATTATAGCTAAATATCTTCAAAAAAACGGTCGCCATGTTGTGCTTATAGATAGTAATAAAGAAAATATTGAGCGCGCAAAAGGTATGGATTTGGATGCTGAAGAGGCTAATATTTTTTCTGATGATTTAACTAATAATATCGAACTCAACGATATTGGATATCTAATGGCATTAACTGCAAGTGAAGAGGTTAATAAACATGCTATAGAACGCTTCAAAAATCAATTAGGAGAGAATGGCGCTTTTAGATTAATTACAACCGAAGAAATGAAAAGCGATTATATTGAAATGGTAGAATTGCTCTTCTCAAAAAAAGACGATTATATTAACTTAAGTGAAGTTGCCCGTGACTATCCTAAAATTAATGAAGTTGAATTGGAATCTAAAAAACATTTCTTGGAGCAGATAGAAAAGCTTAACAATGAAAAGGATGCCATTCCTATCTTCATAAAAGACAATAATGAAGACTTACATATTATTGCTTCTTACACCAGTAATATGGAAATAGCTGAAGGTAATAAATTGGTATATTTAGGAAAACCAATGGATGTAATGGATGTTAAAAACGATAAATCCGACGAAGAAGAAGCTCCCGATAACAATTAAAAAATAATGAAATATCCATTTATAGACACACAGCAGAATAATTATTTGGATGTTCCATTTGACCGTTTAAAAAATGGTAAAAAACAAACACATGAAAACTCTCTTTTTAAAACTGATAATTTTCTTACTTGCTATTATTTGGATTTCTAGTTGTGACCAAACACGCTTTCGTAATAAAGGCAATCAACTTTTTGGGGAAAATCCATACCTAGCAACTACAAATTACACATCTAAAGAAGTGCCCGAAGGCTATGCAGAAATTCAAATCGATTCTGCTTTAGCAAACAATTTTGTTGTAAATACAAAATATCATACTACAGATGATAAAATTCTTAAAGTAGAAAAAAACAAGCTTGGAGAGATCCATAAAACTGTTTATAAAGAATTTCATTCTGATCTTTCTGTTTATTATAAAAACAATCTTGTGCTGAAAAAGCGTGTTGAAAAAGATACTTTCAATATAAAAGACAACCCTATGTTAGAAGCTGCATTTATGCAATCTTTTAAACTGAATGAAATTGCTTCTACTACAAATGAAGTAGTATTTTCGGTTACATTTTACAACCCTTCCGCAGAAAATTATATAGATTACGAATTTGTAGTAGACAAAATAGGCGATTATTACATCCGAAAAGTATAACCTACTCTTTTAAAAATATAAACAACATAAAAAAAGACCGTTTTTAACAGTCTTTTTTTATGTTTAATCGTTAAGTTTTAATACCGCCATAAATGCTTGTTGAGGAATTTCAACATTCCCTACTTGACGCATTCTCTTTTTACCTTTTTTCTGTTTCTCTAAAAGTTTTCTTTTACGAGAAATATCTCCTCCGTAACATTTTGCAGTTACATCTTTTCTTAATGCTTTAACCGTTTCTCTAGAAATAATTTTAGCCCCAATTGCAGCTTGAATTGGAATATCAAATTGCTGTCTTGGAATTAATTCTTTCAACTTCTCCACCATTTTCTTACCAATATTATAAGCATTATCGGCATGAATTAATGCTGAAAGGGCATCTACAGAGTTTGCATTTAATAAAATATCTACCCTTACCAATTTAGATTCGCGCATTCCTATAGGCGAATAATCAAATGATGCATATCCTTTTGATACCGTTTTTAAGCGGTCATAAAAATCGAACACTATTTCTGCAAGAGGCATATCAAAAGAAAGCTCAACACGTTCTGGTGTTAAATAAGTTTGATTGGTAATAATTCCTCTTTTTTCAATACATAAAGACATTACTGGACCTACAAAATCGGCTTTTGTAATAATTGTAGCTTTAATATATGGCTCCTCCACCCGATCAATACTTGAAGGGTCTGGAAGATCTGATGGATTGTTTAATATTATCTTTTCGTCTGGGTTCTTCTTAGTATAGGCATGGTAACTAACGTTTGGTACGGTAGTAATAACCGTCATATCAAACTCACGCTCTAAACGTTCCTGAATAATTTCAAGGTGAAGCATTCCTAAGAATCCACAACGGAAACCAAAACCAAGAGCTGCAGAACTTTCTGGAGTAAAAACCAAAGAAGCATCATTCAACTGTAGTTTTTCCATAGCACCTCTAAGCTCTTCATAATCTTCTGTATCTACAGGATATACTCCTGCAAATACCATAGGTTTTACATTTTCAAAACCTGCAATCATATTTTTAGTTGGATTGGCTGAGTCTGTAATAGTATCTCCCACTTTTACCTCTCTAGCATCCTTAATTCCTGTAATTAAATACCCTACATCTCCAGTTTTAACCACTTTTTTAGGGTGCTGAATAAGTTTTAACGTTCCAACCTCATCGGCATCATAAGTTTTTCCAGTGGCCAAAAATTTAATCTTTTGCCCTTTTGAAATTTCTCCATTAATAACTCTAAAATAGGTTTCTACTCCTCTAAACGGATTATAAACAGAGTCAAAAATTAAAGCTTGAAGTGGCTCTTCTGGATTTCCTTTAGGCGGTGGAATTCTTTCAATAATTGCAGAAAGAATTTCCTCAATTCCAATACCTGTTTTGGCGCTAGCAGGAATTACTTCTTCAGCATCACAACCTAATAAATCTACAATATCATCGGTTACTTCTTCTGGATTTGCACTCGGAAGATCCACTTTATTAAGCACTGGAATAATTTCAAGATCATTCTCCAATGCTAAATATAAATTAGAAATTGTTTGCGCTTGGATACTTTGAGCTGCATCTACAACCAGTAAAGCACCTTCACAAGCTGCAATAGAACGAGAAACCTCATACGAGAAATCTACGTGCCCAGGAGTATCTATCAAGTTTAAAATATATTCTTCTCCTTTATATATGTATTCCATTTGAATAGCGTGACTCTTAATGGTAATACCACGTTCACGCTCTAAATCCATACTATCTAAAAGTTGTTCTTTCTTTTCTCGCTCGGTAACAGATCCAGTAAAATCTAATAACCTATCTGCCAACGTACTTTTCCCGTGGTCAATATGAGCGATTATACAAAAGTTTCTTATGTGCTTCATAGCCGTTTATCAATGCAAATTTTCAATCAGCAAATATAAACTATTTTAACACGCTTGAATAAGATATTATTTTTTATTGAAGATATATCAACTATAAATTCTAAATTACACAGTTAAAAATATAAGGTTTTAAAAAAAAATCTATATTTATAGCCCTAAATCGCCTAAATCCATGCACCGAAACCAAGTTTTAGTACTCCTTTTTTTGCTAGTTACTTGTAAACCTCTTCTTTCACAAGAATTTATGGTTAAAGGAAAAACTATAGATTCTAACAATAGAACACTCTCTTTTGTAAATGTTATGCTTTTAAATGCAAAAGATTCGGTATCTATTGCAGGCACCTCCACTGAAGAAAATGGAACTTTCATTCTCAATAAAATCCCAGAAGGAAATTATATTTTAAAAACTTCTTATATAGGGTATCATAATAATTATAAAAATATAACTGTCCATAATAACTTTAATGCTGATACTATTATCTTAAAGCATGATATAGAAAACTTGGAAGAGGTAACCCTAAGTTTTCAAAAACCACGACTAGAAAAAAAGAATGGGCGACTTATTTTTCAGGTAGAAAATTCCACTTTATCCTCTTTATCTACCTATGAAATTCTACAAAGAACTCCTGGAGTTATCTCTTTAGATGATAAAATTTCAGTAAAAAATTTAAAAACTACCGTCTATATAAATAATAAGAGAGTTTACCTTGATGATAGAGAACTGAAAAATCTTTTGGAAAACTTTGCAGGCAATAATATTGCTTCCATAGAGGTAATTACAAACCCATCGGCAAAATACGATGCTGAAGGTGGCGCTGTACTTAATATAATTACCTCAAAAAACATTTCTATAGGTTATAAAGGAGCTGTAAATGGGACATGGGAAGATGCTATTTTTCCTAAATATACACTCGGAACAAGTCATTATTACAAAAATAATGTAGTAGATTTTTATGCAGGATATTCTTTCAACCCAAGAAAAGATTATAAAAGAAGTGATAGTTATGTAAATTTTTTTGATGGTAATTTACCAAGCAACCAATGGGAGACTTCTTTGTACAAAACAACACGCTCTAAAGCGCATAATTTCAATACTATTTTAGATTTTAATTTAGATGATAAAAATAAAGTGAGCTTTTCTTCCAACATTATTTACAACCCAAGTAAAAGTATTGAAAACAAAGTCAATACCGATGTTTTATCTGCGGAAGACACTAAAGAAAGTAGCTTTAACACCAATAGCGATATTGATATAGACAACACTAATATTACCTTAAACGCAACTTATAATAGAGAAATTGGCAAAAATGGAACCCATTTGGATATTCAAACTAATTATGTTTATTATAACGAAGGAGAAAACCAAATATTAGCAACCGATTATTTTGATGAGAACGACTCTTACCAATACACCAATGCTTTCGATACAGAAGCAAGTCAGAAAAACAATATTTTTACCGGGCAAATAGACTTTTCTAGTCCGTTAGGCGCCAATAATTTAGAATTAGGAGCTAAATACTCTTCTATTAGTAGCGGAAATATAATTGCTTTTTATGGAGATTACACTCCGAGTTCGTCCAGAGATGACCATTTTGATTACGACGAACAGATTTGGGCTTCCTATGCAAATTTCTCACGAGATTGGGACTCATGGTCTTTAGTAGCTGGTTTAAGAGGAGAATACACAGATGCTATCGGGAATTCTGTTGCACTAGGGACTATAAACAAACAACATTATTTAGAATTGTTTCCTACTTTCAGTTTACACCATCAAGTTTCGGAAAAGCATGAAATAGGAGTAAGCTACAAGCGTGCCATTGCAAGACCGCGCTACCAAAGTTTAAATCCATTTCGATATTATTTAAATGAAAATAATTTTATAGCTGGAAACCCTTATTTAAAACCTTCTATTGAAAATAAAATATCCTTAGACTACACTTTTGATGGAAATTATATTTTTGAAGTGTATTATCAGCAAGAAAAAAACGAATTAAACAATTTAACTTTTCAGAGGAATAATGCACAAGTAGTTTATAATTCTACTTTTAATATTGAAGAATCTTTCCAATACAGCATTGATTTTATCCATTACAGACCAATTACTAAATGGTGGTTTTTAAGTACGTATATGTCTGGTTTTTTCTATGAAATGTCTTTTATAGCTAGAGAAAGTAACGATGCTATACAAACACAAAATACTGTTGGTTATTTCGGACAATTATACAATTCGTTTACCATTTCCAAAGAAAAATCGATATCAGCCGATGTATATCTAGAATATGTATCTAGATTTTTTATTGGAAATTACCTGATGAAAGACCGATTTAAAACAAACTTTGGCTTACGTAAAAAACTATGGAACGGCAGAGCAAGCCTAAACATAAATTTAAATGATGTATTTAATACTTATAACATCCCCCTTACCACTAGGTATTTAAACCAAGATAATGGGTATACTGCTAAGCCTGAACAAAGAACATTTACCATTGGCTTTAATTATAAATTTGGAAACTTTAGATTAGCAGATAACAAAAGAAATATCGATTTTAAAGAAGAAGAGAGATTAAAAGAAGAAACAGAATTTTAACACTTCTCTTTAGAAATCTTATGTTACTTTGCATTTTTAACCAACTTTTGGTTATAAAACAACTACTTATAATTAGTTAAAACTAATATAGTATTCAAGGTATTCTAGCTACGTTTTAAAGAATAATAAATATTGACAAATGAATTTTATAAAGAAAAATGTCCTTTTATTTTTAGGAGTTACTACACTATTTATTTCGTGTAAAGATACTCCTCAAAAGGAAGAAGTAAGTAAAGTTGACCCGATAATTAATTCGGTAAAAGAACAATATGCGCCAGATAAAAGGGTTGCCATGTTTGATATTGAAACTATTAAATCCAATAATGGTTATGTGGTAAAAGGAAGTTCTAATTTACCAGACGCCGTAGCAGATTTAAAAGGGAAACTAAAAGCTGAAAACATCAATTTTGTAGATAGCATTGAGATTTTACCTTCAAAAAAATTAGAAGGAAAAACTCAAGGAATTATAGCAATTTCTGCAGCAAATTTGAGAGGTAATCCAAGGCATTCAGCAGAACTCGTAACGCAAGGAACTTTAGGAATGCCCGTAAATATTTTTAAGAAAGAAGGAAGCTGGTATTTAATCCAAACCCCAGATAAATACATTGCTTGGGTAGATTATGGAGGCGTAACACCTATGGATAAAGAAGAATTTAATACATGGAAAGCTTCAGATAAAATTATTTTTACCGCTACCGCAGGAAGTTCTTATGCTGAAGCAAATGCCAACTCACAAGTAATTTCTGATCTCGTTGGTGGGAATATTTTAAGTTTACTAGACGAAAAAAATGATTTTTATGAAGTAAAATACCCTGACGGAAGGGTTGCTTATCTTAAAAAGAACGAAGCTAAACCTTACAAAGAGTGGATTAACTCTTTAACTCACACCAAAGAAAGCTTAGTAGAAACCTCTAAAACCCTCATGGGCTTACCATATTTATGGGGAGGAACCTCTCCAAAAGGTGTGGACTGTAGCGGATTTACCAAAACTGTATATTTCTTAAACGGAATGGTGATTCCTAGAGATGCTTCCCAACAAATTAATGAAGGAATTTTAGTAGACGATACCAAAGATTTTAGTAAACTAATTCCTGGAGATTTACTTTTCTTTGGAAAAAAAGCAACAGGTTCTACCAAAGAGCGTGTTATTCATGTTGGTATGTGGATTGGCAACAACGAGTTTATTCATTCAGCAGGAAGCGTACATATTAGTAGTATGGATAAAAACGCAGATAATTATGATGAATACAACCTAAACCGCTACTTACGTACTAAACGTATTTTAAATGAAGATTCTAAAGGGCTTATTTACTTGGATAAGAAAAATATTTTTTAATCCTACCTAAATAAATCAAACCCTTTATGAGAGATTGGAAAAATTAAACTTCCTCTATGGGGATTAAAATCCTGCTGAGCAGTTTTTTTTAAATCCCTATCTTTGCAAAATCAACAAACGCAGGTTAGAAAACCTATACAGCATTAAAACATAGAACTGTGGCAAAAATTGGAACGATAGATGTTGGAGAATTTCCGCTTTTACTAGCGCCAATGGAAGATGTTAGTGATCCTCCATTTCGTGCATTGTGTAAAGAGCAAGGAGCCGATGTAGTTTATACCGAATTTATCTCTTCGGAAGGTCTTATTCGAGATGCTGCAAAAAGTATGCAAAAACTCGATATCTACGAGAAGGAACGCCCTGTTGGAATCCAGATTTTTGGAGCAGAACTCGACTCTATGCTTCAAGCTATTGATATTGTAGAGAAATCAAATCCAGATATTATTGATATCAATTTTGGATGTCCAGTAAAAAAAGTGGTTAGTAAAAATGCTGGCGCAGGGATTTTAAAAGATATCCCTCTGATGGTAAAACTTACCGAAGAAATGGTAAAGCGCACCAATTTACCTATTACCGTAAAAACTCGTTTAGGTTGGGATGCCGATTCTATAAAAATTGTTGAAGTTGCTGAGCGACTCCAAGACGTTGGAATTAAAGCAATTTCTATTCATGGACGTACTCGTGTCCAAATGTACAAAGGAAATGCTAATTGGGCTCCTATTGCTGAAGTAAAAAATAACCAACGGATGCACATTCCAGTTTTTGGAAATGGAGATGTTGACACTCCAGAAATGGCCGTTAAAATGCGAGACGAATACGGATTAGACGGCGCAATGATTGGGAGAGCTAGTATTGGATACCCTTGGTTTTTTAAAGAAGTAAAACACTTTTTTAAAACTGGAGAACATTTAAATCCGCCTACTATTGAGGAAAGAGTAAAAGCCGCTCGCCGACACCTTCAAATGTCGATAGATTGGAAAGGTGAAAAACTGGGTGTTTTTGAAACTAGAAGACATTATACCAATTATTTTAAAGGGATTCCACACTTTAAAGAATACCGAATGAAAATGGTAACAAGCGATGAATCTGCAGATGTTTTCGCTGCTTTTGATGAAGTAGAGGAAAAGTTTTCTGATTTTCAGTTTGTGTAAAGTATGTTTTTAGATGTTTCATACTCCACAGTCATGCCCACCAAAAGGAGGCATCTCACTACCAGAAGCATCCTTGAACAGTCATGTCGACCAAAGGGAGACATCTCATCCCAAAAAATACTCTTGAATTAAAAAACAAGAATGTGATTTCTCCTTTCAGTCGAAAGGACTCGATGATTTGATATATAAAAATTCTTTTCTAAAACTCCACAGTCATGCCCTCCAAAAGGAGGCATCTCACTACCAGAAACATCCTTGAACAGTCATGCCGACCAAGGGGAGACATCTCATCCCTAGAAATACTTTTAAATTAAAAAACAAGAATGCGATTTCTCCTTTCAGTCGAAAGGACTCGATGATTTGATATATAAAAATTCTTTTCTAAAACTTCACAGTCATGCTAACCAAAAGGAGGCATCTCATTACCAAAAGCATCCTTGAACAGTCATGCCGACCAAAGGGGACTTCTCATTACCAAAAAGCATCCTTGAACAGTCATGTCGACCAAAGGGAGACATCTCATCCCAAAAATACTCTTGAATTAAAAAACAAGAATCCGATTTCTCCTTTCAGTCGAAAGGACTCGATGATTTGATTTATAAAAATTCTTTTCTAAAACTCCACAGTCATACCCACCAAAAGGAGGCATCTCACTACCAGAAACATCCTTGAACAGTCATGTCGACCAAGAGGGACTTCTCATTACCAAAAGCATCCTTGAACAGTCATGTCGACTAAAGGGAGACATCTCATCCCAAAAAATACTCTTGAATTAAAAAACAAGAATGTGATTTCTCCTTTCAGTCGAAAGGACATGTTTACAAAATCATCTTGTCTTCAACCAACCTGTTATACTATATCTTTCGGAAGCGAGTACAGTTTTTACCTCATGTTCTAATAGCTGACTTTCAAAAATTACAACTCGCCCAGGAAGTGGATATAAATTTTTTGGAACTTCTACTCCGTTCTCATCTTTATAAATAACAAGTTCTCCTCCATTTTCATTCTTCCAATCTTCATCATTTAAATAACAAACAAAAGAAAGCTTTCGGCGATCATCGTTCTGAAAAGTATCTAAATGTCGCTTATAAAAAGTACCTTCAGGATAGATTGCATAATGAAATTCTTTATGCAAAATCCCTAAAAAACAGGTTTTATTTAAATAATCAATCAGACTATTAATTTTATTAAAGAAAAGCTTTTCAGCAGAATTACTATTTTTTTCATCTATCCAAAGCACAAAATCCCCACGGATAGATTTTATTATTTGCTCTTCAAACTTATTTCCAATAGCTGCCTTTTTAAACTTGTCTTCTTCATATTTATCCAACAAAGAAGCCCTAAGTAAAAAAACTTCCTCAGCAGAAAAGAAATTATCTACAACGCTATACTGTTGTTCCAAAAGATCCTCAATAATTGATTCATATAGTGGGTTTTCAATAAACTCCAACTGATCGAACAACTCATCCATTATGCGCTATTTAAAAAAGTGCGCAAATATAGACTTTAATTCAATTGGTATTAATTAATTTTTTAATGTAAAAAAACCACTTTAAATCCTCGCTTTTTACTTCAATGTTTTCTTTAGAAAATCCAATGTATATTTTAAAGTTGGCTGAAACCATGGATTCATCAACCAAAAAGAATGTGGCGAATCTGGTAATGTATGCACTTCAGCATAAATATTATATTCATCTAACTTTAAAATCATATCGTCTCGCCCTGCATGAAATCTAGGCTGGGCACTATTAACAAACAAAATAGGTGGGGTATCTTCTCCTGCATATTCCAACGGAGATGCCGACTTCCAATTTGTCGGGTTTTCATTTCTTAAACCCCCCCAACCATTTTCCTGCTATTTCACTTTCTTCAGCTTCAGGATGAATAAAAGAAGTAATCCCATCAATATTAACAATCGCCTGAACCTTATCTGAGACTGTACTTGAAGTTTTAAAAGATGGATTATTTGGAGTAACCCCTACCAAAGTTGCTAGTTGCGCGCCTGCAGAAGCTCCTAAAACAGCTATTTTATCAGTATCTATTTTTAAATTATCTCCATGAGTTCGCATCCATTTCAATGCATCCTTTATATCTAAAACAGCTTGCGGATATGGCGCCACCGTACTCAATGTATAATTAATTGACACCGCTACATAGCCATTTTCAGCTAACTTTTGAGCCATTACTTTTTGATTTTCTTTACTCCCAGAAATCCATCCACCGCCATGAATTAATAAAACCGCAGGATAATTTTCTTTCTTTTTATTCGGAATAAAAACATCGGCAGTCAAATCTTTCTCCTTCGTAGTTTTATAAATTACATTTTCAATACTTATAATTTCTGAAGATTTATCTTCAGAAATAGGACTAATCTCTGGATAATGTTTTTTTAGTTTCTCATACGTAGTTTCAATAGTATATGGCTTCAGTTTTATAGTGTTTGAAGAAATTCTTTTTAAATCGTTAAAAACCAATTGCGCTATTGCTTCTGCACCTTTAAGCTGAAAGTGAGTGTTGTCATTTTGGCCTTCAGGATATGCTTTATATTTTCCTGCAGGTAAATTCATAAAGTAGTTTTTAGTTACAAAATCTTTTCCTTTAGAAGTAAAATACGCTTGCGATAGTTTATTTAAATCGATTAAATTCACATCCATTTCTTCAGCAACTTCTTTTGGGGCTATATCATAATCTCCATGAACATCTTTTAAAACACCATTTTCCCAAGGATAATTTCGAGCCACAGGAGTTAAAATAATTGGCAAACCTCCTTTTTCTCTAGTTTGAGATACATATAAGCGTAAAAACTCTTTATAACCCTCAATATCTACATAACGTTCTGGCTTATTCTCAGCTGCATCATTATGTCCAAATTGCATAATAACGATATCATTTGGTTGTAAATTTTCAAAAACCGATCTCCAACGTCCTTCCTGAAAAAAAGTTCGTGTACTTCTTCCTCCACGAGCACGATCGTCTACAATTACCTGACCTCCAAAAATGAGATTTTTTATTTGAGACAAGCTATCATCCACAAAAAACTGTTGGAATACTTGCCCCCAACCCGTTACTGGATACCGGGTTTCCATATAGTCTTTATCTGGATCATAATCTCCAGTATAATCGGCCATCGTAGAATCGCCTATTAAATAAATTGTAGTCGGTTTCTCTTGAGCTTGTAATATAAAACAGTTAGCAATTATAGTAAACAATAGCAAATACAATGGCTTGTATCTTCTTAACATAATGGTTTTATTTAAAATTCTAATTCGGTAGTTTTTCCTTTTATTTCAACCCTTCCGATTACTGTGTTTGTAGAATTAATATGTTTATTTTCTGTGAAATTTGGTTGTGAACCTCCTACAGAAATAGAGAACCAACCAGGCTCAATTACAAATTTATCATCCTTATTTATCATTGCTAACTCCCTAGGCTGAATAGTAAATTCTACCTTCTGCTTAGCACCTTTTTTTAGATGAATTCTTTTAAACCCAACCAATTCACAAATAGGCCTAGGAGTAGAGCCTTCTTCATCTCTTACATACAATTGAACAACCTCATCGCCATCAAAATCTCCCTCATTAGCAACTTGAACGGAAACTTTTATAGGCTCGTTTATTTTTATTTCTAAAGGAATTTCTAGATTTGAATATTTAAATTTTGTATAACTTAATCCATACCCAAAAGGATAAAGCGGTTCTTTTTTAAAATATTTATACGTCCGCCCATCCATATTATAATCTTCAAAAGGTGGCAAATCGTCAACCGATTTATAATAAGTTACAGGAAGTCTTCCCGCAGGGTTATAATCGCCAAACAATACATTTGCAATAGCATTTCCACCTTCTTGCCCTGGGTAGCCAGCTGAAATTATAGCAGGAATATTCTCTGAAGCCCAATTAATAGATAATGCGCTTCCATTAAGTAATACAAGTACTACTGGTTTTCCTGTAGCAACTACTTCCTTCATTAACTCAACCTGCTTTTTAGGAAGATTTAAGCTAGTACGATCGCCATCGGCAAATCCTTCTACTTCTACCTTCATTTCTTCTCCCTCTAACCGTTCATTTAACCCTAAAGCCAATACTACTACATCCGATTTATTAGCTGCTAATACTGCTTTTTCAAGTTGGTTTTCTGTAGGAATACTCCACATCATTTTTGCAGTAGCATCTCCATAATAATTGTTATATCTTATTTCAATTTTATACTTTTCACCTTCCTCTAAATACATATTTTTTGGGTTTATAACCGCATGATGCTCATGCGTGCCTCCTCCTTTTATAGTATCGGAAATTGTAAACGTCATAAATGGCTTTCCCCAATCGCTAAAATAATACGTCCCCGATTTAGGAGGTGTTATGTAACCCGACCAACGCACGCTATAATTTCCTATTTTTAAACGTGAGTCTGGCGTATCAATATCCCATTGAAAATTTACAGCTTGATCTACCCTAGTAAAAAGAGGTGCTCCTTTCCATTCTGTACTATTGTAATATGCTGCTGTAAGACCTTGCTTTCCGTCTTCTGTAGAAAAATATGCTGATGGAATTACTTCCATAGTTGGGATTCCTTTTGCTAATGGCGCTCCTTCCTCAAAATGTACATTTACTTGTGCTCCCACTTTATTTTTTATTCCTTCTAAAACGGTAACAGGATTTTTTGGCATTCCATTATAATTCCCCCAAAGCGATTGTATATTATCGGCATTTGGACCAATAACAGCTATATTTTTTAGATTTTTAGACAATGGTAAAATAGCATTCTCATTTTTTAATAAGACAATACTTTTTTGAGCCGCTTTAAGTGCTAACACCTTATGTTTTGGATTATTATTTACTGAAAAAGGAATCTTTGCATAAGGTACTTTTTCATCTGAATCAAACATTCCAAGTTTAAAACGTGCACGCATCAATCGGTGAAGCGCAACATCTAAATCTGCTTCTGTAATAAGTCCATCTTGAAGAGCATCTGTAAGTTTTTCATAGGAATTCCCACAGTTTAAATCGCATCCTTCTTTAACCGCCATTGCAGAAGCTTCGGCAGCATCTTTAGCTACATGATGTGTTTTCCACATATCTGCAATTGCTCCACAATCTGAAACTACATAACCATTAAAGCCCCATTTATCTCTTAAAATAGAATATAAAGAATTACTTGCACTGGCCGCTTCTCCATAAATTCTATTATAAGCCGTCATAATAGAATACACATTCCCATCTTTTACTAAAGTTCGGAAAGCTGGTAAATACGTTTCCCACAAATCTCGTTGAGAAGGAGCTACATCAAACTCATGTCTTAGAGGCTCTGGTCCCGAATGCACAGCAAAGTGTTTTGCGGTAGCCACCACTTTTAAATACTTAGCATTGTTTCCTTGTAATCCTTTTACATATTCTGTTCCTAAAACTCCTGTTAAATATGGATCTTCTCCATAAGTTTCATGACCACGACCCCAGCGAGGGTCTCTAAAAATATTGATGTTAGGCGACCAAAAAGTTAGTCCTTGGTAAATATCATGTTGTCCTCTCCGGAGATACTCATGGTGTTTTGCTCTCGCTTCATCTGAAATTACATTTGCAACCTCAGCAACCAATTCATCATCCCAAGAGGCTGCAATAGTGATAGATTGAGGAAATACTGTTGCATATCCTGCTCGAGCTACGCCGTGTAAAGACTCATTCCACCAGTTGTATGCTGGAATTCCTAATCTTTCAATTGCTGGAGATTGATACAGTAATTGCGCTATTTTTTCGTCTACTGTTAATCTATTTATTAAATCGTTTACACGCTCATCTTCAGGTAATTCGGTATTTTGAAATGGGTATTTTTCTGATTGCGAAAAACAAAAATTAAAACTTAAAAAAAGAAATAGAATCGTAGTTAATTGCTTCATAGTTGGTTGGTTTTACTCGATAATTGAGACATCAATATCTCCGAGTTAATTTACTAATGAAAAGATACGGTTTCTTTTGATAATGATTTAGCAATTGATATTTGTTGCTTTACATTGTTAAAGTCTGCCAACTCTAATTTAATCTCAGAAGAAGTTGTACCTAAAACCTTAACGGCCTTTTTACCATTATCAGAAAAAGTAAAACCTTCAACAACAATATCATTAGAATTATAAATGATAAGCGCTTCTGTTTTCTTGCTAATCACTTTTACATTTTTTAGCTGAAGACCACGAGTATCAATTACCGTAATTCCTTCATCAGCTTCAAGCATCGCATTTTCTAAGGTTACATTTTCTAAACTTTTCTCTGGAAGTCCCATAAAAAAAGCTGCTTTTCCTGAATTTGTTGCTATGATGTTTTTCATATAAATATTTTTAAAAACAGGAGTTTCTTCAGTTACAGCAACCTTTTGTTCGTCTCTTTGTTCATCTTCTGCTTTTTGATTTTCTTCTAAAATAGGAGCGTTTCCGCTATAAAACATATTAAAGCGAATAGCTTCCGTAGGAATATTTATCATATTAATGTCAGATATATAGATGTTTTCTACCACTCCCCCTCTTCCACGAGTACTTTTAAAACGCAAACCAACATCGGTTCCAATAAAATTACAATTAGATACATGTATATTTTTTACACCTCCAGACATTTCACTCCCTATTACAAACCCTCCATGAGCATGATAAACGGTATTATTTTTAACAATAACATTTTCAGTAGGAATGCCTCTATCTCGACCGTCTTTATCTTTACCAGATTTAATGCAAATGGCATCGTCTCCAACATCAAAAGTATTATTGTAGATTAAAACATTTTTACAAGATTCTAAATCTAATCCATCTCCATTTTGACTGTACCAAGGATTTCTTACCTTAAGATTTCTTATAATTACATTCTCACTCATTAATGGATGAATATTCCAAGCAGGAGAATTCTGAAATGTTGGCCCATCTAATAACACTTTATTACAATTTACAATGCTTACCATTACTGGACGAAGAAAATCTTTCACCGATTCTAAGTCTTCTTTTTTTGTAAGATTAGGCACATTAAAATATTCTCTGCTATCAAATCCTTTTTTAGAGCTTTTTGTTGGAAACCATATTTTCCCGTCTTCAGAAAGCACTCCTCCAGAAGCTACTAAATTATCCCATTGCTTTG
Source organism: Galbibacter sp. L-19 (assembly GCF_056857615.1). NCBI lineage: Bacteria > Pseudomonadati > Bacteroidota > Flavobacteriia > Flavobacteriales > Flavobacteriaceae > Galbibacter > Galbibacter sp. L-19. The sequence continues at coordinate 71,605 of NZ_JBSXNL010000046.1, forward strand.
AAGTCATTTTTCCCTTCTTTACAGGTCTCCACGCATCTCCATTTCCATCAATAACACCTTTCCCTGTAATTGCAATATTCTCAACATTCATTGCATTTATTGGAGAGATACAGCGCATGGTATTTAAGCCTTCAAAACTGGTATCAATCAAAGGATAATCTTCAAAATTTTTACTGAATAACAACAAAGCACCATCTTCTAAATGAAGATTAATATTACTCTTTAATGTAATAGGGCCTGTTAACCAAATACCTCTCGGGATTTTAACAGTTCCACCTCCCTTTTTAGACACCTCACTAATTGCCTTTTCTATAGCTTGTGTATTCTTCTCCAACCCTCCAGCAACGGCACCATATTTTTCAATACTAACAGTTAATTTTGGAAAAGAAACCAACGGCACTTTTGACATCTCAATAGCTACATTTTCATAAATCGAAGAGGGGACAGGCTCAATTTCTTGAGACATTCCTATGGTAAAACTTAATAATATACATATTAGAATATGCATTTTGAAAGTATAAGTATTTTGAAATTTGTTCTTCACAAGAATATATTTATGTTATACATTTTAATTTTAAATCATTAATGTCCTAGTAAAAATACAAGACCGCTTCACTATAAGAAAAAAGACTAAATCTTAACTGCCATAAAACAAGTAGTTTAAAGAAACAACATTACTAAAACCCTCTTTTAATTCATTTTTATTAATAGCTAGGAGTCTATTTTAAAAACCTTCGATTTATTCAGCTCCTTTTACTTATTTCTACACAGAGTCTTTAGGCAAACTCAGGACAAGACCTAGGGACTTAAACCCTCTATGGGATTAAATTATTCTTTGGTTATAAAACTATAAGAAGTTCCTTTTTTTGTAGGAATCTCGTACAAATAAAAATTATACTCCTCTTCGTCTTCTAATTGTGCGTCTTTTGAAATAATAACGTCTTTTATTGACGGATTTTGATAAAACAAATTTTTATTTTCTCCCAATGCTTTTGGTAATTCCTTCCCAGAAGCATCAAGCAAAACTTCTTTTGTACGAATACGCAAATTCCCACCAAGTTTAGACTTAACTTTTACCGATACAAGTTTGTTATGAGTCCAATTTAAATCTACTTCAAAACCACCTCTCGCCATAAGTCCTTTTACACTTCCTTTATCCCAATCGGATGGCAATGCAGGTAAGAGAAATAATGCCTCATCATGAGATTGAATTAACATCTCTGCAATCCCCGCTGTACAACCAAAATTACCATCAATCTGAAAAGGAGGATGCGCATCAAATAAATTAGGATAGGTTCCTCCAGAAGTGGTTCCATCTTCCACCATGGTAAGTTGTTCTTGTATTAATTTATAAGCACGATTTCCATTTAGCATTCTTGCCCAAAAATTTACTTTCCAACCCATAGACCACCCTGTAGATTTATCGCCTCGCTGATTTAATGTACTTCTTGACGCCTGAAATAGTTCTGGATTTTTAAAAGGAGATATTTGAGCCGATGGATACAACCCGTATAAATGAGAGATATGCCTATGTTTATTATTAGGGTTATCCCAATCTTCAATCCACTCTTGTAATTGAGCGTGTTTTCCTATTTGCATAGGCGGTAATTTTGACTTCTTCTCTTCAACCACCTTAATAAAATCGGCATCTATATTTAAAGTTTTTGCTGCAGTAATGACATTATTAAAAACATCAAAAACCAATTGATTATCCATAGTTGTACCATAAGTTACCCCTACACCATCGATGTATTTATTTTCTGGAGAGATGGAAGGCGTTACTACAAGCCATCCATTTTTAGGTTCTTTTTGTAAAACATCAACATAAAAAAGTGCTGTTTCTTTTAAAATTGGATAATACTTTTTTAAAAAATTTATATCTCCTGTAAATAAAAAATGCTGCCATAAATGCTGACTTAACCATGCGCCTCCCATTGGCCAAAATCCATAAAAACCTCCGTCTACAATTCCAGAAATTCGCCATATATCTGTGTTATGATGCATATTCCATCCTCTAGCATGATACATTTTATGAGCACTTTCCTTCCCCGTTTCCGATAAATCTTCTAGCATTGAAAATAAAGGAGCATGAAGTTCTGATAAGTTAGTAACTTCTGCTGGCCAATAATTCATTTCAGTATTAATATTTACTGTGTATTTACTGTCCCATGGCGGCGATAATTTATTATTCCAAATTCCTTGCAGGTTTGCTGGCTGCCCGCCTTCTCTAGAACTCGAAATTAATAAATACCGTCCAAATTGAAAGTATAAGGAAATCAAAGATAAATCATGATTTTTAGAAAATGTTTTCAACCTTTCATCTGTAGTTAGGTTGCTCAAGTTTTCTTTTCCTAATTTTAAATCTACTCGCTTAAATAAGTCCTGATAATCTTCAATATGGGATTCTAACAATGCTTCTATAGATTTATTTTTAACATTATTTAAAAACTTTAAAGCAACTTCGTCTTCGGCATTAGATAAATCGTTGTACTTTTTAAAGTTTGTACCTATACTTATAAAAAGTAGTACTTCTTGGGCTTTTTCTACACTAAGTTTTCCTTCCCTGCTTACTATTTTTCCTTCTCCAATTATCTTAGGATAAATTAGTGTACTAAACTTTACTTTTCCTGGTTTATTTTCACGGGTTTCACTAACGCCTTTTAAATGAAGTATGTTATTTTCAATAGAAGCTACATGCTTTTGAGCACTTTGAATTTCAATATCAAAATTCAATTTCTCTGATTTATTTGCTTGGAGATGAATTGCCATAACCTGATCTGGATATGAAACAAAATACTGTCTATTGTATTGAACTCCATCGGCCAAATAACTAACTTTTGCTACAGCATTTTCAATATTTAATTCTCTTCGGAAATTGGAAATTTTATTATGGTTTTTAAATGCCAATTTAATATTTCCTACTGTTTGGTATGGCATTCCGTAGTTAGTATTGTCTGGAGTATTTTTAGGAAAAACTTCTAAAGCTTTTTGTTGAGCTTCTGTATATTTTCCATTAAATAGTAGTTCTCTAATAGACTCTACATCTTGATAATAATCTTTAGCAATATTATTTCCTGGGCTACCAGCCCAAACAGTTTCTTCGTTTAGCTGAATTTGATCAACTTTTTCACCTCCATATAACATAGCGCCAATTCTCCCATTTCCTATGGGCAGCGCTTCATTCCAATTATCGGCAGGCTCATCATACCATAAAACATGATTGCTTTGAGCATTCCCAATGGTAATACATAAAAATAATAATAACGTATAAAACTTAGTTTTCATTAGGCTCCACTTTAAACCAATCAAAATCTGCATACCCACCACGTTTTGCTTCTTGAGTACTCACACTAAATATCCCTACTTTGGCACCAATCCATTTTCCTGGTTGTGCCTTAAAAGGTTTTCCTATCTTTTTATAATTTCTTCCATTTTCGCTATAGCTAAACTGACACATTGCATCTGGAGCTGTAACCGTTACTTTAAAATAAACCTCATTACTTTTGATTCGCTCTTTAGCATTTTCATTTTCTGCATTTCCTTTAATGGCTCCTAAAGCTTCTGTTTGGGTAATATAATACCCCTCTTTATCTAATGAAATGGTAAGGGTTGCATAATCCATCCCCATAATTATAAGTCCAGCGCTTTTACCACTCTCTGCCTCTTCTGGAAACAATTTAACCTTTGTGGATGCTGAAAAATTTGGAGCTGGAAATTTTTGTAATAATAAATTTGGAACCATCCATAAATTAGGACTCTCTTCTGGAACTTTTATAGAGAAAAGTCTTAAATAATCGGTATTTCTAAATTGTGCGTTCCAAAGTACATTTGGATTTGCTTGCCATTGCCATTGTAATCCTAATTCGTCCATATCAAACTCATCAGTCTCAACTGGAGTAACTATAGAATAAGATTTTCCAACATTAGGTTTTTTGTGTATTGCAACTGGCTCTCCAATTCCGTTTTTATCGTAATCTTCTCCCATTACTGGCCAATCGTTTTTCCAACTCATGGGTTGTAAATGCACAATCCTACCATAAGCATCTACGTCTTGAAAATGATAAAACCATGATTCTCCATTTGGAGTATCCACCCACGCTCCTTGATGTGGCCCATTAATTTTAGTACTTCCTTGTTCTAATACGACTTTCTCCTCATAAGGCCCATATACATCTTTAGACCTCAAAATAAGCTGCCATCCTGTAGCAACTCCTCCCGCAGGCGCAAAAATGTAATAATATCCATTTCTCTTATAAAATTTAGACCCTTCAACAGTAGGATGATTTTCATGACCATCAAAAACATGTTTTCCACTATCGAGAACTTTGGTTCCATCAGCATTCATTTCATGAACCGTCAACAAACTTTTTACCCCAGCACGACTCCCAGCCCAAGCGTGTACTATATATGCTTTTCCATTATCATCCCAAAGCGGACTAGGATCAATTGCTCCTTTAGCTTCCATTACTAATACTGGTGCCTCCCATTCTCCAAAAGGATCTTTGGTCTTTACCATATAAATTCCAAAATCTGGATCTCCCCAATAAATATAAACTTCATTGTTATGGTAACGAATACTTGGCGCCCAAACTCCATTACCGTGTTGCGGAACCGAAAAATGGTCTACTGGAACTTGCTCGGGCAACGCATAATTAATTAGCTTCCAATTTACCATATCCTTAGAGTGTAAAATGGGCAATCCAGGCGCACAGTTAAAGCTGGAGGCAGTCATAAAATAATCGTCTCCCACACGTACCACATCTGGATCTGAATAATCGGCATACAGAATTGGATTTTTATAAGTTCCATCTCCTTGGTCTGCAACCCACACTTTAGACTTATAATTGTCTGGGTTTTGTCCGTAGGAAAAACTTACTAGTAGAGATAAAATAAAAAATAGTTTTGATTGGCGTAAATTCATTCTTGTAAAATAGGTGTTTAATATTGTTTTCCGTTAATTGATGTATTTGTAAATTGAATCGGTTCTGAATGTTCAATAAGCATAGGAGTAGCTGCCTTATTTATTACCACATTTTTAAACGTAATATTTTTAACTGGTAACGCTTCTCTGCCTCGCACTAAAATTCCGTACTTCCCACCATTGTCTACTTTTACATCTTCAATATGAATATTTTTAATAGAAGGCATATAATCTCCTTCTTGATTAGCATAAATTCCGTAGTGTGTATTTACCTTTAAAAAAGCTTCTTTTACTTGACCTACTTCAATATTTTTTACAAAAACATTTTCCACAAAACCTCCTCTAAGAGTATTTGTTTTTATTCTGATAGCTCTATCTAAATTAGGACTATCCATTTTACAGTTTCTAACATATACATTTCGTACGCCCGCAGAAATTTCGCTTCCCATTACTACACCACCATGACCATCTTTCATTTCACAGTTTTCAACCACAATATTTTCACTTGGTATGTTTACACGTCTACCATCATCGTTTCTTCCCGATTTAATGGCAATACAATCATCTCCTGTATCAAATAAGCAATTTTTTATATGAACATTTTTAGAATACTCTGGGTCGCAACCGTCGTTATTTGGTCCATGACTACGAACCGTAACTCCATCCACCGTAATGTTTACAGATTTTATAGGATGCATAACCCAAAAAGGCGCATTGGTAAACGTAACATCCTTAACTAAAATATTTTCACATTCAAATGGCTCAAAAAATGTAGGTCGCAATTGATAACCTTCTCCAAAAACACGTTCTGCAACAGGAGTTCCAGCTTCATTCATTTTTCGAAGTCTCGGAAGATTTACAGAATCTTTTTGCTGAGGCTCTCCTTCAATATGACCGTAACGCTCTGCTCCACACCAAGGCCACCAATTATCTTTCCCTGCTTGTCCGTTAAAAGTTCCTTTTCCTGTTACTGCAATATTTTTTTGTTTATATGCATAGATTAATGGAGAGTAATTCATCAATTCCACCCCTTCATAAGAAGTGTGAACTACAGGCAAATAAGCTTTTTTATCTTTTGTAAAAAGTATTTCTGCTCCTTCCTCTAAATGAAAATTCACATTACTTAATAAATGAATTGGCCCTGTAACATACTTTCCTTTAGGAACAATTACTTTTCCTCCTCCAGCATCATTACATGCTTTTATAGCATCTTTAATAGCTTTTGAATTATTTGTTTCCCCATCGTTTACTGCTCCGTAATCTTTAATATTGAAATTTTTATCAGGAAAGTTAGGCACAACAATTTGACTGATAATTTTATCGGCTGGGTCTTGTAATTCAGCAGTAGCTTTCTTCGGCTCTTCTTTACAAGAAAAGCAAGTAAAAATTACAATAAGACTTAAAAATAGATTGTTTAGTTTCATGCGTTAATGATTATTATTCTTATTTAGTTTGGATTCCAGTTATCGTTTCCTTTTAAAACTTCTTCTTTAGTATATTTTTTAATATCCGAAGCTGTTAATTGTTTTGCCCATGGTACACGCTTATTAGACGCTCCTGGACCTGTAGTATTGTATTCAGCATAGAAAGTAGTTTTTTCGGCTTGTGGCTTATTCCAATTATGCCAGCCCTCTGGTTTTATATGGTTTTCCATATAACAATTAATCCAAATGGTTTGCGCATAATCTCGCCAAGGCCTTCCTAAATAAAACGAGTGTTCTTCGGCTTTGCTTAAAAGCTTACAATTGTAAAACACCATTCCGTAATTAGCACTCTTTTCTGTAGAAGCAGCTGTAACATATCCATGGTCTTTACTCATAATTGTACAGTTCTCAAAAAAAGCGGTAGCCCAACCGAATATATAATCCACCGTTCCCTCTATATAGCAATCTTTATAGTATTGACGACTCTCTTTTCCATGTAAGTAAAGCGTATCTTGATTTCCTAAAAACTTGCAATTATTAAAATACACTCTATCCCCATCTACACGAACTGCAACTGCTTGCCCAACAGGTCCAGCGCTATTTTCAAAAGTAATATTTTCAGCATAGAAGTCGTCTCCAAAAACAAAGAAAGAAGTAGAGCCTGTTGTTCCCATTTCTTCTCCAAAAGCATTGTGCTTACTTGCATAATCGTTGAATGTCAATATAGTATTTTCTTTATCTTCTCCAATAAAAGCAACATTAGTTTTAGAAGCTGGGAGTACTAATTTTTCTTTATAGACTCCATTTTTAATAAAAATACGTGTTTGTTTTTTTCTGAAATTTGGCACCTCATCTATTGCTGCTTGAACTGAGGTAAAATCTCCTGTACCGTCTAGACTTACTATATAATCAAACTCCCTTTTTTTAAGAAGAGAATTTGCATAAACTTCCATATTACTATATTCACTTTTAGCAATTATATGTGAATCCTTAATAGTAGGTTTTAAATTATTCTTAAGCTCCCAATCGTCTGGAATTCCATCTTCGTCCTTATCATTTTCTATTGAAACCTCTTTTAAAGTTGGCCAGCCTCCTACATCTTTTTGGGAGTCAATGATTCCATTTTTATAAGTAGCTATTCCTTTTTTAACTTCAGAAATAATTCTTTTATCTACAGCATCTCTAACCTTGCTTGCTCCTGCATTTTTCAATACCGAGGCATAAGATTCTGTTGCTGTTTGTGTGTTTACATTAGTTATTTTTTCTTCTGAAGAAAGTTTTACTTCGTCTAAATCATCAACTAAAAGACCTTTCCAATTATCTTCTGAAATTTCGGAGTTCCCTTCTAAAAAATTACCTTCTACATAAAATTTACCATAAGGCTTATAGGGATTTACAATTCTATTAGTTTTTGATTTTTCGGTTGCAGGTCCTGGTTTATAATAATTATTAATGATATTATAACGCCCTTTTTCACCCCCATAGGTATTGTCTAGTTTCCAATTATAAATGACGTTATTTCTAAAATCAACAAACTCATCTTTTGTATTTGGGGTTGATGAAGAACCGCTAAATCTAGGATTCCGACTACTATTACTTGCAATTAAATTATGATGAAAAGAGACATTTTGTCCACCCCAAATTCCGCCATATCCATGCGCTCCTTTTTTATGAATAGAACGATTTAATGCCTCGGAAATAATACACCATTGCATGGTGAAGTTTTTGGTATGATAAAATGATGCATTTTCATCGGTAGACCAACTTATAGAACAATGATCAATAATGGCATTTTCGAAACCTCGCCCTCCAAATGCATCGTCTTCTACTCCATACACATCGCCCATTCTAAACCTTAAATATCTAATAATAACATTGTCTGCTTTTACACTTACAGGATATCCTTTTATTGTAATTCCATCGCCAGGAGCCGTTTGTCCAAGAATGGTAAGATCTCCTTTGTTAATATCTAAATCTGACTTTAAATTTATAGTCCCTGAAACATTAAAAACAATAGTTCGGGGACCATTTTTCACAATTCCCTTCCGCAAACTTCCTTCTCCATCGTCGTTAAGGTTTGTAACCACATAAACTTGTCCGCCACGCCCACCTGTTGCATAGCGACCAAAACCTTCAGCATTTGGAAATGCCAATTGTTGAGCGCTTAAGAAAGCGCTTACAACTAAAAAAAGTGAGAAAAGAAATGTTATTTTTTTCTGATAAAACATTTAATTATTTGTTTTGCTGTTCGGTAATCAATGCTACAAGACTATTTATATAAACTTCTATATTGTCATAAGCAGTACTCAATTCATTTCCGTTAGGATTATTAGCCTCGGGATTAAGCTTCATTTCAATCTTCCAATCATCTGGCATTCCATCTTTAGAAGAATCTTGTGGTGGCGTTTCACTTTTAAGTTCTGGCCAACCTCCAACATCATTTTGAGAATCTATAATTCCTTTTGAACTTCCATTAGATCCTTCATAGGTATAATTTCCAGCTTCTACTTCTTTAACTATTCTTTGGTCTATTTCATCTCTAACTAAAGAAGAACCCCCAAATTCTAGAACTCTTTTATATGCATCTTGAGCTGTATGTGTAGTAACGTTATTCTCAACATCTAAGGGAGAAGGAAGTCTCATTGCTTGTTTTTCTTCTTCTGAAACCTCTCCATAGCTATGATGGATCTGATTGTAAACTCCATAATTCCAATTATCTTGAGTTACAACTTTACTCCCCTCCATATAATTTCCAGAAATGTAAAATTTCCCCCAAATATCATACACTTCGGTATCTGTATTTTTATTTTTATCTATAGCTATTATTCTATCTCTTTTTGCGGTTGCAGGTCCTGGTTTATAGTAACAATTTACAATATTAACATTCATAGCTTCCCCTCCATAAGCACTATTATTTCCCCAATTATAAATAACGTTATTCCTTAAATCCACCAAATCTGTTAATGCAAAGGCTTTCCCAGCTTGCTCTCCCAAACGCGGATTGCGACTATCATGATGTGCTAGTAAATTATGATGAAAAGATGCTTTTTTACCACCCCAAATACCTCCATAACCATGTGCTCCTTTTTCATGAACAGAGTTTCTTAAACTCTCCGTTACAAAGCACCATTGAAGCGTTGTGTTTTCATTTGCATAGAAAGTTGCCGTTTCGTCGGTACTCCAACTGATAGAGCAATGATCTACAATAATATTTTTTTGAAAGCGTGCTTCTAATCCATCTGCCTGTTGCTGCCCTTCGTCTCCCATTCGAAAACGCAGAAACCTAATGATTACATTGTCTGCTTTAATTAAAACGGGATAATCTTTAATAGTAATTCCATCACCAGGAGCTGTTTGTCCTGCTATAGTAAGATCTCCATTTTCAATAACTAACCTCGATTTTAAACTTATATTTCCAGAAACCTTAAAAAGAATATATCGAGAGCCTGCTGTTTCTATGGCTTTTCTAAAACTACCTTCACCACTATCATTTAAATTAGTTACAAAAAGTACTTTTCCTCCTCTCCCTCCTGTTGTATTCCTACCAAATCCCTCAGCCCCTGGAAAAGCATATGCTTCTTCTTCAACTTGGGGTGGCTTTTCTACGGAGGAGTTTTCTGGTACTGTATCGTCATCATGATTTATTCCTGTTCCGTCGCTATTAGAACAACTCATAAAGCAGGTAATCAATAAAATAAAAAAGGAATATAAACTTGCTTTATATTTCATGTGCTTATATGTATTATTTTAAAATAAAGTTATTTACTAATAAATAATAGTATTTCAATTAATAAAAACAACCAAAGCTAGCACCATTCTATGCCTATTTGAGGTGCTAGCCTTTAGTTGAATTTGCATACTAACTAAAACAAACTAATTATTATAATTGTGCTCTCCATCTAGGATCTCCAGAATTATATTTCCCAGAGAATCCTGTATCTTTAAAATTGAAATCGTTATTATCTACATCTTTCCATAAATCGTCTTGAGTACCAGAATAGTTTCCTACAGGAAATCCTGGAATTTCTTTTCCTTCATTGAAGGAGAAGTTTGACGTACTATAAATATTTAATAACTCAAAATTGGTGCTTTCTAATCCTTCTCCAACTCCTTGAATTCCATATACACCCTCACCAGATTGATCCCAAGAATGTCCGAATATTGAATTCCTTATCTGAATTCCATTAGCTACATTATTATTTCCATCACCTCCTCGGTAACGTAAGAATCTAGCTCCCGTATTGATAAAGTTTGCAAACGTACAGCTTTCAATAACCAAAGATTGAGAGTTGTTTCTAGACTGAACTCCTGTATCTACTTTGTTAAAAGTACTGTTGCTAAAAGTTATGTTATTAAATCTAGCCGTTGGTGTTTCTCCAGCATCCGCAGGATTAGTATCGGCAGTAATAATTCCGTAATTACCAATACTGTCCACTACACTATTATTAATAATGAAATTATCTATCTCTACAGTACCCCTAATACGCATTATTCCTCTTAAAGTTCCAATTTGACAATTTTCAAAACTTACTTCTCTAACATAAATATTATCTGTATTTGGATTGAAAATATAATCTCCTGAAAAATCTTCTCCTCTCAACTCAAGGTCTACAAAACGGATATGGTCAATATTAGAATTACCTTCAATATTCCAGTTTCCAGTAGTGTATAATTTTGCCTTTTGTTCTCCAAAACCATACGCTGCTTGAATAGTGATAGACTTTGTTAAATTGTCTCCTGGTAAATCATACGTTACTCCACGTTTTACTAATATAGTTGCTCCATCTGGTGCGGCCGCAACTGCATCTGCAACTGCACTAGCACTTTCATTTTCTCTAATGTCTATTACATTAGGATCGGAAGCATCTATATCTGCAACTTTTGTAGTGTAATTTACCCAACCACGGATATCTTCTCCGCTATAAATTGCAATTTGATATGCTGTTTCCGGACTCAAGCCTTCTACAAAACCTTCCCCATTATCATTCTCTTCTGAAGAAACTGGAGTCTCTTCAAATAAAGGTTCTTGAAGTTTTAAGTCTTCCGCAGCAAAAACTTTAATTCCCGTAACCGCTGCCCCCGCAGGTGTCCATGTTACTCTTGCAGCCACATCGGTAACATCATAAGCTTCAGGGATATTTAAAATAGTTGGAAAACGCTGTGTTCTTACATTCCCTAAATCCGACAATTTACTATCGTACTGAGGATCGGAAGCATGAGCAGTTGCTCTTACTTGATAAAGTGTATTCCAAAACAAATCTTCTCCAACTAATGTTTTATTTATTTCTACATAATTAGTATCTGCTTGAATAGTATATTCTATAGTTGTAAAGGTATCTCTACTAACTTCTAATGTATAAGACTCTGCTTCTTTAAGTTTTCCCATATTTACAATAATGGTATTTCCTTCAGAAAACAAATCTTCATTAAGTACTGGTCTAAAAAGTCTTGTTTGCTCAAAACTTTTATCGTCGTCTTTATCACAGGCATTAAAAAGGGTGATGCACAGCAATAAGCCTAACAACGATTTTATATTAAATATGCTTTTATTGTTTTTCATTTGTTCCTTTTTTAAGTTGATTTAGAATCCGTAACCATCATTTTGCAATGTTCCTTGACTGTTCTCTACGGCTATGGTTGGAATTGGAAAAATATATCTTGCCACTCCTGGATTAGGACCGTTTATATAATTTTCCCAGTCGCGTAAAATCCATTCGTCATATGTAGTGGTATCATCATGTAAATCAAGTAAAAAAGGAACTTGATTCCATGTTTCGTCTGGTGGAGCAACTACTCTTGAGTTTCTATTTAAGATGGTAAATTTCCCTTCTTCATCTAATTTCCAATACATATAATCTGGTAAATCTGTGGTTCCATTATATGCTTCGTCTGCTAATTGTTTAAGTCCTTCAACAGTTTCCGACATTTTTTCAGAGTAAATTCCCCAACGGATTAACTCATATTTACGAATCATTTCTCCTCCAAATTCCCATGCACGCTCGTTTACAATTGCTTCAAAAAATGAATCTTTACTTGAGGAAACACTCGTTAAATACTGATCTACTTTTTCAGCCCAATCGGCATCCTCAAAAGCTCTTTGACGAACTCTTCTAAGTGCATTTTGCGCTTCCATTGTTGGCCCATTTAATTCGTTTTCTGCTTCTGCGTACATTAAAAGTACATCTGCATAACGCATCATTGGCCAGTTAATACCCGTACTTTTTGCCGTTGAAGCTCCAGGTGGCGTTTCCAATAAATGACGTCCCCATTTTCCTTGGGAAATATTCATTGGTCCATCTATAAATTCAGGTTCAAAGTCTGTATTTATTCTGTATAAACCACAGGTAACATCTCTTCTAACATCTAACGTATCAAACGAAAAATAATAGGTAACAGGCATTGCCATATAGTTGTTTCCTGAACCATAATTGTGAGAAGATGTTGGACCTCCTTCTACTTCAATTCCAATATTCCAACCTACATCTCCACTGTTAAGAGAAAAAGGAACTTCAAATAAAACTTCACTATTTACTGGAGTTTGAAAGGTAACGTTGTTTAAGAAAATCTGACGAAAATCTGTCGGTAATGGTCTATCTTTAAGGTCGATTAACTTTTTAGCATAATCTCTCGCAATGGTATAATATTCTTGATAATTACTCCCTCTAGCTTGCGACAAATCTGGCTTTAAATAATAACCTCCTCTTTGCAATGCCAATCTCGCAATCATTGCCAAAGTATATTCTCTGTTAACTTGTTCTACTCCATAACGAGTTTCGTCTGCCCAAAGCGTGTTTTCTTCTACTTCGATAAGATTTTGAATCTCACCACTTAGAATTTCATTTCGGTCGGTTTTTGGCAAATTAAAATTATCGCCAGCTACTGGTGCAGCAACTACATAAGGTACATCTCCAAAATAGTAAATTAACATACTATACCAATAAGCTCTTAAAGTATAAGCCTCTCCTAGCAATTGATTCATTGTTTTTCGAACAGTTTCATCCTCATTCTCCAAATTTCCGCTAGCTGTAATACCTTCAATAGAAATATTAGCATCTCTAATGGCTCTATAAGCATTTGTCCATACAATGTCTAAATCTCGGTTACTAGGTAATGCATCTAAATTCCATATTTGGTATCTATCTCCATTACTGTTCCAACCAGATTGATGTTCTATATCTGTATTTCCAGCCATATTGTTGGATAATCTCGAACGAAATGCGTCTTGATTAAAGTAAGAATATATGGCATTAACACCATTTCTGGCATCGTCTACATTGGAATAAATGTAATTATTATCGAAGGTAGAAATCGAATCTGGCTCCATAAAATCGTCACTACACGCACTTGTAACTAGTGTCAATGATAATGAGGCAATTATTATTTTAGCTGAATTATATATATTTTTCATTTTATTGACCATTAAAAAGTTAAGTTAAGACCTATAGTATACGAACGGCTTCTAGGAAAAGAAGAATAATCTACTCCAGGAGTTAATCCTCCGCCCGATGAGCTCACTTCAGGATCATAACCTGAATAATTTGTCCAGATATGTAAGTTTCTTCCGGTAGCAAAAAGTCTAAATTGACTTAAACCCACTTTAGAAATCCATTGTTTTGGGAAATTATACCCAAATGTTAGGTTGTTTAATCTAAGGAAAGAACCGTCTTCTATTGCCCATGAATGAACAACTGCTCCTGCGATACCATGACTGGCATGAGACCAAATATCTTTATCGCCATTTAATTGCTGTAACTGATTTAAATCTGTTACTACACCTCCTGGTGTTCCGGTATATTGTCCGTCTATATCGATATACGTAAAACGATTGTCAGAATTCATGGTATTCAACATATTACCGTAAGTAACTCTTCGGAATTGGTTATATTGAATTTTTCCTGTGTTATAAACATCATTTCCATATTGATAATTAAAAAATATAGATACATCAAACCCTTTGTAACGGGCATTCACTCCAAAACCTCCTTGGAAGTCTGGCAATGCATTACCTATAACTTGTCTATCGTCTGCATTAATCTCTCCATTTCCATCAAGATCTTTCAATTTTAAGAATCCTGGACGAATGTTTGTATTTCCTACAACACCTCCAGAAGAAGCTATTCCGTCTTTTAAAATGTAATCTCCAGAAGCTTCATCATAACTTTCAAAATCGTTTACGGTATACATTCCATCGGTTACATATCCGTAGATATCTCCAACTTTACCTCCTACTTGTAAGTAATAATCGTTGATATTATTTAAATCGGTACTTGCCCAATTTGATCTAAAGAAACGCTCATTGGTTCCATCTAAAGATTCTATTTTAAAGGTATTAGCTCCAATATTAAAATTAGCCGATAAACTAAAATCTGTATTCTCAATAATATAGGAATTAAGACCAAGCTCAACCCCTTGATTTGAAGTAGAACCAACATTATCCCATTGATTTTCAAAACCTGTATTATTTGGAATAGCAGATTCTAATAGTAAATCCCTTGTTTCGTTTTTGTAGTAATCAAAACTACCTCTTAAACGACTATTAAAGAAGGCAAAATCCAACCCTATATTATTGGTAACAGTAGTTTCCCATTTTAAATCTGGATTATAAAGCACATCACTACTAGGTGTGTAATACACATTATCTATATTTCCAAAACCAGGACCTCTGTTGGTTGTTGCGCCAAATAAGAATTGTGTAGCTGTTGGGTCGATTCTGTCGTTCCCTGTTTCTCCGTAGGTAATTCTCAGTTTTAATTCGTCTATAAAATCAGCATTTTTTAAGAAATCTTCATTCTTTAATTTCCAAGCAAATGCCAATGCTGGAAAAATCCCTAAACGGTTATCTTTTGCAAAACGACTCGATTCATCCCCTCTAAAAGTAAGTGTCCAGATATATTTATCTTGAAGTTGGAAATCTAATCTTCCAAATAAAGAACGCCTATTTACATCGGTATCTTCTGAGGTTAATAATCTATCTACACGACCAAAAGCCATGTTTGCAAACAACTCTTCTGGAGTAATAGAAAGTCTAAAATCTTCTGCACGAATAAAGCTTCTTTTTCCTCCCGCAGAAGACATTTCAAAACCTAATAAGAAATCTAATTTATAATCTTCTCCCCAATTCTTTTTATAGTTCAAAGTATTTAACCATCTATAAGAATCGTTCTCCCTATTATCTTTTTGTCCCAAAGGCATACTCCCACCATTGTTAAAAGATTCTCCTGTTAAAGGACCATAAAAACGAAGGTCTTCTCTAAATTTCTTTTCGGTTGTAAAAGTTGTTTTAAAGTCTAAATCAGAAAAAATAGACCATGTCAAACCTGCATTCAATACATAACTATTTTCCGTTCTTTTACGCCAATCCTGTTTAACAAGTTCTGTAGGATCTACTAAACTCAATAAGAACTGCTGGTAATCGTCATCATTATTAGGTTGATTTAAATCTATTTCCAATTCATCTGCAATACCATTTACAGGTCTTGCTTGCACTGCATCTTTAATTTTTAATTGCGCATTGTTAGATGTTCCTGCTCCATCTATAACAGAGTTTGTAATTCTGGTAGACACATCTAAGCGTAGTGGATCTGCTAATTTCTGGTTCAATTTAAAGTTAACTGCTGTTCTCTCATATGCAGAACCTGTTAAAAGTCCTTCATCGTCATTTCTAGAAACACTCAATCTCATTTTGGTCATATCTGTACCCCCGCTAATTGCGATATTGTGATATTGAGATAAACGCGATCCTCCAAAAAGTTCATCTTGCCAATCGGTTCCTGGCTTAGATTTATACAATTCTATATCATCATATTTTCCAAAATACTTTTCAAAATTATCAACAGATGATTGTCCTTGTAGTTTAGCATACTCATAATTTGCCAGCACATATTCATAAGGAGATAACACCTCATAACGTCTATCTTCTGGAAGTGTATTAAATTGAAAGAAATTGTTATAAGAAATAGAAACTTTCCCAGCAATAGGAGATTTTGTAGTAATTACAATAACTCCATTAGAAGCTTGCGCTCCATAAACAGCAGTTGCTGCTGCATCTTTAAGTACATCTATATTTGCAATATCGTTTGGCGGAATATCGTTAATACTACTTACAATAAATCCATCCACAACATATAATGGAGAGTTATCTTGGGTAATAGATCCACCTCCACGAACTCTAATTTTAATATCTGCTCCAGGCTCTCCATCGGCTGTGGTTACATTTACTCCTGGAAGTCTTCCCGAGAGTGCTTCAGCTGCACTAGAAACTGGAATCTTAGAAATTTCTTTGGCAGACATGGTCGCTACGGACCCTGTCATATCTTGCCTCTTTACTTTTCCGTAACCATAATCAATCAAAACAACTTCATCTAATTGATTAACGTCGGCTTCTAAACTAACATTAATTTCCGACTGATCATTCACCGCTACTTCTTTGGTAATATAGCCGATGTATGAAAAAATTAAGGTAGCACTAGGGTTAGAAACTGTAATATTATAATTCCCATCAAAATCTGTGGCTACCCCATTACTGGTTCCTTTTTCAATAACTGTAACGCCAGGTAAAGGGTCAGAAATATCTGCTGCACTTACTTGCCCAATTACATTAAGCTCTTGGGACGCAATCGTTGTAGTAAAAAACATAAAAAAAAGCAGTATTGAAAAACACCACCATTCTTTAGGAGGACTTTGAACATTGCTTAAACTCAACGAAGAGCTGTAGCAACTTAAAAAGTTTAGGTTTGTCATAAAAGTTATTTTTTGGTTAGCTAGTTTATTTATTCGACTTCAAAAATTCCATCCTTACCGTTTTATGAAAAAATAGTCTATTTGACTATAAGTTTTGATTGCAGTAAAGCACAATTTCATGTAATCGATTGCACAAATATATTTATAAATTACAAATTTCCAAATTTTGATAGCATTTTTTTAATATTCACATAAAAATAGCGCCAATATTATACGAAATAAACGTTTTTAAAGCTAAATAATTAATGCTTATACTGATTTTAATGAATATATGTAATCGATAACATTATGTGGTAAATTTTCTATGAACATCCGTAACCGATAAAAAACAAAACCCATAAAAACTCCCTATCTTTGCATAAAGAACCAAAGGTAATGAGCAACATACGTATAACTAAACAATTTAACTTTGAAACTGGGCACGCCCTATATGGCTATGATGGCAAATGCAGAAACGTACATGGGCATAGCTATAAACTTTCTGTTACAGTTATTGGTACTCCAATAACCGATACTGCCAATGTTAAATTAGGAATGGTGATAGATTTTGGAGATCTAAAAAAAATAGTTAAAGAAGATATTGTTGATGTTTTTGACCATGCTACCGTATTTAATAAAAACACTCCTCACGTAGAATTAGCGCAAGAACTCTCTACTCGTGGACACAATGTTATTTTGGTTGATTATCAACCTACAAGTGAAAATATGGTCATAGATTTTGCTGAAAAAATTAAAAAAAGACTTCCTGAGCATATCCAACTGCACTCCTTAAAACTACAAGAAACAGAAACCTCGTTTGCCGAATGGTACGCTACAGATAATAACTAGGGCGTTACCCCAAAAGGGTCGGGTTTTCCGCGCTACACGGTAGCTTGCTTCAACCCCTAACGCAAAAACAATTTTTCTATCTTTACATCTTTAAATACAAAGAATGAATATTCCTGAAGGTAAAAAAGTATATTTCGCATCAGATAACCACTTAGGAGCACCTACTCGAAAAGAAAGTGCAATCCGTGAAAAAAAATTTGTTGCTTGGCTCGACGAAGTAAAGCAAGATGCAGCAGCTATTTTTTTATTAGGAGACTTATTCGACTTTTGGTTTGAATATAAAACAGTAATTCCAAAAGGGTTTTCTAGAACTTTTGGAAAACTAGCAGAGATTACAGATGCCGGAATCCCAATCTATTATTTTGTTGGTAACCACGATTTATGGATGGATGGTTATTTTGAAGAAGAACTCAATATTCCTGTTTATCATACTCCTCAAGAATTTACTTTTAACAATAAAAAAATTTTCATCGGTCACGGAGATGGTCTAGGCCCAGGCGACAAAGGGTACAAACGCATGAAAAAAGTATTTACTAATCCTGTTGCTAAATGGTTTTTTAGATGGCTACATCCAGATCTAGGTGTTAAATTAGCACAATATCTGTCGGTAAAAAACAAACTTATTTCTGGAGATGAGGATATTAAATTTTTAGGCGAAGAGAATGAATGGCTTGTGCAATATTGCAAACGAAAACTAGAAAGTGAATACCGCGATTATTTTGTATTTGGACACCGACACTTACCTCTTGAAATAGATTTGAATAACAATAGTAAATATGTAAATTTAGGAGACTGGATACATTATTATACCTACGCAGAATTTGACGGAACCGAACTCCGACTAAAAACTTATGATATACAGAAATAACCATAAAAAACACCCTTTAAAAAGAAAGCGTTTTCTCTTTGCGCTGTTTGTGGTTGTTTTATGTGTTTTTTCTCATTTCTTTTTTCAATTTAGAACATCCGATAAAGAAACACTACGTTTTTTTAAAAAATCGGAAGTTTCTGCTTCTATAAAATACATCCCTTCAAACATAATTTCTTCTAAAGTAAGGGTTATTCAAACAGGAAATTCTAAAAAAAATACAGTCTTATTTATTCATGGGGCTCCAGGCTCTGGAAACGCTTTTTATGGGTATCTAAAAGATTCTTCCTTATTAAAAAACGCCAAACTAATTACGTTCGATCGTCCCGGTTATGGCTATTCTGGTTTTGGAAAGTCGCTTCCCTCCATAGAAAAACAAGCCTTAATTGTAGATGAAATAATCCAGGCTTTAGATTTGAAAAATGTAATTGTTGTAGGACATTCTTATGGAGGACCAATTGCTGCACTCTCAGCATTAAAAAATAATAAAATAAAAGACATAGTTATGCTTTCTCCAGCAATAGATCCAAATTCAGAAGAATATTTTTGGGTTGGAAATTTTGCCAAATGGAAAGCTACCCGTTGGTTAGTCCCAAGAGCTTTTGTAGTAGCAGCCGATGAAAAATATGCTCATGCCGAAGAATTAAAAACTATGGAAAGTTTATGGAAAAAAATACCAGTTCCTGTGCTTATACTACATGGAAAAAAGGATTTTTTAGCTCCCTATAAAAACATGGAATATGTTGAGGATTATTTTCCAAAAACACTCCTAAATTCCATAACACTTCCAAATGAAAATCATTTTATTCCATGGACAAAACAACAACTTATTATAAAAGAAATTGACTCTCTAATCCAAAATATTCAATAGTTATTTAATTTATAATTATCTCTAATTACAATCTAAATCAGTAGATTTTTTTCTGCATCCCAAGGAATTTTATACTTTTGAATAAAATAAAACTACAATGCGCTTTCTCTTCTTTTTACTTTTATCCGCTATAAGCATTCTTAACTTATATCCACAATCGGTTAACGACAGTATTTTACGGGTTGGTTATGGTGGGTCTGAGCCTTTTGTATATACTAATGAAACTCCAAAAGGAATAATTGTAGATGTGTGGCGAGAAATAGCATTTAATGAGGATTTTAAATATAAGCTATATCCATACAAAACAATTGATTCTGGCTTACTTGCAGTAAAAAACAATAAAATTGATATTTTTATTGGCCCAATAACCATTAATTCTAATCGGGCTCAACATGCTACTTTCTCTCAGCCTTATTTTGATACAGAAATGGCTATTCTAGCTCCTGTACTAGATTTAACTTTTTGGGAACGTATTCAGCCATTTTTTAGTACAACTTTTTTGTATGCCGTGCTTGGTTTGCTATTGGTACTTACCATTGTTGGAATATTATTCTGGCTTGCCGAAGGAAAACATATGGGAGCAGAGTATGGTGATAGCGCTATAAAAGGAATAGGAACTGGTATTTGGCTTGCTATTGTAACGATGACAACTGTTGGATATGGTGATTATGCTCCAAAAACCATTTTAGGTAGGTTTATTATAGGAAGCTGGATGATTATATCTCTTATTATGGCTACTTCTTTTGTGGCTGGAATTGCTACAACACTCTCTATTACATCCAAGGAAGGAAAAACTATTACTTCTCTTACACATCTTGAAAGTAAAAAAGTTGCCGTGCCATCCAATCAAAAGTTAATAGACAATATTAATATCTTTGGAGGAGAAACGGTAATTGTAACAAATGCCAAGGAAGGTTATAAAAAATTAATAAATGGTGATGTAGATGCATTAGTTTATGATATTGTACCCTTAGAACACATCTTTAAGAATAGTAAAAAAGAAGGGTTTCTTTTAAGTAAAAAGGGTATTTTACCTCAACATTATGGCTTTGCTTTTCCTGAAGCAAATGCATTAAAAAAACAGATTGATATTGAAATATTAAGACTAAAGGAAAGCGGTGAAATTAATAAAATTATAAAAGAATGGGTTAATCGGTAATTCATTCTTAATGCCAATCTAACTTAGCTCTTTCCTCCCAATATTCATTTACAGCAATTTTATGCTTAGTTAATAGTGCAATTTCCGCTTCAGATAATTCAAAAGTATATGCTTTCAAATTATCTATTAATTGAGACTTAGAAGAGGCTCCGCTCAAAACAATGGAAGGTTCTATACTATCCATAACATAACGCAAAGCAATGGCATCCAACCCTACATTATATTTTTTAGAAAGTGTTTTTAAAAGCTCATATAAATCAGAATAATGTGGATAACTCTCATTCTTAAAAACTCTTCCATTGGCCAAAGCTTCTTTTATAATAACAGTTTTTTGTTTCTTTATTGCGTCCTTTAAAATATTGAAAACACTCTGTTCAAATATATTATATGTTACTTGAAAGCTATCGAATAATTCTATACCATCTATCTCTAAACTTAATGCAGTTTTTATAACTTCAGATTGATTAATTCCGCTAGATGTTAAGCCTATTTTTAATCCAAATTCTCTTTTTAATTTAGAAAGCTTAACTAGAACGTCCTTATTGAATAAAACCCCACTTTCTAAGGTAGCGGAATGTATTTGATAATACTTAAGCTGTGGTAATAACACTTTAGAAACTTCCCATTGCTCGGTTAATTTTGATAAAGAATGTTCTTTAATTTCATGTTTTCCAGCATATCCAAGTTCCCAGTCTGCCATATATGTATAGCCCCATTTAGTACCCAAAACAACATCTGTGTAGCCGTGTTTAACATTCCATTCATACAAAAAAGCTTCTCCCTTTCCGTAAGAAGGAGCAGTATCAAAATAACGAATTCCCAATTTATAAGCTTGATCTAAAACTTCAAATGCATTATTTTTAAAAGCTTTTTCTGACTTATTATCTACAACCGAATTATTTACATTAATATATTCTGGACGTCCAAGCGCTGCTAAACCTAAACCTATTTTTGTCTTATTTCCACTCATTAATCATACTTTATTTGGCATGTAACACATGTATACGAGTGTTCGTCCAAAATAATACCACTTATATGTTGAGTAACAAATTCTTTGATGAAATTATTATAATTATCATGAAGTGGGTTTACGTCTTTGGCTCTCATAAGCTCATAAAACTGCCCTTCCCATTCTTGGCTTCCCCAACAGTTTGGGCAAATTCCTTCTGGAGATTTCCCTACAGAATCATTATTTTCTTTACTCTTAAAATACCTTTTTACACTATCAACAATACTTTCTTTCATTTTTTATTGATTTTTAATTTCTTCTGTTTCAATAATCACTTCATTCTGTAATGTTCTATGAACAGGACATTTCGAGGCGATTTCTTTTAATTTATTCCGTTGGGTTTCATCCAAATTTCCTACAAATTTTAATTTCTTGGACAAATAATCAATCCGTCCAGGTTTTTCTACATCTACCTTTAAATCGTCGCTGTGTTTTTTTGAATGTGTTATATATACAAATACTTCATCCAGCGGCCATCCTTTCCTTTCTGCATAAAGTTTTATCGTCATGGTTGTGCAAGCAGCCAATCCAGCGCTTAAATAATCGTAGGGGCCTGGCCCAAAATCATCTCCACCAAAACTTTGGGGTTCATCTGCAATAAAGGCGTGATTTTTTGTCTGTATATTAGTAGTGAAATTATCTTCTTTTAAGTTTAAATGAGCTACTAATTGCTCGCCATTTGGACTTAACATTTTATTTTCTTCTGAAGAGAAATAACGTTGTGTCCACATTCCAATTATATTTCCTGCATACTCACTATCTTTCGTCTCCGACAAAAGATGATCTGCATCATCTAAACTGATAAAACTTTTTGGATGCATTGCATTATGATACAATTCTTGTGCATTCTCAATCCCAACCTTCTTATCAAAAGGAGCATGCATAATTAATAAAGGCTTTCTTAAGGATTTTACAATTTCTGGAAGGTTTTTCTTATCAAAATCTTCCACAAAATCCTTATCAATTGTAAAAGGTCTCCCTCCAATGTTTACTTCAATATCTCCTTTCTTTTCTATGTCTTCAATTTGATGAGAAAACAACTGCTTAACATGGGAAATCGAAGCTGGTGCTCCAATAGTTGCTACCGCTTTTACCGAATCCAACATAGATGCAGCCACTAAAACCGCTGCCCCTCCAAGAGAATGACCTACCAATAGTGAAGGTTCGGCATAATTTTCTTTTACAAACTGATTCACAGCCAGCAAATCATCAACATTTGCAGAAAAGTGACTTTCCGCAAACTCTCCTTCACTTCGCCCTAAACCCGTAAAATCAAAACGTATTACTCCAAAGCCAAAATTTGTAAGCGACCTACTTATATTACGTACTGCACCAAAACTGCTGTTACATGTAAAACAATGCGCAAAAATTGCATAATAATTAGGTTTTTGGTTTGCAGGAAGCTCTAAATAAGCTTGTAACTTATATCCCTTTTTATTAATAATATCTAGCTTTGAATTTTTCACACGAATAAAATTAAGTTAAACATTTATTTTTTAGAATATTACATAATTAAGCACTCAAGCACTACCTCTTAAAAAGCCTTCGCTTTATTCATCTTCTTTTGTGGAAGCATTTATTTTGGCTATAATAAATCCCTCAATAAGGCTTTGCATATATCAGTTTTATAAAGTGCTTTCTAACTTTTCTTTATTTGTAAATTCAGAAAATTCTTTTAATAACTTTTTCAATTTAGGATTGATGTAGCTTTTACAAAACGGCTTTTCTGGATTACTGAAATAATAATTATGAAACATTTCTTCAGAAGGTTTGAAGCTTTCAAAACTATATACCTTGGTAATTATTTCTTCTGAAAATTCTTTCTGTAACAACTCTAAAACCTCCATCGATTTATCTTTCTGCTCTTCTGAAAAAGTATAGATTGCATATTTATAAGCATCTCTCCAACTATGATTAACAGTGCTTTTATGGGTATGTAAGTGAATTTCTATAAGCGTTTTTAAAGAAATTTCATCTGGAATAAAATGAACAATAATAGCCTCAGAAAATTGGTCTTTATACTCTTTTGAAGCTACAAACCCCTGCGCTACTTTTTTCACTCCTACAAGCGACTGGTAAATAGCTTCCATACACCAATAACAGCTCCCGCTAAGTGCTATTTCATTCATTTACTATCCTTCTTCTGTTATTTCTACCCCTTTCCAAAAGGCTACATAATCTTTAATTTCTTTTGCCAATGGCGTTGGATTTGGATAATACCATGCAGCCATTTTATTAGTCTTACCAGCTACATCAATATTAAAATAAGATGCTTTTCCTTTCCAAGAACAAGTAGTATGTGTTTCTGTTTCCTTAAAAAATTGTTTGTTAAGACTATTCTGAGGAAAATATTTATTTCCTTCTATCTCTTTAATCTCACTACTTTCAGCTAAAATTTCTCCATTCCAACTTGCTCTGTATTTCATTTTAATTATTATTGTTTTTTAATTTCTACCCTTTATAATTATTTAAAAAATGAATCACTTTTTGTTCAGGCATTTCACAAGGTTTTAAATTTTCAGATTTACTTGTTATATAATAATTCAAACTAATAAAATCATTTCCTCCAAGCTCTTTAGCATAGATTTTAATGCTTTTACCATCATTAAAATCGGCTCTAGTTACTCCATATTTTTTCTGTTGATATTCAACTTCAGAATAACCAAGAGGTAAATTTTTTATTTTTTCAAGTATCACTCTTCATCCATTAAATCAATACCTCCCCAAACAACTGAAAATTTCTGACAATGTATTACCAAAGATTTATAGTCTGCCATATTTACATCTGGCGGAAATTTATACTTCTGCGCCCCTTTATTCGACTTTAAACTTGCAACATAAACGCCTCCTTCTTTGTCGATAGCATCTCTGTTGTTAATTTCACTCATCTCTTTTTGAGAGAGATATAACTTTAAATCTGGACCAGCCAAGGTGTAAAAATCCCCTCCAAGTACAAAGTACATCTCTTTATTTTCTTTCTGAACGCTCCAATTCCCTCTAATACTATATACCTTATCTACCCATTGATTTCCTTTTTGAGCAATTCCTTCAGCATTGGTCATAACTATTAGTAATAGTGTTAATACGGTTGTTTTCATTTTTTTATTTTTGGTTAAGAACTACACGATAACATGGAACAACCTACTTTATGGCGTGCCCATTCAGGGCGTTTAACAAACCATTTCTCATTGTCTGGTTGTTCATTATACGGTTTTTTTAGTAATTGATATAACTCTTCTATCAAAGAATAATTGCCTTTATCGGCACTCTCTATTGCTAGTTGAGCCATATAATTTCTCAATACATATTTAGGGTTTACATTATTCATTTTCTCTTTTCTAGCTTCATCAGATAAGCGCTCTTTTTTCAATCGGTTTCTATAAAAAGTAAACCAAGTGTTCCATTTTTCAAGAATTTCTCCTTGAATTTCTTCCGAAGAATAAAAAGCCTCTTTTACTATGTCTACCCCACTCCCATTTTTTTCTTTCGTAAATTTACTCAAATTTCTGAAAAAAATCGTCACGTCTGTTTCTGATAATTCTAAATTTTCTTCTAATTGAAGAATTAAGCGAGAATCTTCCTCCTCGTTTTGCTCTAATCCAAGCTTACTTCGTATCATCTCTAAAGACTTTTCTTCAAAATCTACCTTATAGTCGTTTAGTATTTTTTCTAACCCTTCTACTTCATCAATTAACGGATAAATAGCATTTGCCAACTGATACAAATTCCAAAGTCCAATATTTGGTTGATTTCCAAAACGGTATCTTTTATTAGTAGCATCTGTTGTATTGGGCGTCCATCCAAAATCAAATCCTTCAAGCCAACCATAAGGCCCATAATCTATGGTAAGACCTAGAATAGACATATTATCTGTATTAAGAACTCCGTGTACAAAGCCAACTCGTTGCCAATGCAAAACCGTTTCTAAAGTTTGGATTGCTACTTCTTTAAAAAACTGAATATAAACCTCTTTTGAAGGAGTACCTAAATACGGATAAAAATGTTTTATGGTATAGTCGGCTAGCTTTTTTAAATTCTCATGATCTCCCCTTGCTGCAAAAATTTCAAAATTCCCGAATCGTATAAATGAAGGTGCAACCCTACAAACTACAGCCCCTTTTTCATAAGCTGGATTTCCATTATAAAGCACATCTCTTAATACCTCATCTCCAGTAAGCGCAAGAGACAAGGCTCTTGTAGTTGGAACTCCTAAATGAAACATTGCTTCGCTACACAAATATTCTCGAATTGAAGAACGCAATACTGCAAGTCCGTCAGCAGATCTAGAATATGGCGTTTCTCCAGCGCCTTTTAATTGGATTGCCCACCGCTTATTATTGTGAACTACTTCTCCAAGGTTAATAGCGCGACCATCTCCAAGTTGTCCTGCCCAATTCCCAAATTGATGTCCGCCATAGCACATAGCATAAGGCTTGGTGTTATCCAACACCTCATTTCCAGTAAAAATTTTTAAAAAGGCATCCGATTTTTTTTCCTCCTCAGATATCCCAAGCGCTTGCAACATAGCATCCGACACATGGAGTAACGCTGGCGCTGTCGTTTTTTTGGGAGTAACATATGAAAAGAAAGCTTCTTTAACTTGCCTTCTTGAATTTTCTAAAATAGGGTCTGCTGGGAGTTCTTTATTAAAAGTATCTTGTATGTTTAGTTGTATAGTATTCACTTTCTTAAAATTCTATTATTTCTTTCCATTTATCACTTCTCTTAGCTACAGCTTTAACATAAGAACAAACAGCAACTGCTTTATAACCTTCTTTAGTTAATTTTTCAAATGTTTTTTCTACCAATTCTTTTCCTATTCCTCTACCTCTTAATTGTATCGGAACTTCAGAATGAATTAAATACATTTTACCATTTTTAAGTTGATATTCAACTTTTGCTATTTCCTCATTAATAGCTAAAAGATACGCATTATTTACTTTATCATGTTGTACATCCAAAATTGACGGTATTAGCTTATTAATCCATTTATTGAGTTCCTCTTTATTAGGATTTCTCAACTTTTTTGATCCAATTGTAATTGTTGGAAAATTTAATTTCCCAGATTCATACAAACTTCTTAGTTCCTCAGCATAATCTTCATTTTTTTCTACATCCAAAAATTGAAAAGGAAGTCCACGCGCTTCCAACAATAATTGGTAGTAGCGCGTTTTATGACAACCTTCTGCTCCGTATAATTTAATTATAGGAATATTTTTTTTCATTAAACTGTTTTTAAAAATTCAATCGCATTCTCCACATTTAAATGAAAGTCTGCAAAAACTACCTTATCATGCTTATCAATAAAAATAAACCAAGGTGTTCCCCCCGTTTGGTAATTAATTAGGATTTTAGAACGATTTCCTGTAGTCTCATCTCCAGGATCATGTCCAAAAGGAATCTTTAAATTGTATTTAGCCTGCGTTTCTACCATTTTTTCAAAAGTATTAGCATCATGTCCTTCAAAAACGGTTTGAATGGCTAAAAATTCTACCTCATCCTTGTTTTTTAATGCTTCTACCATTTTCTGTAAGGCTGGAAGTCCCTGACTATGACAGCCTGGGCACCAACTTTGAAAACAATATATTACTTTGAATTTTCCTTGAAAATCGGACAACTCAATGGGATTTGTTTTATTTCCATCAGCATCTATCCATAAATTTACATCAAATGCTGGAGCATTAAATATTGTTTTGTCTTCATTTTGATTGCTCATTATTCATTCCCTTTCTTTTTAAAATGATTACACTTATTTGGAATAAAAAGCACCTAAAAGATAAACTCTTAGGTGCTCAAAATGTTAAATAATCTAAGTAAATTCCCTCAATATAAAATATGCTTATGAGGTATTAGTACTAAAAATTACGAAGCCGCCTTTTTTAATTTATCGGCATGCATTTTACGTAATTTTGTCAATTTTGGAGTTATTACAGCACTGCAATAACCTTGTGTTTGATTATTTTTATAGTAATCTTGATGATACTCCTCCGCTTCAAAAAACGCTCCTATCGGACTAATTTCTGTAACAATCTCATCTTCATAATAAGGTGCTATTTGCTTTGCTACTTCTTCGGCAATTTTCTTTTGTTCCTCATTATGATAATAAATAACCGAACGGTATTGAGAACCAACATCTGCTCCTTGACGATTCATGGTTGTTGGATCATGACTTGTCATAAAAATAACTAACAAATCATCATAAGAAATAACTTGTGGGTCAAAGCTTATCTGTATTACCTCCGCATGCCCTGTAAGTCCAGAACATACCTCTCGGTAAGTAGGTTTTCCAGGAGCATTACCCCCTGTATAACCAGAAACAACTTTTTCTACCCCTGCAACTTCTTGAAAAACTGCTTCAATACACCAAAAACATCCGCCACCTATTGTTGCTAATTCTAATTTTTTAGTTGTCATTTTCTTTCCTTTCTAATTTAATTGATACTGAATTTATACAATATCGTAATCCACTTGGTTCTGGACCATCTGGAAAAACATGTCCCTGATGCGCATCGCAAGTATTACACAAAACTTCTACACGTACCATTCCAAAGGAGCTATCTTTTATATATTTAATAGCATTCTCTTTTATTGGTTGTGTAAAACTTGGCCAACCAGAACTCGAATCGTATTTTATGGTAGAATCAAACAAAGGTGTATCACAACATACACAATTATACTGTCCAGCATCATAAATAGAACATAAAGCACCCGAATGTGCCATTTCCGTGCCTTTTAAACGTGTTATTCTATATTGTTCTGATGTGAGTATTTCTTTCCATTCTGCCTCTGTTTTTTCAACACGCCTGTCTGGCTTTGGATTCCCTTTTACAGAAAAATTAATAACGTCTTTCCAAGTTAACATACTGTAGTGTCCTTTCTTTATTGGTTAAAAATGTTCTTAATGAAATTTTGGTATCTCGACTTATTTGATACTTAATAATAGTCGAAGTAACTATCAATTCCTTACAATTATAAACATAACTTCTTCTAAAGATATAGAATTTAATCGTAATTATGCAAATCCTATTTCTTCTTTTAAAACTAATACTGAAATATGTAAAATACTATAAATTGAAGTTAAATGATAAGCAGAAAAAGATAAAATTAGATTGCTCTTATTTGATGTCTTTTAATTTAAGTTGAAGGGAAATAGTTCCATTCCATTCATTTTCATCAATAGCATACACAGCAGAAAATGTTTGTTGGTTTTTAATCCTTGCTATTTTATCTCCAAGATTAAAACCAATTCCATTAATAGAAGGACTTCCATTTTGAGATACGCTTATTTTTAAATGTGCATCATCTTGTCCCACACATTTGCTATATCCTGTATCTTTTAAATTTTGGGTAAGAAACAATGGCGATAAATTCCCTGGACCAAATGGAGCAAATTGTTTTAAAATACGATAAAACTTAGGTGTAATTTGGTCTAAATTAAGCTCGCTATCAATAATGATTTCAGGAGTTAAAAGTTTTGTGTCAATAGTTTCCGAAACTACTTTCTCAAACTTTGTTTTAAAAGCTTCATATTGCTGCGGCTTTAAAGTAAGCCCTGCCGCATATTTGTGTCCTCCAAATTGCTCCAAACAATCTTCACAAGCTTCAATAGCATTATAAACATCAAAACCTTTTACCGAACGGGCTGAAGCAGCAAGTTTTTCGCCACTTTTTGTAAATACTAAAGTAGGTCTATAATGAGTTTCTATAAGTCTTGAAGCTACAATTCCGATAACACCTTTATGCCAACCTTCATTATAAACTACCGAAGTAAATTTATCTTCTTCTTTATTATCTATAATTTGCTGAAGCGCTTCTTTCGTTATTTCTTTATCTAAGCTTTTTCTATCCGAATTAAAAATATCTATTTCTTCAGCAAAACTTTGCGCTGTTTCAAAATCTTTCTCTGTTAAAAGTTGCACTGCATGCAACCCATGTTTCATTCTTCCAGCTGCATTTATCCGAGGAGCTATTACAAAAACAACATCGGTAATAGTTAATTTCTTTTTAAGGTGTTTGGAGATAATTGCTTTAATTCCAGCTCTGGGATTGTCATTTATAACCTTTAATCCAAAATAAGCCAGCACTCTATTTTCTCCAGTTATAGGCACAATATCGGCACCAATAGCAGTAGCCACCAAATCTAAATACGGAATAAAATCAAGGATTGTTTTTCCAGCTTTTGTACCCAAAGCCTGGATTAATTTAAACCCAACTCCACAACCACAAAGTTCGTCGTATGGATAGTTACAATCGTCTTGTTTAGGGTCTAAAATAGCTACCGCATCTGGAATTACATCGCCTGGTCTATGGTGATCGCAAATTATAAAATCGATTCCCTTTTCTTTGGCATAAGCTACTTTATCTACAGCTTTAATGCCACAATCTAGTGCTATAATTAAGGTAAAGCCATTGTCATCTGCAAAATCAATTCCTTGATAAGAAACACCATATCCTTCATTATACCTATCTGGAATATATGTTGCCACATTTGGATATGCTTCTAAAAGATAAGACGACATCAAAGAAACTGCCGTAGTTCCATCCACATCATAATCTCCATACACTAAAATATTCTCTCCTTCGGCAATTGCCTTTTCAATTCTAGATACCGCTTTTTCCATATCCTTCATCAAAAAAGGATCGTGTAAATGACTCAAAGAAGGGCGAAAAAACTTTTTTGCCTCTTCATAATTTGTAATTTCTCTTTGTAAAAGTAAACTAGCAATAACAGTATCCACTCCCAATGTTTCTGAAAGTGAGTTAATAGCTTCTTTATTATGTGATGCTTTTACAGTCCAACGAGTCATTTAAAAATATATATGTTTTACTCAACAATCAATAATTATTGCCTCCAGAGTTTACTATGAGGTAGTTTATTTTAGTAAAATATTTTATGCTGAATGAAACGTAGTTTCAATTTCCATTGCTGCAAATTGACGAAACATTTCCATTACACCACAATATTTTTCTACGGAAAGATCTACTGCTCTCTGTAATTTTTTTTCATCTAAAGCAGCTCCATAAAAGTGATATTCTACTTTTACTTTATGATAATATTTAGGATGCTCATCGGTAAGTTCTGCAATAATATCTATTCTGAAATCGTCTACTTCCAATTTCATTTTCTTAATTAATGAAGCTACATCCAACCCAGAACATCCTGCCAATGCAGAAAGCATTAACGCCTTAGGCCTTAGTCCATCGCCATTTCCACCATCTTCAGGACTAGCATCAATAATTAAATCGCCTGCTGGATTTGTTGAATGAAATTGCATGTTCTTTTTCCATGTAGTAATTACGGTATTTGTAGCTCCCATTTTTATTATTTTAATTCGACTTTCTTATGGATTTCTTCAAGAGTTAATTTCTCAAAAGCTTGCCCTAAGCTTCCCAAAGGGCATTGCCAAAGTATGAGTTATAGTTATTTGTCTTGGAGACTTCAAAAATACACATTCTCTTTTGAAGACACTACATTCATTTAAGGACTTCGTGTACTTTTTATTTTAAAATTTCTTTTACTTTCTGCTGAAGAATAGGTATTACATCGGTTTCAAACCATTTATTTTTTGCTATCCAAAATCTATTAGTAGGAGATGGATGTGGAATAGGAAGGAATTCTGGTAGAAATTCATTGTATTTTCTTACTGTTTCAGTAAGATTCTTTTCAAACCTGTCTTTTAAATAACTTTTTTGAGCATATTGTCCCACCAAAATAGTGAGTTCTACAGATTCCAATTGTTTTACTACTTTATCATGCCACTGAGGTTTGCATTCTGGTCGAGGCGGTAAATCTCCGCTTTTTGCTTTTCCAGGGTAACAAAATCCCATTGGGAGAATTCCAAAATTATCTGAATTATAAAAAGTATAGTTATCTACTCCAAGCCAAGTTCTTAATTTCTTTCCACTTTGATCATCCCAATCAATCCCACTTGTATGAACCTTTAATCCTGGTGCCTGACCAATAATTAAAATTTTAGATTTTTTTGTAACCCTTAAAACAGGCCTTGGCTCTAACGGAAGGTATTCCGCACAAACTTGACATTGACTTATTTCTTGAAGTAACTTTTGCATCAATTAATAAATATTTTAATTAGATTGAGCTAGGTATAATTGTTTTTCTTGGACTGTTTTATTTAAATAAAATGATCATTTTTTAGAGCTGTATGTTTAAATTTAATCATACTTCTATGACTCAAGATTTAGCTCGAATTCATATTTGTCTCTTTCTTTAGTTCCTTTTTCCAAATCAAAAGGTCTTCAGCTTCGTCTAATATGTAACTTTTCATTTATTTTACTAATTACCCTTGTTCAAGCGATTAAACCGTCATTTTTTATATAAATTGTAGCTGCATTTTTTACTTGTCAAAATCATATAAAAACACTTTCAAAGTATAGTTCTTATCGAATTTTCTGCAAATTCTATTTACATCTTCTGCAAGTTTTAATTGTTCTTCGTTTATATTTTTATAATCAGGCTTTGGTTTTCTATTAATTGTAATTGTCAGCATATAATCTATGGCGGATTCGAATTCTTTAGAAAATTCCGATTCTATCATTTTCCATGCATAACTCAAATAATTAATTAATAGTTGAAATTCGAACATATTTCTCGGTATATTATATTCGATTGAGTCAGGTATTATGAATTTACCTTCTTTTCTCCATGGATGAGCAACAATATTATTTCTAAAGCTAAGTAAGTCCCATTTATTTATTTTTTTAATGATGCTTTTATTAATTGCCCTCACTTGATTAACTCGTTCGGAGTACTCAATTAGAGTTTTCGAACTAAAATTCCTATACTCTTCTTGAAAGCTAACAACTTCTAGAATTATATGGTAAAGTAAAGGTGAGTCTGAGAAATTAGCTCCTTTTAAAACTGATTTATCTTGATTTATTTTTTCCCAAATGAGGTCGGTTGAATTTTTACATTTATATAAAATGAATAGACTTTCATACAATTTGATTTTGTGTTCTTGAGTTTTCATTTTTCAGCTTGTATGTAATGGTTTGCGCATATGGTTTGTGGCGGGATAAAACCGCTCGCCATTCGGTTGAACTTTTAAGCTTTCTATAATTTTTCGGTTTAACACAAAATATGCCATAAACTATATATGCTATTGTAACACGTTTTTATTATCTTTTTCAGTTAATATTAAATATCTATTTTTTCCGATTGTTATGAAATAAATTGGATATAGAAATCCGATTACCATAATCCAAATTAAAAAGTTCAAATTAATATTTAAAGCGTATTTTCCAATGAAATAGATTAATATTATTCCGAATAAAATTGAATAAATCCACGCGCCATATTTAAATCCACTCAATTTTAAAATTTTTGTTTCGTTTTCGGTTATATCCAAATTAATCTTTGGACTTCTGCACCAATCTATTTTCATAAAAATTTCGTGCTTTCCATTATCAACTTGATATTCTTGAGTTTCTCCGTCATTTATGGTTCCAACTTTTTTTCCGTCGATATAAATTCCGATTGCACGAGCCTTATTATTCCATTCAGAATTTCTTTCTATTCTAATTTTTGCCATCAAATTCAATTTTTCTCAAATATGATAAAACAATTAACTAAAAGAAAACCATTTTCCTCAGAAAAAACCTATTTCTTTCCAGCTACTACTAAAACAAACTCACCTCTAGGGGCAGTTTCTTCAAAATGCTGAATCAGTTCTTTTAAGGTTCCTCTTACAGTTTCTTCATGTAGTTTTGTTATTTCTCTAGAAACAGAAGCTTGTCTTTTTTCTTCAAAATAGGTAGAAAAATCGTTTAGGGTTTTTAGTAGTTTGTGAGGCGACTCATAAAAAACCATCGTTCTTGTTTCTTCAGCTAAAAATTTTAATCGTGTTTGGCGCCCTTTTTTTACAGGAAGAAAACCCTCAAAAACAAACTTATCGTTTGGGAGTCCACTATTAACAATTGCGGGCACAAAAGCAGTAGCACCTGGTAAACAATCCACTTCTATTCCTTTTTCTATACAAGATCGGGTTAATAAAAAGCCTGGGTCGGAAATTGCAGGAGTTCCTGCATCACTAATTAATGCTACCGATGTTCCACTTAGAATTTTCTGGCATATGCCTTCCACCATTTTATGCTCATTGTGCATATGGTGACTTTGCATATGCGTTTGCACATTTAGGTGTTTTAAAAGTTTTCCACTAGTACGGGTATCTTCTGCAAGAATAAGATCCACTTCTTTTAATACGCTAATAGCTCTTAAGGTTATATCTTCGAGATTCCCAATAGGCGTAGGTACAATGTATAATTTAGACATACTATAGTTTGTAGCAAAGGTAAAAAAAGGAAATTAGCCTAAATACTTTTACCCCCTAATAATCCATGGGCGAACTTGCTTCCCTAAAAAATAAGATATAATCAATAAAACCAAAGCAATAACTGCACCACCACCTTCACCATCATTTGCGGCATAATGTACTAAAAATGCTAAAATAAAATTATAAAATAAGCCTGCATACGCCCATTCTTTTAGCACTCCCTTTACGGGCACTAACAGCGCTATAATCCCGAGAACTTTACCAATAATCAACACATAAATAAGGTACGATGGGTAATTGTACGATTGAAGCATCTCCTGTACCATTTCAAATTTTGTGAGGTAATTAAAAACGGCAAATGCAAGAAATAAGGACAGAAGTCCTGTTACTATCCAATATAAAATTAGCTTTATTTTCATAATTAATTAAGCTTAATAATTTAAAGTTTTCAAGAAAATTTTTTCTCGATAATCTCTAAAAAACGATTTTCATAAGTTTCTTTTCCCTCCCAATTTTCATAATCGGGTTTTATCATTTCAGTTATAAAACCATGGGCTTCTTCAAAAGAATCCATCGTATTAATTTGAGAAATCACTCTAATGTAATCTTCATTACTGCCGTTAAATAAATGTTTTATAAATGCCAATTTATCATTCAAACCAATGGCAAAACCTCCTTTTAATTGTTCATTTAAAGAGCGGGCTCTTTTTTCTGCAACTGCAGTATTTCCGTTACTCACCTTTGGTGTTACCAAATCCATATCGCGTTTTACAAATGTAGGGTTTGGTGTTATTCCAGATAAGATGTCATCTAGTGTTTCTTCTTCTGGCATTTCTTGTACAATATCTCTAATAGTGTTTATAACAGGCGTCATAATTTCATCCTCATGTTCATTTGGGTTTGATTCTGGCACATCAGAATTTCCCTTTAAAACAGAATTTGCAAGGATTTCAAACTTATCGGCTACTTCACTTCTTCCAGTAGTTGACTGTAATTCTCCAAAATGATCTTCAACATACTTTAACAATGTCAACTTCTCATATAATTTTTGAGCCTCACTTTGCAAAGCATCAAGATTTTCTCTTCCTTTTAATTTTAAAATCCTGTGCGCTATACTAACTAATTCTTCTTCTAATTTCTTCTTCATACTATTGTTCTCTAAAGTTTAAAACTTTTCAATAAACACCAACTTGCTTGGTTTTAAGTTTATTACTACCAAATACGCATAAAAGATAGCTATTTTTTTACTATTTCTCTATTAATTTTCTTTTAAAACTAAAACTGATGTTCCTTATAACAGTGAGCTTGCTTAAACAGGTTTCTTAAAAAAAAGTTCACTTTTGTTGATATTATTTCTCCAATACTAAATCCAGCTTTAAATATTTGCTTAAGTTTGTTTAGTTTTTCTAGAAAAGAAATCTCTTTTCTTTTCAGTACAGAAAATTACAAAATGTTTCTCGAAAATACAGTAAATCATAAAGAGCAATTTGGCTGGATAGAAGTCATCTGCGGATCCATGTTTTCCGGTAAAACCGAAGAGCTTATCCGTAGGCTAAAACGTGCCCAATTTGCAAGGCAAAGAGTAGAAATTTTTAAACCAGCGGTAGATGTTCGTTATGATGATGAAATGGTGGTTTCTCATGATGCTAATGAAATCCGTTCTACGCCCGTTCCTGCCGCAGCTAATATCCGTTTATTAGCAGATGGTTGCGATGTTGTTGGTATTGATGAAGCTCAATTTTTTGATGATGAAATTGTATCGGTATGTAACGATCTTGCCAATAAAGGCATAAGAGTAGTGGTAGCTGGATTGGACATGGATTTTAAAGGAAATCCATTTGGCCCCATGCCTGCTTTAATGGCTACTGCCGAGTATGTTACCAAAGTACACGCCATTTGTACCCGAACAGGAAATCTTGCTAATTACAGTTTTAGAAAATCTACTAATGATAAATTAGTATTACTTGGAGAAACAGAAGAGTATGAACCTTTAAGTAGAGCTGCTTTTTTTAAAGCTATGCTGAGAGAAAAAGTACAAAAAATAGAAGTAAAAGATCCTGTTGAATTACTTTCAAAAGAAAGTGGAAAAAATATTGATGATGACGAAAATTCAGGAAACAACCCTAGAAATTAATCTCCCAGCATTACAAAATAATTTATCTTTTTTAAAGTCTAAAATAAAACCGTCTACCAAGTTTATGGCGGTTGTAAAAGCATATGCCTACGGAAGTGACGCCGAACAATTAGCCCTTTTTCTAGAAAAACTTCAAGTGGATTATTTTGCGGTGGCTTATACCGATGAAGGAATTGCATTAAGAAAAGCTGGCGTTACCAAGCCTATTTTAGTTTTGCACCCGCTCCCTATACATTTTCCAGAGCTTATTGCTTATAAATTAGAACCTAGCCTTTATAACAAGTACGTTTTTGATGCCTTTTTAATAGCTTCGGAAAAGGAAAAAGAATATCCTGTGCATCTAAAATTTAACACTGGACTCAATAGGCTTGGTTTTTCTGCGGAAGACATTTCTACCTTAGAAAACCATTTGATTAACAATGAAAATATAAAGGTTGCCTCCGTATTTTCGCATTTAGGAGCTTCGGAAGATTTGACAGAAAAAGCATTTACACTTCAGCAAATTACTTCGTTTAAAGAAATAACAAATCGTTTACTTTCGCTATTAAATTATAAACCCTTACTCCATATTCTAAATACTTCTGGCATATTAAATTATGCCGACATAGCTCAATTTGACATGGTAAGAAGTGGTATTGGTCTTTATGGTTTTGGAAATGATGCTCGTTTTAAAGAAGACTTTAAACCTGTAGTTGCTTTAAAAAGTGTGATTTCTCAAATTCATAGCATTACACCTAACCAAAGCATAGGCTACAATAAGGGGCATATTGCAAAGACAACTATGAAAACAGCAACGATTCCTTTAGGACACGCCGATGGAATTGGCAGACACTATGGAAAGGGAAAAGGTTTTTTAACAGTACACGGAAAAAAATGCCCTATTATTGGTAATGTATGTATGGATATGCTTATGATAGACGTTACTAATGTAGCGTGTAAAGAAGGAGACGAAGTTGTTGTTTTTGGAGAAAACCCAACGGCTAGTGAATTTGCTGCTACCGCTGGAACAATTTCTTACGAAATCCTAACTGCCATTTCCCAAAGGATAAGACGTAAAATTGTTTATTAGGTATTTGTAAAGAATTACATTCTCTATAAATAATATTTAGCACTCAATTTTTTCATTATTTATCGACTAAAAACTTTATCATTTTTTTTATATCTTTATTTAATGACTAAATTAACTACCTCGGGGCAAACTCACAAGGTATTCAAAGGAAACAAATTTAATTCATTTCGACGCAGAGCGTCGGGGAATTAGACCCTCTATGAGGGATTAACACAAAAACATATATGGGATTTTTTAAAGATTTTAAAGCTTTCTTACTAAAAGGCGATATCGTAAACTTGGCTACCGCCGTAATTGTAGGTGGTGCCTTCGGAAAAATTGTTACTTCTTTTACAAAAGATATTTTAATGCCTCCCATAGGAATGCTTCTTGGGGGTGTAAAATTTACTGAACTTAAAATTGTTTTAAAAGATGCTATTTTAAACGGGGAAGAAGTCGTAACAGAAGCCGTAACCATTAATTATGGTATGTTTATCCAAACAATAATGGATTTTGTAATTATAGGTTTCTGTATTTTTATGGTATTAAAAGCATACGAAAAAACTAAAAAGAAAGAAGAAGAAACGCCTGCAGCACCTGCTGGACCTACTACCGAAGAATTGTTAGCAGAAATTAGAGACGAGCTTAAAAAGCAAAACACTAAATAATATAGCTCATTAATTGAGACAAAACCGCTACACATGTAGTCTAACTTAAACCACCTTATAAACAGGTGGTTTTTTTAGTACTGTTATATTATAAAGGACTACTGTAGGCTATAAAAAATTACTACTTCCATCTCCTTTGGTATGGATATGTTTCGTAAATACTATTGTCTTCATTTATCGAAAATCCATTTTCTGCGTCTAAATTTGCTTCTGCATAAAGCGCGCTCGCTTCCTCTATTTTCTCTAATTTAAACAAGCAAGTGGCTTTAAAAAACTTGACATCTGCAAACTCCTTGTATTGCAATAAAGACTTATCAAACTGTACAATTGCTTCTTCCCACTTATCTTGTTCATATAAAGAAATTCCGTAATAAAATAAATCTAAGTAATGTCCTTCTCCCCATTGCTCTTTTTGGTTAAAAATATCGTCTTTAAAAATTTTTTCTGCCTTTTGAAATTCATTTAATTGTAATAAAGATAGTGCTATATAGAAATTGTAAGTATGATCCATTACATAATTGTTTCCTTCTAACTCTTTAGCTTTTTCAAAGTCTACAATAGCATCACGATACGTTTTAGCAAAAATGCATTTTATAAATGCCCGATAGCCTAAATATCGTTTTGGATTGTATTTTACTGCCTTATCAATATATTCCATCCCTACCTCATATTTTCTTGCTTTAAAATAAGGCATTGCTTTTTGTTGCCATAAATATGCAATCGTGCTATCTACCGCCAAACCCTTATCCAAACAATCTTGCCATTTTTTCATATCAAGATTGTAGTTATAAGCATGTGCACATTCTGCAGCATACATCTTGATAATGGAATCCTGAGTTTTTTTATCAACTACAACAGCATTCTCCCCGCTATTACTAATAGTACAGCTACAAAGTTGGAAAATAATTATATAGAAAAATATTTTATTCATTTAGTTTATTTTTAATCATATAAGGAAATACCTCATCAAAACGTTCTATATAAGGCTCATCCATTTGATAACTGATATATTTATCTACCAAATCAACTACCTCGAGGTAAGCCTACGAGGGATTCAAAGGAAAATAATTTAATCCATTTAGACGTAGAGCCCTACGGTAAACTCAGCACAGGCTCTGGGGAATAAAAACCTCTATGAGGAATTCAATAAATATAGTACATTTTCTCTTTGCCTACTCAATTTCTTCTTTTTTTTGAAATACAATTTCTAAAAAGTTATTTTTATAACAATCTGTTATATTTTTTTGAATTTTCTTTTTTTAGGTTGTACAACTGTGAATATTAATTACTTTTGCCTTACATAATTGAAGAAGAAACAAGTTTACCAGCAATAAACTTTACATTAATACGATAAAGATGAAACATCCATGTCTAAATGTAGACATCCTGTAGAATGATTATTTTAGATGTTCCATGTTACCGTTAAAAACAATAAAAATAAACACATGAAAATAGCCGTTGTAGGAGCAACCGGAATGGTTGGAGAAGTAATGCTTAAAGTTTTAGAGGAACGTAATTTCCCTATTACAGAATTATTATTAGTTGCATCAGAGCGATCTGTAGGAAAAGAACTTTCTTTTAAAGATAAAACATATAAAGTAATAGGTCTAGAAGATGCTGTGGCTGCAAAACCAGACATCGCCATTTTCTCTGCCGGTGGTGGAACTTCATTAGAATGGGCACCAAAATTTGCAGAAGCTGGGGTTACCGTTATCGATAATTCTTCGGCTTGGCGTATGGATCCTACAAAGAAATTAGTAGTTCCAGAAATTAATGCAAATGAGCTTACAAAAGAAGACAAAATAATTGCGAACCCTAACTGCTCTACTATTCAGTTAGTAATGGCATTAGCACCACTACACAAACAATACCGAATGAAGCGTGTGGTAGTTTCTACCTACCAATCTATTTCTGGTACGGGTGTAAAAGCTGTTAAACAGTTGGAAAACGAGTTGGCTGGTGTAGAAGGAGAAATGGCTTACCCTTATCCAATTAACAGAAATGCCTTACCTCATTGTGATGTTTTTGAAGAAAATGGATACACAAAAGAGGAAATGAAATTAGCCCGCGAGCCACAAAAAATATTAAGCGATAAAACATTTGCTGTATCTGCAACAGCAGTTAGAATTCCTACTTCTGGGGGACACTCTGAAGCTGTAAATGTTCAATTTGAAAAAGATTTTACTTTAGCAGATATCCGAAGAGTTTTAAACGATACTCCTGGGGTTGTAGTACAGGATAATCCAGATACAAATACATATCCAATGCCAATTTATGCGCATGATAAAGACGATGTGTTTGTAGGAAGAATCCGAAGAGATGAGTCGCAACCTAACACCCTTAATATGTGGATTGTAGCCGATAACCTTCGTAAAGGTGCTGCAACAAACGCAGTACAAATTGCTGAGTATTTGGTAGAAAATAAATTGGTGTAATAAGGATACCATAAAAATATGTTAAAAAAGCCCTTGATAGTAAGCTATCAAGGGCTTTTTCTTTAAATTATCCTCGCTAATTACTAATCAATAAATAATGAAGAAACTCATCACTTGCGTAGTGATTGCTGGGGTTTTAACCTCTTGTGATACTACCGAAAACAAAAAAGATTTAACATTGAAATATCCTGCTACTAAAAAAGTAGATACCGTAAACACCTATTTCGGTACCGAAGTAAAAGACCCATACCGTTGGTTGGAAGACGACCGCTCTGAAGAAACTGCTACTTGGGTAAAAAATGAAAATGAAGTAACTTTTGGGTATCTGGAAAAAATCCCTTTTAGAAATCAGTTAAAAGGACGATTAGAAAAACTATGGAATTTCGAGAAAATTTCTGCCCCTTTTAAAGAAGGAGATTATACGTATTACTACAAAAATGATGGACTACAGAATCAATATGTAGTGTACCGCAAAAAAGGAGAAGAAGGAAACGAAGAAGTATTTTTAGATCCAAATACTTTTTCTGAAGACGGAACTACTTCTTTAGGCGGTTTAAGTTTTTCTAAAAGTGGAAATCTAGCTGCTTACTCAATCTCTGAAGGAGGAAGCGATTGGAGAAAAGTAATTATAAAAGATGCTAAAACTAAAGAAATTGTAGAAGATACTATTGTTGATGTAAAGTTTAGCGGCCTCTCTTGGAAAGGAGACGAAGGCTTCTTTTATTCGAGCTACGACAAGCCAAAAGGAAGTGAACTTTCAGCAAAAACAGATCAGCATAAATTGTACTATCATAAATTAGGAACTCCTCAAAAAGACGATCAGCTTATATTTGGAGGGACAGAAGCCGAGAAACACCGTTATGTTGGTGGAAACGTTACCGAGGACAATAATTATTTATTAATTAGTGCATCTATTTCCACCTCTGGAAACAAGCTATTTATTAAAGACCTCAATAAAAAGAACGCTCCTTTAATTCCCATCATCGAAACTACAGAAAGTGATACTTATGTAATAGAAAATGTAGGTTCTAAACTTTATTTGGTAACCAATTTAAACGCTCCAAACAAAAAAATAGTTACTGTAGATGCTTCTAATCCGAGTCCAGAAAATTGGGAAGATTTTATTCCAGAAACAGAACATGTTTTGAGTCCGAATACGGGAAGTGGTTATTTCTTTGCGGAATATATGGTGGATGCCGTTTCTCAAGTAAAGCAATATGATTACGACGGGAAATTAGTTCGAGATGTTAAATTACCAGGTATTGGAAGTGTTGGTGGTTTTGGAAGTAAAAAGGAAGACGATGTAATCTATTATTCTTTTACCAATTACAACACCCCAGGAAGTACTTATAAATACAATCCTGAAACAGGAGAGTCTGAAGTTTATTGGAC
The DNA here is from genome assembly GCF_056857615.1 of Galbibacter sp. L-19. Classification (NCBI taxonomy): domain Bacteria; kingdom Pseudomonadati; phylum Bacteroidota; class Flavobacteriia; order Flavobacteriales; family Flavobacteriaceae; genus Galbibacter; species Galbibacter sp. L-19. The sequence continues at coordinate 113,392 of NZ_JBSXNL010000046.1, forward strand.
TCCAGAAATAGATTTTAATAGCAACGATTTCGAGTCAAAACAAGTTTTTTATACTTCAAAAGATGGTACAAAAGTTCCTATGCTTATTACCTATAAAAAAGGAATCGAGCTTAACGGAAAAAACCCAACTATTCTTTATGGTTACGGCGGATTCAACATCAGCTTAACACCTTCATTTAGTACGGCTATGGCTGTTTGGTTAGAACAAGGTGGTGTGTATGCAGTTCCAAACTTACGCGGTGGTGGAGAATACGGTAAAAAATGGCATGATGCTGGAACAAAACTTCAGAAACAAAATGTTTTTGACGACTTTATTGCAGCGGGAGAATACCTCATCAAAGAAAATTATACTTCATCAGATTATTTAGCAATCCGCGGAGGTTCTAATGGAGGATTATTGGTTGGCGCAACCATGACACAGCGTCCAGATTTAATGAAAGTAGCTTTACCAGCTGTAGGAGTTTTAGATATGCTTCGTTACCATACATTTACTGCGGGTGCAGGTTGGGCGTACGATTATGGTACTGCCGAAGACGATAAAGAAATGTTTGAATACCTAAAAGCATATTCGCCTGTTCATAATGTAAAAGAAGGAACTGCTTATCCAGCAACGCTAATAACAACGGGAGACCATGACGACCGCGTAGTACCTGCTCATAGTTTTAAATTTGCGGCAGAATTACAAGAAAAACAAAGTGGAAACAATCCTGTGCTTATTAGAATTGAAACCAACGCTGGACACGGAGCTGGAACTCCAGTAAGCAAAACAATAGACCAATATGCAGATATTTTTGGATTTACCCTTTACAATATGGGTTATAAAGAATTACCTAACAAAGCTGCATTAAAAGAATTTAAAAAATAACCTATAGAACATGATTAAAAAAATAAACCTACTATCCGCATTCTTTATCATTACCAGTGTTGTAAATGCACAAACCGATAAAGAAGTTATTGAGAACATTGTAAATGAAGCTTCTCAAAATTCGCAATTAAAAGAATTGGCTTATGAGCTTATGGATGGCATTGGTCCGCGTTTAGTGGGAACTCCACAGATGGAACAAGCGCATGACTGGGCCGTTAAGAAATTTGATTCTTGGGGTATTGCTGCAGAAAATGAAAAATGGGGCGAATGGAAAGGCTGGGAACGAGGAATTACTCATATTGACATGGTCTATCCGCGTGTAAAAACTATTGAAGGCACACAGCTTGCTTGGAATCCTGGTACTTCTAGCAAAGGAGTTACAGCAGAATTAATAGTTCTTCCTACAGTAAAAGATTCCTTGGCTTTTGATAAATGGCTAAAATCTGTAAAAGGAAAAATTGTAATGGTTTCTATGAACCAGATTACAGGAAGACCAGACGATAATTGGGAAGAATATGCTACCCCAGAATCTTTTGAAAAAATGAAAGCAGAACGCGATTCTTTAGACAAAGCATGGCGAGATAACATGAGAAAAACGGGTTATACTTCTAGAACACTTCCAGAAGCAATAGAAAAAGCTGGCGCTGCTGGAATTGCACAATCCTATTGGTCTAAAGGTTTTGGAGTTAATAAAATTTTTAGTGCTCGTACTAAAAAAATTCCAATGGTAGATATTGCTTTAGAAGACTACGGAATGCTTTACAGAATGGTAGAACATGGAGCAAAACCTCAACTTAAAATAGTAGCAGAAGCCAAAGACCTTGGCGTAGTTCCTACTTTTAATACCATTGCAACAATTAAAGGAACCGAAAAGCCAGAAGAATATGTTATTCTTTCTGCTCATTTCGATTCGTGGGATGGAGGAACTGGAGCAACCGATAACGGTACTGGAACCATTACCATGATGGAAACTGCGAGAGTTTTAAAGAAAATGTATCCTAATCCAAAGCGTACTATTATTATCGGACTATGGGGAAGTGAGGAACAAGGATTGAATGGCTCTCGTTCTTTTGTAGAAGACCATCCGGAGATTGTAAAAAATGTGCAAGCTGTATTTAATCAGGATAATGGAACCGGTAGGGTTGTAAATCTTTCTGGACAAGGATTTTTGCATTCGTATGATTATTTAGGAAAGTGGCTTAATGCTGTTCCTAAAGACGTTTCAAAACATATCGAAACTCATTTTCCAGGCACTCCTTCTAGAGGAGGTTCTGATTATGCTTCTTTTGTAGCCGCTGGTGCACCTGCATTTTCGTTAAGCTCTTTAAGCTGGTCTTATTGGAATTATACATGGCATACCAATAGAGATACTTATGATAAAATTGTTTTTGATGATGTTCAGAACAATGTAATTCTAACTGCTATTTTAACTTATATGGCTAGTGAAGATCCTGAAAAAACATCAACAGAAAAAAGTGTTTTACCTATTGATGATGAAACTGGAAAACCTCAAGAATGGCCTAGTCAAAGAGAACCTACTAGAAGAGGCGGTTTGGATTAAAACAATAATCCCTAACATAACAATAAACCTCAAGGATTATTTAATCTTTGAGGTTTTTTATTTTCAATACCTTTAATCTCATTTCTGATATAAAAAACTATGCAAGCTTTTGTTTTATTACTGCGAGGAATCAATGTTGGCGGTCATCGAAAAGTAAAAATGACCGACCTAAAAGTTGTTCTTCAAGAACTCGATTTTCAAAATATAGCCACCTATATCCAAAGTGGAAATGTTATTTTTTCTGCGGAAGAAACTAATATTTCAAAGCTTAAACATACCGCTGAAGAAGCTATAAAAGTACATTTTGGATTTGCTGTGAGTTGCTTTATAATTCCGAAAGAAACTTTCTTAACAATTATCGAGAACAATCCGTTTATAGAAACTGAAGAAATTACCAAACTCTATATTACTTTTTTAAATGAAACTCCAAATCCAGAAAAACTAGAAACCTTAAAAACTTTTGAGACCTCAGATGAATTGTTTATTCTGAAAAATAATACTCTTTATTTCTGCTATAAAAATGGCTACGGAAAAGCAAAAATTGCTAATCCGTTTATTGAAAAGAAACTCAATTTACAAGCCACCACCAGAAATTGGAAAACTATGATGAAGCTTCTGGAGCTGTTGAATAGTTGATTTGTTAGTTTATAGTTTAAAAATATTTCCTTTTTTTCTGACTTCGGACTTCCGACTTCTTTCTTTTTCAATCCTTCAATCTTTAAATTTTTCAATATAAAGAAAAGTGCTCCGTAAGCAGTTTTTTTCTTTGTAACAGCATAACTTTTTACTTCGGACTTCCGACTTCGGACTCCTCTCTTTTTCAATCAAGAGTCAAGAATGCAAAAAATCTATATTCACCCGTTGTGCATTTAGAAAAAGTTGTGCAAACTGCTAAAATGCAGTAAATTGTAGTAACCACACTATAATTTATATGCACAACTTTCAAGCAAATTACGACAAAATCCTCAAGGTTTTAAAAGAATTGGATTGTAAAAT